>VYCQ01000022.1 GCA_009843865.1 Acidimicrobiia bacterium
CAACAATAGCTCGCGACCCGGAGCGGGGTTGGGGTTCGCTCCGGGTCGCGAGCTATTGTTGTGGTCGGGACCGGTATCGATCCGGTGACTTCCCGCTTTTCAGGCGGACGCTCTACCAACTGAGCTACCCGACCAGGTATGTTATGTTATTGCGGTCCCGACGGGATTTGAACCCGCGGCCTCCGGCTTGACAGGCCGGCGTGCACTCCAAACTGCACCACGGGACCTCCGCTCACACTCTACTCGCCACTTCCTCAAAGCGTTCTATTCAATTTATTTTACGTTGTCTGATCGCATTGTCTTAATGATCTTAAACCGTAGTGGTGCTTAAGGTTTGTCATTCAAATGATTGTTGAGCATGATGCCCGTTGAGTTATCCATGTTGAGGGGTACCGCTGACCAGCCCAGCACTTCGGTGTAAAAACCCAGAGCTTTGTCGACATCAGAGGAAAAGAGCTGATTCCAGCACAGTGTGCCGTGCTCGTTTTTTAGCGCAGCACCATTTTGGTTGAGGGCTTCCCATAAAAGGTGTCATTACCGGGCCCATCGGCGTGCCGCCAGCGGTTTTGGCTTTGGCCAAGGACATCTCGGCATTGTCTACTGAGATGTAGGTTTCCCACACGTTGGGGATCCCCATCTCGCGCATTTGTTGAGGCTTGTCCATGAGCCCTAGCACCAAAACACGATATCGCAGCGGTAATTGACTTAGAGCGGCACCGCTTTAGCGACAGATCTAATTAGGTATGAGGTCGATGATCTCTGGAATGTCGAGAAGATGGCGAAGAGTAGACAGGGAGTAGGTGCGGCCATCTGTAGCCATCACCACATCAACAAGTGCAGTGGGGCGCTCAGACCAACCTCTGCCGTCAACGACCGCACAGGGAAGCAAACCCAGACGTTTGGCAGCATAGGCAGTATTGATGATGCGAGCAGCTTTGTCTCGAGCTGTGCCGCCGTCCTCTGCGATCTTCGACTCGATGATCACCGTGGGAGATTTCTCAGGCAGAATAAAGTCGGGTCCAGGAGAAAGACCAAATATGTAGGAGGTTTGGGAAGCACTAGAAGCACCTGATCCTGATCGGTAGTAGGGGATAGTATGAGCATCGAATAGATCGGCAATCGGTTGCTCTAGCAGGTTGTCCCCCTTGACTTCTGAATAGGCATCTTGAACTTGTCGCCAGACTCCACCGACGTACCTCTGATAGAGCAGCGCCGAATAGGGCACACCACCGGCTGAGTCGGCAACTGTGCTCCAGCCGTCTACGGTATCCCGCTTGTCGAGTTTGGAATGGAAGAGGCTTTGTGCCGATTCGGGTACTTGGAGGATTGTTCGGTTCATGATTGCGATCACAGTATCAACCACCGTTCTTACCAATTCAGCTTGTTTTTCCATGACTGATCCCGGTGCTGTATCCCGCTCAAAGTTTTTGAGCCTAGATTCTGATGCTGGATTGTCGGGATGTGTGAGTCTTGTTGCCCAGGCCAGTTCTTTGTAGGTGTAGCCTAAGATCATCCTGAGGGGTGCTAGGGCTTCTGGTGCATTTATGAGAGCGGCGATCAAGCTTGCTTCTGATATGTCCGTGAAGTCACTTGTGTATTCAGCCAGTTTCTGGTATGCAGCATTGAAAGCCGTTTCAGTAGCCATGGCATCGTCCTGAGGAATGAAGTGGAAAGATGGTTGTGTCGCGGTCACGAAGCTCTGCCCTAACAGCTCGCTGGCTTCGGTTTTAGCGGGGCCTGTTTGTCGTTGGAGGACGACTACTGCTTGACGACGTGCTGTTGGGCTTGCGATTGTCCCTACACCGGAAAGTAGTTCGCGGTCGGATTCAGTTAGCGACACGGAGCAGCCCCAATTTTTCCTGCACATAATCACTGTCTATACGTTCTTTGGCGACTGTTGCGTACTCGGCGTGCAGTTCTATTCCACCGGAGCGTCGTCCATATCGGCGGGCAATGGTGACTGTGGTACCCGAACCTGCAAATGGGTCAATGACGATTCCATCGGGCGGGCAGATCGCCTTAACGAAGAACTCGGCTAAGCCTTCGGGCATGACTGCGGTGTGCTGTCCGGCAGGGCCCTTGTGTTGGTTATAGGTCTGTCCTACGGTGATGACGTTTCCTGGATCAGCGCCACCGCGGCCATAGGTTTGAGTTCGGTCTCGACCAAATCCTGCGTCAGTGTTTCGTCGGCCATTGGTGTCTTTTAGCCGACGCTTGATTTCAGCTTCGTCTGCTCGATACGGCATTCGTACTGGATTTAAGTCGAAGTACGGATTCGACCCTTTGGTGAAGTGGTATACATATTCAAAAGCATCTTTAGTGCGAGGTCCGAAACGGCCAGGGATCGCATTGGGCTTGCTCCAGATGTATGTCTCTGTCCACCGCCACCCCATGTCTTGCAAGGCGATCACCAACTGATACACATAAGGATGGCGCTGGCCTCGTAGTGGCCCTGACTTGGCTACTCGGTTCTTGATGTTAAGCACGAAGGAACCGGTTTCTTTGGTGGCCCGGAGTATGGCTTCTGCAAATGGTAGGAACCATTCCACATACCTGTCCGGGCTGATTTTGGAGTATGCCCGAGCATCGGCATAAGGCGGCGACATGAAAAAGAGGTCTACCGATTTCTCCGGCAACCTCGGCAGCCATTGAGTAGAATCCCCCCAAACCACTCCTTCTTTAAGCAGCACAGCTAGGGCTTCGTGTCCTTCCACAGAAGGTACCGGAGCAACCTGAGCAGCCATAGCCAGAGACTACCTACCCCCAGTGACATCTTTGTGATTTCTCAGGGTTCTATGTCGATCAACGTCATTCCAATCGGTGGGTTTGAGGTTGGAGGGGGCGAAGTCGTCCGCAAACGGCTTGTTTCGGTTAGGTGGAAATGCCGGGAAGCGTTCTTTGGGGGAGGGTGATGTAAGGGTCGTCGTTTGTGTTTGGCGGACGGTTGGCTCGGATGTCGAACCAAAGGCTACGTAATTCTTCGGAGCCGTGATAGGTGCGGCCACGTCCTGCGCCCTTTGCTTCGAGTACGCCAGCATCAACCATGGCTTTTAGATCACGACTTGCGCTGAGGTCGGAAATCGATTCGCCTTCGGTGAACTCAACGAGGTGTATATAGATTGATCGCCGCAGTCGCCGCCCGCGGGCAGCATCAGCGAGAACTCCCGTGACCCGGCTCGGTAGGTGGTAACTGTTGATGAGCTGAGCGATGCTGTCGTAGAGGTGTTCAGTTTCGTGAATGCGTCTTTGTAGTGTCCACGCTTGTTGGTAGTGGGCTCGGAGCATGAATTGGATCCAGGGCCGGGCCGTGTTCTCGGGATGCCAACTGCCTTGGCCCACCTCGGATAGAACTTTGTAGTAGGCATCAGTGTTTCGGCCTAAATGTTCTTCCACTGAGGAAAAGACGGGAGAAACTATGCCTTCTTTAGAAAGCATCATTGTTTGCAGGGCACGGGCCATCCGACCGTTGCCGTCGCGAAAGGGGTGGATCATCACAAGATTTAGGTGGGCCATAGCAGCCTGAAACATGACGGGCACGGAGTCATTGTCGTATAGAGATTCGATGAGTTGCACCATGAGTGGTTCGACAAGCTCCACGTTGGGGGCGTTATAGACACGGTTTGTGTTCTCGTCTTCTACCCAGACAGGCCCTTGCCGGTATAGGCCGGGCCGGGCGCGAAGATCGTGTTTGGTCATCATGAAGTGGAGGGATTTCAAGAGAGATTCATCAACTCGGGTTTCGACTTCGACGAGTTGAAGGACGTATGTCATGGCATCTTGGTATCCAGCCAGAGCTAATTTGGTTTCCTCGGTCGCATCGATTGGCTCTTCGCCTTCAATGGCATCGAGTACGTCGTCAAGAGAGGCTCGGTATCCTTCAATCCAGTTTGAGCCGCGGATTGCTCGAGCAAAGCTCATTCTCCGCAGATGACCTGCCCACCTTCGAGGCTTGTGTTGCACATAGTTGGAGAGGTCTCGCCGCAGACGCTCGATTTCTGCAACGATTACGAGATCGGCATCGTCCGGTTCCGGGGTAGTAAAGATCCGCAACGGCATATATGTTTATTATATCATTGTTTGCTATAATAAACATATCAATTACCTTCTCGTATAGAGCTTCGAAACCGCGCTCTTGAGTCTCGGAGCAACTATGTCTTTGGAGAGTTGCCAGGCGAGGAGGAGGGTGCCGAGATTGACGGTGCATTGTATGAGGAGGCTAAGGAGGAGTCTTCGCTTGGAGTGGCCTTTCAGATTTTGGTACTAGAGGATATGTCGGATGACGAGTGGATTGGCGCTCTTCAAAGGCATTATGACCATACAAGCCCTGGTTATGTCATAGGTTTGCGACAGCACTTAGACGCATTGCGGTTTGGGATATTCCCGCAAGATTCGACGAGCGCAAGACAAGTCGCTGCTCGAATGAAGTCCGTAATGCGTAGACGTAGACATGGCTTCTCAGACAGCACTCGTGCTGTCTTGGAGTAAAACATTGTTGAACTTGAGAAGATCGCAGCCGACACCGATGCATTTGAGGCCGAGCATCAGCAAGGTGGAAGAGAGTGGTTTTATACAAGCGTCGTATTTCTGGATCAAGTTGCGGGATTGTTGAATCTGGAGATCGTTGAGATCGACGCGCCCTATCTCTGACATAGGGGTAGAACGTTTACCTTGCATAGGTAATTGTCACTGGCGTGTGTTAGAAGAAGAAGCATTAATTTTTTACATGTTTAGGAGGATGAATGTCTGAGCTGACTTATGAGAGGTTGCGGGATGCAGCGGCGGGAGGTGCCGTAGCGTTGCGGTCTCGAACAGAATTGCAGCCAGCTGATGGGTCGGGTGGGAAGGTGTTTCCACCGACTTACGCAGTTAGCAGTGGGTATAAGTACGCTGTTGAGACCCGTCAAGTGGGGGACAAGGAAGTGCAGACCGTGCTTTTGGACTCGGTGGCTTCGCAGGCCAACCGGGCCGAGTTGGCACTGCTCGAAGGCTGGGAGGCTGGTGAACTGGCGTTTCCTGTACCCTATGTCGATTTCTCGACGGAGGCGGGTGAGTTCGATGACATCGGTCGGTTGACCGTGTTAGAGACACCTCACCGGCTTGCTGATGCGATCTTTCGTGACAGCTTGCTTAATGGTACGTTATTTCGGCTCTCTGAGGTAGGACGGGCGATCACTGACGCGCAACCTCGCAATGCCACTGCTTTGTATCGTTATGCCCCAACAGCACTGCTTTTCGGTCAGTGGGACTCCACAGGACCCAAGGGCGGTCTAGGGTCAAAGTTTCAGCGGGCCTACGTGTCGGAGATCGTTGGGCATGATGTGCAGATTGGTTCCAAAGTAGGTAGTCGCTTGGATCCGCTTCAGATTGAACGTGAGGCAGCAGTTGCTTATGAACACGAGGATCGGGATCAGCGCTGGACCCTGGATAAAGCCGAAGCGTTAATTGAGAAGGGAAAGCCGAAAGTGGCAGGTAGTGATGGAAAGCCGTCTGAGATAAATCACGGAAACTATCCACCTATCATTGATAACTTGTCGGGTGGCGTGACGATCTCAAATGCGGTGCAGACCACTGTGATTTCTTTGGCTGCATTGCGGCATCTGCGTTTTGCTGGTTACAGCCGAGATGCTGAAATCGCAGCCCGAACGGCTGTTGCCGCTCTTGGTGTTGCTGCTGTTGTCATGGCTCATGAGATGGACCACGACTTGCGTTCTCGGTGTTTACTGATTCCCCAGCATCCGCCGAGGATTGAATTGGTCGGTCGGGACGGTTCCGCCCCAGAAACCGTTGATATTGATCGTAATAGTGCTTCACAGATTTTGGATCAAGCGGCTCAGGCATCATCTGGTTTAGGTTTGGCCTGGGAAACCGCTGAGATCAAGCTTGAGCCAGCACCCAAGTTATTTGAGTTGTTGCGGCGTAGTCGCGAGGTGTCCGCCCGCGAGACTTCGGAGGAGTGATCCGTGCTTGCCATTGAGGTGAATTTCCTCACTGGCCGATACGTGGCCACTGCACACAATGACCGTGAGTCCAGCGAGTGGCCACCGCATCCGGCCAGGTTGTTCTCAGCCCTAGTAGCTAGCTGGGCCGAAGCAGGTGAAGATGATGCCGAGCGGGAGGTGTTGGAATGGATGGAAGCCCTGCCCCCTCCATCTCTTGGGGCCTCTGATGTCGATCCCCGCAAGGTTGTGAGTTATTTCGTGCCGGTCAACGACACCAGGGTCATTAGTGGATCTTGGTACGAGCGCTGCCACCAGAAACTCAACGAACTCGAAGATCAATTTGAAGCTGAACTTGAACTATCGGGTGGTGAACTGACTAAGAAGGCCGAGCGGACACGTAACAAGATTCAAAAAGTGCTGGATGTAGATAGCCAAGTCTCTAATGTAGGGACAACGTCAACGGAATCGGCTCTTGATATGTTGCCGGATGTTCGGGGTAAGCAAGAACGGCACTTTCCATCAGTCACTCCAAGAGATGCGCGAGTGACCTTCGTTTGGGTGGGTGCACACCTTTCAGTTGCGGTGAGGAGTTCGTTGGATGATTTGCTTAGCAGGGTCACTCGCCTGGGCCATTCGTCTTCTTTGGTGTCTTGTCGCATAGTTGATGATTCGCCGTCTCTGAACTGGACTTCTGGCTCAGGAAGCCATGTGCTTCGATGTACTGGTCCTGGGCAATTGACTGCTCTTGAGGAGAGGTACAAGCAACACCAGGCTATTAAGCCGAGGTCGTTGCCTTTTGCCGCGGTTCGTTATAGCGATGTATCTGTAGCAGCGGACATACCTGTACAATTGCGTCCCGACACGGTTGGTGATTGGATTGTGTTCGAATTCTTGCTCAAGTCGCAGTCGCGAAGATTTCCGTCAACTCGTGCTGTTGAAGTCGCCACCACTATGCGGGGGGCGGTTATGTCCCATGCTGAAGATCCGATCCCAGAGGGCCTGAGTGGCCATCAATCGGATGGCGCTCCGACTTTAGAGCCGCATGTGGCGTTCTTGCCATTGTCTTATGTCGGATTCGAGCATTCAGATGGACGAATTATGGGTTTGGCGATGTCGTTGCCTGTGTCCCTTGAGGATGAGTCTCGACGGGCAGCCTTAAGGGCGATCGGCCGTTGGGAGCAAGAGGCTGAATCGAACCCTCTAGTTTTAGCGTTTGGCAGTGCTGGGATACTTCAACTCCAACGGCGTTCTGGCCCTATTGATCTTGTCACCATCAGACCTGAGCGTTGGCGTAAGCCTTCGTTACGTTGGGTATCGGCCTTGCCGATTGCCTTGCCCACCCACCCTGGACCGTTAGGCAGAGGGAGTGCCGCAGCCCGAGCTAAGGCTTGGAAACGGGCCGAACAAGCGGTGGCTGCTTCTTGTCGTCATGTGGGGCTGCCGGAACCGATTCATATTGAAGTGTCGCTTGATCCATTCATTCGGGGTGCTCGACCTGCGGCCGATTTTCCGCCTTTCTGTCAGCGGGGCCGTGATGGTAAGCCGGTAGCTCGCCGCCTAGTTCATGCGGCCTTGGTGTTCGACCAGCCTGTGGTAGGTCCGCTTGTATTGGGCGCAGGCCGCTTTTTGGGTCTTGGCCTAATGCGTCCAATTGATGATTCAGCCACCATGGAGAACGCGAGAGATGTCAATGGCTGACCTGCGAGTAGACGACTTTCGCACCTACTTCCGGAATGTCCACGGCCACGATCCATTTCCTTGGCAACATCGCCTGACTGCTCAAGTGCTTGAAGAAGGCCAATGGCCTGAGGTGATCGATCTGCCTACTGGAACTGGCAAGACCGCTGTTCTGGACACCGCAGTATTTGCTCTTGCCGCTCGACCCGAGGTGTTCCCTCGACGAGTGGTGTTTGTTATTGATCGCCGGATCGTGGTGGATCAGGTGGTTAAACGCGCTCAGATTATCCAGTCGAAGGTTCAAGGAAGTTCAGATCCGGTTATGCGGCTTATAAAGGATCGCTTGAGAGAGATTGGTGGGGAATCATTGCTTGGGGTTGTCGCGCTACGAGGAGGCATCCCAATTGACGGAGAATGGGCGCGTCGACCTGATGAGCCCTGGGTGATGGTGTCCACCGTGGACCAATTCGGTTCTCGTCTGTTGTTCCGTGGTTACGGAGTCAGTCCGAAGATGCGCCCAATTCATGCAGGATTGGCTGGCAATGATTGCTTGGTCATCCTTGATGAAGTCCATCTCAGCAGGGCCTTTGCTCAGACATTGCAGGAAGTCAGTGCTTTGAGCAGCAACGGTCTGCTTCCCAAGAGGTTTCAGGTAGTCGAGATGTCAGCCACACCAACGAATCCCAACGGGCATCAGGCACCCTTCCGGTTGACCGAGGACGACCTGGCCGGTTCTTATGAGCTTCGCCGTCGCGCTTGGGCTTTAAAATCAGCGACGCTGTGGGAGGCTGGAACGAAGCAGCCGCATATTGCCATTCCAGCGGAGGTGAAGAAGATCCTAAAGTCTCACGTTGACGAATCGATTCGAAGTGTGGGAGTGATTGTTAATCGGGTCCGGACTGCACGCGAGACTTATCAGACTCTTCAGGATGCGGGCTATTCGGCACACTTGATCACTGGCCGGATGCGTCCGCTCGACAAAGTAAGATCATTAGAAGCAATCTCAGGATTGGTCGATCCTGACTCGCAGTCGGAGGGTGAGGGTCTGACTGTTGTTGTGGCTACTCAGGCCATTGAGGTTGGCGCGGATTTTAGTTTCGACGCTTTGATCACCGAGGCAGCCCCTATTGATAGTTTGCGGCAGCGATTTGGTCGACTAGATCGGCGGGGTACTTTGGCTGAGAGGACTGGTAGGCCAGCCAGAGCATGGATTGTTGGGGCCAAGTCTGTTCTTTCTTCTAAGAAGCCTGATCCGGTGTATGGAGACTCCACCCGTGCTACCTGGGAGGAATTGCAACGGTTGGAGGGATTCGAGGTGTCCATCGACTTCAGCCCATGTTCTGAGATTCTTTATCAGTTGCCTGACGAGTGCGCGGCTCCTGTGGATCAAGCACCTTTGTTGCTATCCACCTACATGGATGCCTGGGTTCAGACTAATCCCGAGCCAGTTATACAGCCAGCGGTGGACTGGTTTCTGCATGGTATTGAACAAGAGCCGCAGGTTACGGATGTGTCTATTGTTTGGCGTTATGATCGGTCCTTGCAAGCGCTGAGAGAAGTTCCGCTTCGCCCAGCTGAATTTCTTCAGGTTCCGATAAATGCGGCTAAAGCCTGGCTTGGGGGTGTGGAAGAGGAAGTGCCTGTTGCTGATGTCAACGGCAGTTCTAGTGAAGAAATTAAGGGCCTGGACAGCAAGGTGGGTTCGGATTGGTGTCGATGGCAAGGACACGACGAAGATTCCAAGTCAATATCTGTATCCGACATTCAACCTGGAGATGTCCTTGTTGTGGACCCGGCCTGCGGTGGCATCTCAGGCGGTACCTGGGATCCAGGCTCAACAGAACCGGTAGCAGACCTAGGCGATGAAGCACAACACGCCTATGGACATCGCTTCACGCTTCGGTTTGATGAGCGGCTGTGCCCTCAAGAGTGGCCGAAGTCGCCTGATCCAGCAGATGAAGCTGCTGCACTAGAGCCGCTGTCTGACCGCATTGAGAGTTGGTTGGCTGAGGTTGACTCCCGATCTGGTTTGACCGCTTGGCAACGGGAGGTGATCAGAAAATTGCAAGTAGGACATGAGGTCAGGAATCTGAATGACGGATATTACGTCTTGATTTCAGGCAGGATTGACTCATCAACTTTAGATGGATCAGATCAGTTTTCGTCGTTCATAGGTAGTGGTGTTACGTTGCGCGATCACCTAAGCGGCGTAGGGATGCGGGCCGCCGCTTATGCCCGTCGGCTTGGGATGAGCGAAGCGATTCAGTCTGATTTGGAACTCGCAGCCAAACTTCACGACCTGGGCAAAGTCGATTCTCGTTTTCAAAAGCAGATGGTCGGAGACGATGAAGTACGTCAGGCCATGCAAGATGAACCTTTGGCTAAATCGCTTCCTGGTGCGCGTCCTTCACGCGGAGGGTGGCCGCCAGTACGACATGAGATCATGAGCGTTGCCATGGCTCAATCCAATCCCGAAGTTTTAGCTGGTGCCCACGACCCCGATCTGGTGTTGCACTTGGTTGGAACCCACCATGGCCATGCACGGCCTCTTCCTCCAATCAAGGAAGATCAGTGTCCTCAGGTACTTTGCTTTGATCACGAGGGCATTCCGGTAGAGGCCAGCACCGATTTGGTGGATGGGCCTCTGGCCTTGGAGATGGCTGACCGCTTTTGGCGTTTGATTGAGCGTTACGGTTATCACGGTTTGGCTTGGCTGGAAGCCATCCTGCGATTAGCCGACCATCAACAAAGTGCTGAGGAGGCTAAGCGGTGACTGGGACGCATCTCACAGGACTTGAAGGTACGAATCCCCTAGGATTTTTCGCTGCGCTGGGAGTTCAGGTTGCTTTTGAGGGTTCTTCTAAGGTGCCTCGTTTGTGGTGGAGTGATGACGTAGTCCCTCATGCTGTAGTGGACGATTCATGTTCTTTAGATGACATCACTGAACGGGCGATGGAGTTGTTTCCAGTGTGGTTGGAGAGTCCTGCCATTACCACTGGCTTGGAGCCATCTGGTGATGTGAAATTTAAGGAGAAGGATATTGTCACTTATCTCAGTAAATCGCGTGGCGGTGCTTCGGGCATTTACTTAGCAGCCTCTCTAATCGCAGAAGGGAGTCTCGATAACAGTGGAGTTGCCAAGCCAACTGATCTTTATTTCACAGCGGGTCAGCAGAAGTTTTTGAAGATCGTGACCGAAGTTCTCGCAGGAGTCACAAATGAAGATCTGATAATTGGACTAGCCGGGCCTTGGTCATATCAGAGCAAGCTAGGTTCTTTGATGTGGGATGTGACTGACGACAGTAATTATGCTTTGTCTGCTAGTGATCCATCGAAATGCAAGAAGTTAACTAATCCCGGTGTAGAGGCTCTTGCTATTTTGGGCATTAGTAGGTATCCGGTATTCGGTAGTTCAGGTCGAACATTGACTTTAGGTGCCTCTGGTAGTTGGAAGCGCGGATCGTTTGTATGGCCTTTATGGACAAAGCCAGGATCACATCGAGTTGTCCCATCACTATTGGCTCATGTTCCTAGTGAGCAAACGGACTTGTTTTGGGCATGGGGTATCAAGCGAGTAATGCGGTCTGTGATTCGACGCAGCGACCAAGGCGGATACGGCACGTTCGGCCCCCCAGAGGTGCTTTGGTCTCGTGAGTGATGTGCCCGAACTCGTTCCAGCCAGGATGGTTAACGAGTTCGAGTACTGTCCGCGGTTGTTCTATTTGGAGTGGGTGCAGTCTCGTTTCGAGGATAACCTTGACACCGTCGAAGGGCGCTATGTGCATCGCAAGGTGGATGCCGGTGGGGGGCGCATCGACGACCCCGATGCAGATAGCCCGGTACGCAAGGCCAAGTCAGTCACCATCAGTTCTGAAGACCTGGGGATCATTGCTAAGGCGGACATCATTGAGGGCAAAGGGAAGAAGGTTATCCCGGTTGAGGTAAAGCGTGGACGGGCTCCGAAACATGGCCCGGCATGGTCTCCTGAGCTTGTGCAGATTTGCGCTATTGGGCTCATCCTTCAAGACAACGGATATGACTGCTCAGAGGGGCAGATCTTCTTTGCCGAATCGCGCGAGCGCGTCAAAGTGCCTTTTGATGAGAAGTTGGTATGGCAAACCTTGAATGTGTTGAGAGACTTGAAAGAGGTTGCGCGTTCTCCCGATCCACCGCCTCCGCTTGTTGATAGCCCCAGATGTCCACGATGTTCTCTTGTGGGGATTTGCTTGCCTGATGAAACGAATCTTTTATCTAACCGATCAGATGTTCCACCTCGTCGCTTGACTCCTAGAGATTCCGCGGCTCGGCCTCTTTATGTGACTGAGCAGGGGGCCAGAATTGGAGTAAGCAAGGGCAGGGTGACGATTTCTCAGCAGAAGGAGGTTCTTCAAGAGGTCAGGCTAATTGATGTCTCTCAAGTTTCGATTTACGGGAATGTGCAGATCAGCTCTCAGGCCATGAGAGCAATGTTCGATCAGCAGATTTCGGTTTGCTGGTTTTCCTATGGTGGTTGGTTTCAGGGTATTGCCCACGGCTTGCCCTCCAAGCATGTTGACCTCCGTAGGCGACAAGTTGCCATTGCTGCACAGGCTGGTCTGCCGATAGCTCAGAAGATGATTGAGGGGAAGATTAGGAACTCCAGGACATTGCTACGGCGCAATTCGCGATCTGAAGTCAAGCCCGTTTTAGCGCAGTTAAAGGCGACTGCCGATCAGACTGCCAAAGTGGACAGTGTTGAGTCGCTGTTGGGGGTGGAGGGTGTGGCAGCACGGCTTTATTTTTCACAGTTTTCGGCGATGGTGAAAGACAACTCGTTGGGTACTTTTGACTTTCGTGGTCGAAACAGAAGACCTCCCCGAGATCCGGTCAATTGCCTCTTTTCCTATGCGTACTCATTGTTAACCAAGGATCTCACAGCGGTTGCTTTGGCTGTCGGTTTTGATCCGTATTTGGGAGTATTCCACAAGCCTAGATTTGGTCGACCTGCTTTGGCTCTTGACCTTGCGGAAGAGTTTCGTCCGCTCATAGCGGACTCAGTTGTGGTGAATGTCATTAATAATAGGGAGATTCGGGAGAATGGATTCGTAGTGCGAGCACAAGGTGTTGCTTTGACTCAGCAAGGGCGTAGATCGTTCATTGCTGCCTATGAACGTAGGCTCGATCAAGAGGTGACTCATCCTGTTTATGGGTACAAGATCAGCTACCGCCGCGTCCTTGAGGTGCAAGCGCGGATGCTGGGAGCGTACTTACTTGGTGAGATCCCCGACTACGTGCCGTTTATGACGAGGTGATCTATGGCACAAGGACGTAAGAGGTATTTGGTGGCTTATGATATTCGTGATTCCAAGCGCCTTCGGAAAGTCCATAAGACGATGTTGGGCTATGGGTGGTCGATGCAGTACAGCGTGTTTATCTGCGATCTTGATGTAATGGAGTTGATTGCTATGAAGACTGAATTAGCAGAGGTTATCCATCATGCTGAGGACTCCATCGCTATGATTGATATCGGTGATCCGAGTCAGCGGGGTAGTGGCTGCTTCTCATTTATGGGAGCATCAATCCCTTTGCCGACCAGTGGCCCAGTTATCTTGTGATGCGAGCGCTGAAGTGGGTCGTGGATTACCTGGTAGCGCTCGAAACCCCATGATCTCGCGGGTTTTGATGTTCCTTGAAAACATAATATGTCTGAGAAAATGCTTCTTAATCATGACTGCTCGTAGATGTTCTTTAACCTGCTGGTCAGGATAGAAGAAAATCGAGAGCTGTTCGGGGGGTCAGTAGGCCCCCCCTTCATTGAAGCGGTTGAAGTGGTTGGGCATCATCATTTATTTTCTCCGTTCGGGGGGTCAGTAGGCCCCCCCTTCATTGAAGCTGCCGCATTTGAAGGTGTTGCCGTTTTGTTCGGCTTGGTTCGGGGGGTCAGTAGGCCCCCCCTTCATTGAAGCCACCACCTCACGCTCAGCATCAGCAACCACAATCGCGTTCGGGGGGTCAGTAGGCCCCCCCTTCATTGAAGCTAGAAGCTCCTCCTCGACTTAGTAAGCATTGACCTAGTTCGGGGGGTCAGTAGGCCCCCCCTTCATTGAAGCCGGTCAGACGATTTGCCTGCGTTGGATGAGGCTAATTGTTCGGGGGGTCAGTAGGCCCCCCCTTCATTGAAGCTAGTCGGCGCAACGATGTAATCGTTAAACCAACGCCCGTTCGGGGGGTCAGTAGGCCCCCCCTTCATTGAAGCCTGATTAGCAACACCAACCCAACATCCATATCATCAGTTCGGGGGGTCAGTAGGCCCCCCCTTCATTGAAGCCCGGTGATCGACGCGTTGGAAGATGTTGGGCGCACTCGTTCGGGGGGTCAGTAGGCCCCCCCTTCATTGAAGCCGCCCCGCCCCGACTGTCGGTCGATCGCACCTCGGTGTTCGGGGGGTCAGTAGGCCCCCCCTTCATTGAAGCGCTAACCATGTGTTGTTGACCGCCCAGCCCAACAGGGTTCGGGGGGTCAGTAGGCCCCCCCTTCATTGAAGCTACGGTTGCGAACTAACATGAGAGGAGAGCCGAAAATGTTCGGGGGGTCAGTAGGCCCCCCCTTCATTGAAGCACCTTGAATGCCGACGATCATCCAGTTACGCCCGAGTTCGGGGGGTCAGTAGGCCCCCCCTTCATTGAAGCGAGACAGCGCCGACGATCACGTTCGCTACGATGGAAGTTCGGGGGGTCAGTAGGCCCCCCCTTCATTGAAGCAGCATTCCGGTGGGCCGGCACCGACACATATTCTGTAGTTCGGGGGGTCAGTAGGCCCCCCCTTCATTGAAGCATTATTGCCTCCAATTTCTAATGACAACTGACCCTCAGTTCGGGGGGTCAGTAGGCCCCCCCTTCATTGAAGCTCAGCGATTTTCGCTGCGGTCACCGACTTGTTAACAAGTTCGGGGGGTCAGTAGGCCCCCCCTTCATTGAAGCCGGTTTCAGGATCGTCATAATCTTCGGCCCATTCCGCGTTCGGGGGGTCAGTAGGCCCCCCCTTCATTGAAGCTTGGGGTTGCGCACGGCTGATGGTCGCGAGTTCGGGTTGTTCGGGGGGTCAGTAGGCCCCCCCTTCATTGAAGCTGAAGGATCATTGGCGTGACGGGGAATGGCAGCATGGTTCGGGGGGTCAGTAGGCCCCCCCTTCATTGAAGCTCGTGGTCGCGCCCGCTGCTGGCCGATCAGGTTAAGTTCGGGGGGTCAGTAGGCCCCCCCTTCATTGAAGCACGAAACCAGGTGGCCGAGCTACTAGGGATTAGTTGGGTTCGGGGGGTCAGTAGGCCCCCCCTTCATTGAAGCGTTGGTGGTGTCTCGGGAGCGTCTGGGAGGGTTGGTGTTCGGGGGGTCAGTAGGCCCCCCCTTCATTGAAGCCAAGCTGTGGTGTATACCTGTGTGTGATGCGCCGCGTGTTCGGGGGGTCAGTAGGCCCCCCCTTCATTGAAGCTTGTCAACGTCGGAGTCGTGCTTCGTGGAATCCCACACGTTCGGGGGGTCAGTAGGCCCCCCCTTCATTGAAGCATCACCCTTGTCACCCTTGGGCCCGGGATCGCCTTTAGTTCGGGGGGTCAGTAGGCCCCCCCTTCATTGAAGCGGGTTAGGCCCGCTAGCAGTAACCGCATAGCTCACAGTTCGGGGGGTCAGTAGGCCCCCCCTTCATTGAAGCGGGGGTGGCCTCATTTGGGCGCTGCTCCTAAACTGGGGTTCGGGGGGTCAGTAGGCCCCCCCTTCATTGAAGCACCGTTTCTCAGTTTCACCCAAGATTTCTTACCAGATGTTCGGGGGGTCAGTAGGCCCCCCCTTCATTGAAGCCAGTTCGGGTTCGCAGATATAGCGTTAGCAGGAATGGTTCGGGGGGTCAGTAGGCCCCCCCTTCATTGAAGCTTTTTTGATAGAGGGCCACCCACCTAAGTTGCGCGGGTTCGGGGGGTCAGTAGGCCCCCCCTTCATTGAAGCTAGGGTTGAAACTGTTGTCTGCTGCGAGTACTGGGCATGTTCGGGGGGTCAGTAGGCCCCCCCTTCATTGAAGCTGTTGCCTGCGATGTTGACGGTGGAGGATTCGCAAAGTTCGGGGGGTCAGTAGGCCCCCCCTTCATTGAAGCATCGCTGACGCGTTGTCGAAGGTGACGGATGATAGTGTTCGGGGGGTCAGTAGGCCCCCCCTTCATTGAAGCTGGAGCACGTCGACGAGCTGTGTGTTATCAGCAGCGGTTCGGGGGGTCAGTAGGCCCCCCCTTCATTGAAGCTTAACCGCTACAGATAATAACGACAAAATGAGTAGTGAGTTCGGGGGGTCAGTAGGCCCCCCCTTCATTGAAGCACCAATAAACCGTTCCCCCGGGCTCAAACCAGTCGGCCCGTTCGGGGGGTCAGTAGGCCCCCCCTTCATTGAAGCATCTGATCGCCGCCGAATGAGATGAGCGCCAGTTTTGTTCGGGGGGTCAGTAGGCCCCCCCTTCATTGAAGCGACACCGGATCAGAGGTCGGTGTGCGCGTGTTTGTGGTTCGGGGGGTCAGTAGGCCCCCCCTTCATTGAAGCACAACGGCACAGCAATATGAGGATGCTCCGAATAAAGTTCGGGGGGTCAGTAGGCCCCCCCTTCATTGAAGCGGCTGCGAATCTGACGGGTTTGTGCTGATCTTTGTGGTTCGGGGGGTCAGTAGGCCCCCCCTTCATTGAAGCCACGTCCTCCGCTGTTAATCGGTCGAAATCCAACATGTTCGGGGGGTCAGTAGGCCCCCCCTTCATTGAAGCGCTGAATCTGAGATGATAGCTGAACCGGCTGAGAGCGTTCGGGGGGTCAGTAGGCCCCCCCTTCATTGAAGCAGCTTCAACACCCCAGCCGCTCACCACCACCACGGGGTTCGGGGGGTCAGTAGGCCCCCCCTTCATTGAAGCCCGTCTTGTGCTGTTTTGCGGATTCCTGTTTCGGCGTTCGGGGGGTCAGTAGGCCCCCCCTTCATTGAAGCCGGCTTGCTGCTGAGCGTATTCTTTGCAGTGGTCGTGGTTCGGGGGGTCAGTAGGCCCCCCCTTCATTGAAGCCCACTCCTCACGCATCCCACTATTCGCTTCGGCCCAGTTCGGGGGGTCAGTAGGCCCCCCCTTCATTGAAGCAATGTTCCGGGGGGGTCGTATGTGCGGATTATCGCAGGTTCGGGGGGTCAGTAGGCCCCCCCTTCATTGAAGCTTAGCGGTCGGGCTGATGCTGGGAAAGTGTGGGGAGGTTCGGGGGGTCAGTAGGCCCCCCCTTCATTGAAGCTGCGGGGTGGGATTTGTCGTTAGCCCCGGTAGTGGATGTTCGGGGGGTCAGTAGGCCCCCCCTTCATTGAAGCCTCGTGGCTAGTGATGTCTTGGCCGACCAAGCTAACGTTCGGGGGGTCAGTAGGCCCCCCCTTCATTGAAGCTGATCGGTGTGGCCGTGGCGTAACCACTGATTCGGGGTTCGGGGGGTCAGTAGGCCCCCCCTTCATTGAAGCAGAAACCGTACGGGGTGGTCTGCCGCAGCACAGTGCCGTTCGGGGGGTCAGTAGGCCCCCCCTTCATTGAAGCCAACATCTGCCGGAGCGACGCTTAACGCCGGGTTGAGTTCGGGGGGTCAGTAGGCCCCCCCTTCATTGAAGCCTGGCAGCCTCGTAGTCGTCTGCCGTTAAAATGAGTTGTTCGGGGGGTCAGTAGGCCCCCCCTTCATTGAAGCGCTGTCGGCGATGAGCTGGTTGTTGATTCTGACGAGGTTCGGGGGGTCAGTAGGCCCCCCCTTCATTGAAGCTTCCGGTTAGCCGATAATCCTACGCTCACCGCCGAGGTTCGGGGGGTCAGTAGGCCCCCCCTTCATTGAAGCGGCGGTGCCCGGTGGGAGGGTGCCCGTCGAACTGTCGGGTTCGGGGGGTCAGTAGGCCCCCCCTTCATTGAAGCACGTTTGTCCGCCCAGTTTAGGAGCAGCGCCCCAAGTTCGGGGGGTCAGTAGGCCCCCCCTTCATTGAAGCGCGGGCGGCGTTGGAGCGCGGGTGTTATGCGAGCAATGTTCGGGGGGTCAGTAGGCCCCCCCTTCATTGAAGCCACCGTTACAGGCTAAGGTCATGTCTGGTCTCTGCTCCGTTCGGGGGGTCAGTAGGCCCCCCCTTCATTGAAGCAGTACTATTAGTGGAACCTACAACGACAGCTTTTTGTTCGGGGGGTCAGTAGGCCCCCCCTTCATTGAAGCACAACACATTGAGCCGACAACTAACCCAAATTAAAGTTCGGGGGGT
The DNA here is from genome assembly GCA_009843865.1 of Acidimicrobiia bacterium. Classification (GTDB taxonomy): domain Bacteria; phylum Actinomycetota; class Acidimicrobiia; order Acidimicrobiales; family Bin134; genus Poriferisocius. The sequence continues at coordinate 17,884 of VYCQ01000022.1, forward strand.
CAGTAGGCCCCCCCTTCATTGAAGCGGTTACGATATCTCCGTGACTGCTCGGCTCTCCAATGTTCGGGGGGTCAGTAGGCCCCCCCTTCATTGAAGCCAGTAGACGCTGTTAACCGCAAACCCGTCGGCACAGTTCGGGGGGTCAGTAGGCCCCCCCTTCATTGAAGCTCCCTCAGCCGCACCACCGACGAGATCCATGACGCGCGTTCGGGGGGTCAGTAGGCCCCCCCTTCATTGAAGCTTGTTGGTGTAGCTTTCGGCGGCGGCTTGGATTGCTGTTCGGGGGGTCAGTAGGCCCCCCCTTCATTGAAGCATCCGCGTCAGCAGTCTCAGACGCGTCAACTACCGGCGTTCGGGGGGTCAGTAGGCCCCCCCTTCATTGAAGCCGGTTTATCAACCAAACCGTCAGATCAGACTAGCTCGTTCGGGGGGTCAGTAGGCCCCCCCTTCATTGAAGCGAGCTGGTTTTCGTCGGTGTGTAACCATTGGTAGGTGTTCGGGGGGTCAGTAGGCCCCCCCTTCATTGAAGCCTGATCCGATCCTCCCGGTCAACAGTGGTGAGATGGGTTCGGGGGGTCAGTAGGCCCCCCCTTCATTGAAGCAATTATGAATGCTTACTACCTCTCTCAAAGGAGTATAGTTCGGGGGGTCAGTAGGCCCCCCCTTCATTGAAGCCACCACATCGGCACCACACCCGACTGCGACTACGGGTTCGGGGGGTCAGTAGGCCCCCCCTTCATTGAAGCTCGGCGTTCGAGGTTTTCGCGGAGAGTGAGGTGGCGGTTCGGGGGGTCAGTAGGCCCCCCCTTCATTGAAGCGTTTTACTGCCCGGGTGGAGCAACCAACCCGGGCAGGTTCGGGGGGTCAGTAGGCCCCCCCTTCATTGAAGCCCTGGTGTGACTGTGATGTTGGTCGGGGTGCCGGGGTTCGGGGGGTCAGTAGGCCCCCCCTTCATTGAAGCGGTAGCGTCTGTTAGCTTAGCGTTAGTTACAGCGTTGTTCGGGGGGTCAGTAGGCCCCCCCTTCATTGAAGCGAATCGTGTCTTTCGGGAGGGTGAGCCAGTCGGAGAAGTTCGGGGGGTCAGTAGGCCCCCCCTTCATTGAAGCAGAGGACTGATGAGACGGTACTCGGCTGGTGTGTCTAGTTCGGGGGGTCAGTAGGCCCCCCCTTCATTGAAGCGTGACGCAGCTGGTCAGCCGTGCGTCGGTGCCGGGGGTTCGGGGGGTCAGTAGGCCCCCCCTTCATTGAAGCACCAATTTCGGTAAAGAAATTGGGGATGAACTAGGGGTTCGGGGGGTCAGTAGGCCCCCCCTTCATTGAAGCCAACGTCAAATGGTCGGTTGTCGCGGGTGCTGTTGTGTTCGGGGGGTCAGTAGGCCCCCCCTTCATTGAAGCGTTGCGGATCCAGTCTGATGGTGAGTAGTTGGATGCTAGTTCGGGGGGTCAGTAGGCCCCCCCTTCATTGAAGCAAACGTAGCCGCTCTACGTAAGATAAAAGACAGTGAGTTCGGGGGGTCAGTAGGCCCCCCCTTCATTGAAGCACCATCAGAATAGCTGTGACAGTGTCCTCTAACCACCCGTTCGGGGGGTCAGTAGGCCCCCCCTTCATTGAAGCAGTGCTGGTGGACTGATCCAGGTCGAAGTCGGTGCCGTTCGGGGGGTCAGTAGGCCCCCCCTTCATTGAAGCTAATCCGTACTTGGGGCTGTTCAAAACGAACTTGCCGTTCGGGGGGTCAGTAGGCCCCCCCTTCATTGAAGCGGCGGAATTATCAACGCCCCACTATTATCCACAGTACTCGTTCGGGGGGTCAGTAGGCCCCCCCTTCATTGAAGCCCACGCCTTGCCCCGCCTCGCCGGGCCATACCCTGGTTCGGGGGGTCAGTAGGCCCCCCCTTCATTGAAGCTCGTTTACCGGAGAAAACAGTGCTGCTGAGTGTGCTGGTTCGGGGGGTCAGTAGGCCCCCCCTTCATTGAAGCATGTCCCAATCTGGTCTATCGAATGTGCCATCTAGGGTTCGGGGGGTCAGTAGGCCCCCCCTTCATTGAAGCTCGGATCTGACCGGCCAGATAGCCGCATCGCAGATACGTTCGGGGGGTCAGTAGGCCCCCCCTTCATTGAAGCTTTGTTGGTTCGTTTCAGCGGCGCCGCCGTGTCAGAGTTCGGGGGGTCAGTAGGCCCCCCCTTCATTGAAGCGGTCATGCTGCGACGTTGGCGGGGGCGGGGCCTGCTGTTCGGGGGGTCAGTAGGCCCCCCCTTCATTGAAGCGGGCGCGGGCTACGGCCCGTGACACTGTGGAGGTGGGTTCGGGGGGTCAGTAGGCCCCCCCTTCATTGAAGCGGCGAGGGTTTCGGTGGTGTAGGGGTTGGCTAACCATGGTTCGGGGGGTCAGTAGGCCCCCCCTTCATTGAAGCAAGATTCGCACTGAGGACGTAAGCCCGGAAGAGTTGGTTCGGGGGGTCAGTAGGCCCCCCCTTCATTGAAGCTTTGGGTTGGGTTGGTATTGTGTTGATGTTGCGGGGTTCGGGGGGTCAGTAGGCCCCCCCTTCATTGAAGCAGACCGCTCAGATGGCACCCTCACTATCACCATTGAGTTCGGGGGGTCAGTAGGCCCCCCCTTCATTGAAGCGCAGGCTACGACAGTCAGCCAGCCCAAGCAGTGCTCGTTCGGGGGGTCAGTAGGCCCCCCCTTCATTGAAGCTGATCTGATAGGCCAAAATTGGCAACTCGCCCAAGAGGTTCGGGGGGTCAGTAGGCCCCCCCTTCATTGAAGCATGTGAACACGTCCACATTAAGGATACGACCCCGATAGTTCGGGGGGTCAGTAGGCCCCCCCTTCATTGAAGCCAAAAGCTAAAACAGCAAAACGCTCACAGTACCAGAGTTCGGGGGGTCAGTAGGCCCCCCCTTCATTGAAGCTGGTGTATAATTGGGGGCAGACAAGGGAAAAGCCCTGTTCGGGGGGTCAGTAGGCCCCCCCTTCATTGAAGCTTTGTTTTGGGTCACAAAGGTGATCATACGATAACAGTTCGGGGGGTCAGTAGGCCCCCCCTTCATTGAAGCGCTAATGTGGACTGACCCTACACCTAATATGTACGGTGTTCGGGGGGTCAGTAGGCCCCCCCTTCATTGAAGCTCGCCGGGGAGGACACCGGCGCGGTGCTCCATTTCCCGGTTCGGGGGGTCAGTAGGCCCCCCCTTCATTGAAGCAAGCTATCAAGCGTTAGGCGCTGCTGCTGGGCGAGGTGTTCGGGGGGTCAGTAGGCCCCCCCTTCATTGAAGCTGACGTGCCGGCCTACGTGGCAGCGTTCAACAAGATGGTTCGGGGGGTCAGTAGGCCCCCCCTTCATTGAAGCTCCTCCACCTCGGCGAACCGTGCGACCGTGTCAGTGTTCGGGGGGTCAGTAGGCCCCCCCTTCATTGAAGCGGCGGTGCCCGGTGGGAGAGTACCTGTGCTGCTGTGTTCGGGGGGTCAGTAGGCCCCCCCTTCATTGAAGCCGGGCACACCGCCCATAATCCGCCATCACTATCAGGGTTCGGGGGGTCAGTAGGCCCCCCCTTCATTGAAGCTGTCGGATGCGGGCGCGGGTGCCGGAGTTGCGGCCGGTTCGGGGGGTCAGTAGGCCCCCCCTTCATTGAAGCAAGCTAACCCCTCTAATAGGTGATACTTCTTTACTGGTTCGGGGGGTCAGTAGGCCCCCCCTTCATTGAAGCGCCTTCAACCTTCACCGTGACTGTGCCTCTCCCAGCAGTTCGGGGGGTCAGTAGGCCCCCCCTTCATTGAAGCGAGCGGGAGATGGATCGCACCCTACCCGCCCGGTCGGTTCGGGGGGTCAGTAGGCCCCCCCTTCATTGAAGCCACATTGACTTTCGTCTCATCGTCTAACGCTTGCAGGTTCGGGGGGTCAGTAGGCCCCCCCTTCATTGAAGCGAATGTGCAGCACATAGCTATCGCCGCCGCGGTAGTCGTTCGGGGGGTCAGTAGGCCCCCCCTTCATTGAAGCGGCTACATTCCACGCCACCTCCATCGAATCTTCGTAGTTCGGGGGGTCAGTAGGCCCCCCCTTCATTGAAGCATCTATTCGACCGACGAGATTCGCGTGGTTGATGATGTTCGGGGGGTCAGTAGGCCCCCCCTTCATTGAAGCTTTATGATGCGATTTCAGC
>VYCQ01000024.1 GCA_009843865.1 Acidimicrobiia bacterium
CCCGTGAATCATGGCTTTGCAGGCCACTCCCTTAGTCCGCTCGGGCACCGGCGCAAGTGTGGCCACCGAAGCGGCCACCCCTGACAGTGTATGGGATTAGGTACCGGCTGGCCTTGCTCAATCACCATTCAGCCATTTCGGTTCCCATATCCGCGCCGCAGTCCGAATGTGAGATCCCGTCATCATGTCCGCACCAGCATCTAGAACCGGACCAGCGATCTTCTCAAGAGCAACTCTTTCTTCAGGTGTACCTGAGTCTGCCCGAAGGGATACGAGCTCCTGTAGCGATTCAACCTCGAAAAGAGGCAAACGAACAATAGTGTCGAAGAACGAATCAGCCGGAACTTCCAAATTCATCGCGGTCCCCGTAACCACCCATTGAACAGGAAGCTCCCACATCTCATCCCGCAAGCGTCCGAACAAACTGCTGAGAGCGGATGACCGGTCTCGAACCGGCGACCTACACCTTGGCAAGGTGTCGCTCTACCAACTGAGCTACATCCGCAGGAACCTACAGCATAACAAGCTGCTACCCACACACCCATTGCAATAGATCCGCAACAGGAGATTTGCAATAGGCCGGGGCCAACATCAGCAACCAGCCGCCTCCAGCATGGCCGCGGCGCGGGGGCTCAACTTTAAGTCTTGGGCAATGCGGCGAGCAGACGAACTCATCTTGGCTAGGGTCTTGGCCAAAATATCGGCCATGTGGTCGTCGCCAAGCTTGTCTGCTAGTGCCTCAAACTGAGTCTGAAGAAACACCAGACACAAGGCATCCTCGTGCGTCTGCACCCGAGGATCGGAGGCTAGGCCCCTTTTAGCCACGATGGCCGACACGTCAGCAGCAAAGGCAGCGTCATAACCCTGTGCGATAACGATGTCGGCCACATCAGCAGCATGGCGTTTGGCCTGAGCTGTACGCCAGCGAAGATAACCAGCACGGCCTTTGGGATAGTCAGAGCGGGGCAACACCCAACGTCGCAGATGATGGGCTCGGGCTGCCACAAGCTGAGCATCGCCAGCATCGGGATCAAGGCGCTGTACCCACTTGGTCATCAGCTCAGCATGGGCTTGCTCTTTAGGTCGCTTCTGACCATCAACGCTGATCGTGTGGGGGTCATCAGCATTAGCCACGTCGATAGCTGCGAAGACAGCGTGCAGCCGGTCGACCGGAATCGCTGCATCGGTGGCCATAGTCAAGTTCAAGAATCAGCAGGTGGGCGCAAGTTCACCCGTAACACCAAAACCCCATCCTCACACACGCCGGTGGCATCGCCGATGATAGCAAAATCTTGAAAATCCTCTTGGGCACGCTGGATGAACAAGGTCCGCTCTTCACCACCCACAGGGGGAAGCGGACGAGTTCTCACCGCCTCAGCTCGCTCTTTAAACCGGGAGATCATCGCCTCTACATCTAACTCATCAACCATTGTTGGATGCTACACCTCTAGCTAGCTAGAAGGATTGCTAGGCGGTTCGTGTTCATCGGGGTTTACCTGCTGATGCCTTGAGGTCTCTTCGCCACTGCGCACCCAGTAAATAAAGGTACCCAACAACGCTATCACAGCCACCCCTATCAACATTGCTATGACAAGCCGCACCTCATCATCTGAGTCGTCAACCAACGAAAACTGACCACCTTCAACCTCAATATTTTGAGCTGAATGATCTTGGGCTGAGCTCTGAGCCACTAGCAACAACAACAGCACCGTGGCCAACAACATGACCACCAAGCAGCGAGTACACAGCCATCGGTATCCTGCCAAAATTGACTTCACGCCTGCTCAACGGCTTGCAAAATATCGCCAACCACATCATCGCCGTGCTCCAACCCCACCGACACCCTGATGGTACCCGGCCCGATGCCAGCCCCCTTCAATTCCTCAGGCAGCAAGCCTGCATGGGTAGTAGAAGCCGGATGAGCCACCAGCGTCTCTGGCCCTCCCAAAGAAGTAGCCACCTGAGCTAGACGCAGATGCTGCACGAAACGCTCCGCTGTTTCGCAACCCCCCACCAAATCAAACGACAATAAACCGCCAAACATGCGCATTTGACGAGCAGCCAAATCGTGCTGTGGATGAGAAGACAGGCCAGGGTAGCTCACCGAGACCACTTTAGGATGATCCACAAGTACCGCGGCCAAATCCTGAGCGCTAGCACTTTGGCGCTCAAGACGCACCCCTAAGGTTCGCAAACCCCGCAGCCCATTCATGGCATCAAACGGAGCAGCGTTAGCCCCTTGAAGTGTGGCGAACGCCCACAACGAGGCAATCAACTCTGCGGTGCCCGACACCACCCCCAAGGTGGCATCATTGTGACCGCCAATGCCCTTGGTGGCCGAATGCAGGCTCAGATCAACCCCGTAGTCCAGCGGACGGGTTATAGGTGGAGGTGCAAAGGTAGAGTCCACCACCTTGAAGGGGCCACTTATGGCACCTAGTTCGGCCAAGTCAACCAACTCCAAGCCAGGGTTGGCTGGGGTCTCGGCGAAAACCAGCATGGTTTTGCCCGGCCTTACCGCAGCTTGAAAAGCCCCGGATTCAGCGCAATCTACAAAGCTCACCTCGATACCGAAGCGAGGACACACGGCTTGTAAAAGAAACAAGGTGCCCGAATACAGCTGACGCTGAGCCACAATATGATCGCCTGTTGAGCACAATCCCAGAACCACGCAGCTAACCGCACCCATGCCCGACGCAAAAGCCCTGGCAGCCTCAGCTCCCTCCATCTCAGCCATCGCATTCTCGAAAGCTGCCGCGGTGGGGTTGCCGTTACGGGTGTAGTAATGGCTCTCGGTTGGATCTAAGGCCATTTGGCGACCCAAAGCCAACGAAGGGATGCGAAAAGTGGTGGTGGGATACAACGTTGGGGCTAACTCGGCACCCGCGAGGCCCCGCCCTGCCAGCACCGCCAGGGTATCGGGATGAGAAAAATCGCCGGAGTTAGGCACCATCATCACCCACTTTTTCTAAGAAATTCGTAATGGCGTGGCCCACCGCTTCGGTCTCTAACAAGAAACCATCGTGACCTTGAGGACTCTGTACCACCGTATAAACACAGCGCCCACTAGCAGCTACCACCGCATCATGCAACTCCATTTGCTGATGAGGAGGATACAGCGTGTCGCTGGAAATGCTAAGCGACAACACGGGGGCCTTAAGCCGAGAAATAGCAGCCGCCAAACCGCCACGGTAGCGCCCTATATCGTGCAAGTCCATCATCCGATTAAGCACCAAGTAAGTGTTAGCATCAAAGCGCTTTGCTAGCTTCTCGCCGTGATAGTCCAAATACGACTCCACCTGAAAACGATCCCACAAGCCATACACCGAGTGAATGTCGTATTGGTCTCGCCCGAAGCGCTCCTCAAACACCTCATCGGTACGATAGGTAATCTGAGCGAGCGATCGGGCGATAGCCAACCCCGCAAACGGGCCCTGCCCAGATGGGTTGTCGTAATAGTCGCCGCCATTCCAATTTGGATCTAATGCTAAGGCAGTGCGGCCCACTGCTGACCAAGCAATTTGCTGAGCGCTAGCAGCCATACAACCAGCCAAAGCACACACCGATCCCACCCGATCTGGGAACATGATGCCCCATTCCAGGGCTTGCATGGCACCCATAGACCCCCCCACCACCGTTAGCCAACGCGCTATACCCAAATGGTCAGCCAAACGACGCTGAGATCGCACAATGTCGCGTACCGTCACGATGGGAAATGCCGAACCATAGGGCTTGTGGGTCGCAGGGCTGTTTGAGGATGGCCCCGTAGAGCCCTGACAGCCGCCCACCACATTAATGCACACTACGAACAACTCGTTGGTGTCCAGAATCTTGCCGGGGCCCACCATCTCACCCCACCAACCAGGCGAAGAATGACCCAGCCCTGCATCTCCTGCCACATGAGAGTCGCCGGTTAAAGCATGACATATCAGCACGGCGTTAGAGCCATCAACGGCTAACTTACCCCAAGTCTCATAAGCCAAAGTAACTTCTGCAAGCGCCCCACCACCCTCTAAAACAAAGGTGCCGGGCCGCTCCAAGGTGAAAAACTGGCGATTGCCCACAGGATCGCCGTTGCGCCACGCGCCGGTAACCGGCAGCTCTGCGCTGTAGCAGCGGGGATGCGGCGGACGGCTGCTTTTACCTGCTAACATGGCCCTCTCTATAAGATTCAATGAGTCAAAGTTACTGTGTTGGTGCTCGCTGAGAAGGGCCACCGCCTGCGTTACAATCAGGCTCGGACACTTAGTTGCCCCTGCTTACAACAGAGACCACATCCCCCGCCCAAGCGGGTGAGCACCTTAGGTGTCCTTCCCAGGTTGCTGGACTCTCTCACCCTTTACTTGGTGTCAGAAAACACCTAGCTGAGCACAGAGCCGCTCTTGATGTAGTTGTATGTGAGCTAAAGGTTAGCGGCCAAAAGCGCTCACTTCAAACAGGTTGAGCCACTGGATCCCAGCGGTCCAAAGCAACCAACCGCTCGTCATTAGAAAACATCTCCACGATCGGCATATCTAGAGCTAGCCTACGCTGAAGCCGCTTCACCTCTAATTCTTGGTTCCACAAAGACAAAGTAACGGCCATTCCGGTCTCGCCCGCTCTGGCTGTGCGCCCTGAACGATGCAGATAAGTTTTATAGTCAGGTGCGGGGTCATAGTGAACCACCACATCCACATCGTCAATATGCAGCCCCCGAGCAGCCACATCGGTTGCTACTAACGCCTGGATTTTGCCCAACATGAAACGAGCAAGGGAGCGTTCACGAATGTTTTGACGCAAGTCCCCGTGAATGGGTTCAGCTCGCACACCCAAAGATTTGAGATCACGACTGAGACGATCACAGCCATAACGAGTAGCACAAAAAACCAACGTGCGGTTGGAAGCAGCAATTATGGTGGCAGCTACCTTCAACTTGTCCATCTGATGTACTGCTACAAACCGGTGCTGCATCTCATCCACGGTCACTTGCCGGGACTGCACCTCATGGCGAACCGGCTTAGTCTGATAGCGGTGCACCAAAGCGTCCACTGCTGCATCAAGGGTGGCGGAGAACAACAATGTCTGATGGCGAGATTCTACATGGCGCAAAATCCACTCCACCTGAGGCAAAAACCCCATGTCAGCCATACGGTCGGCTTCATCTACCACCACAAACTTCAGCTCAGACACGAACAACGCCTTACGATCAATTAGATCAATAAGGCGTCCGGGGGTAGCCACGATTATGTCTAGACCGGCTTGAATCTTGCTTACCTGCGCTTCAATGGGCTCACCGCCATAAAGGGGGGCCAAACGCAATTTACGACGCTCAGCTAACGGACGTAGTTCTTTAGCCACCTGCAAGGCCAACTCACGAGCAGGCACTAAAATCAGGCCCCGTGTGCTGCCAGAACTGCTATTAGAAGATCTAACTTGACCAGAACCATTCTTAGACGATCCGGCATTAGATAAGCGCTCTACCATGGGGATACCGAAAGCCAAAGTTTTGCCAGAACCAGTCTTGGCTTTGCCACAGACATCACGGCCTGCCAAGGCATCAGGAATGGTTATTAGCTGAATTGGAGACGGGCTGTGGATACCCCGTTCTTTAAGCGTGGCTACCAAATCGCTAGCCACACCCAAAGCACTGAAATTATCTGTCATACGTGATTTGGGCTTCTACAGATGAATCCTCAGGCATTGCTTCGATGGCATCTGTTTCGGTGGAATCTTCATCGCTCACATCATTCTCTTCACTGCTATCGCTCTCTTCACTCTCATCCCTGCTACCCCAAAGCAGATAGACCACTGAGGCGCAGAAGAACACCAACATCACCCAGATGTTCACCCTCACCCCCAACAGTTCGCTAGCAAAGTCTACCCTTATGGTCTCAATCCACAAACGGCCCAGCGAATAACCCAACACATAAAGCCCGAAAAGTCGCCCTGGCTTAAACGAAAAGCGCTTCGCTGCCCACAACAAAAAAACGACCAATCCCAGGTTCCATACGCACTCATACAAAAAAGTCGGGTGAAAGGTTGCGTCGTTCAGATATTGGGCGCGGCGATGCTCGGGATCTATCTCTAAGGCCCAAGGCAAATCGGTGGGGCGACCATAAAGTTCTTGATTAAACCAGTTACCCCAACGCCCAACGGCTTGACCCAAAGGCAAGGCGGGTGCTACTGAATCGGCAACATCAGTGAACGCGATGTTGCGTTGACGAGCCCACACCCACAACACAGCTGCGGCGGCAATCACCGCACCGGGGATACCGAGACCACCTTGCCAGATTTGCCAGCTCTCGCCCCAATTCCCCTGATAAGTGCGCCAATCAGTAATCACATGATAAATACGAGACCCAATCAGACCAGCAACCACCGCCCAAACTATGGCTGAACTAGCAAGCTCTGGAGAATGCCCTCTTTTGACAAAACGCTGAGAGAACAACCATGCCGCCACTAGCACGCCAAGGGCGACCATCAGCCCATAAGCCCGCAGTTCTAACGAACCGATCTCGAAGCTGCTAGCACTTGGGCTGGGTATTGATGCTGAAATCACACCTCTACTCTGCCACACGCTTAACTAGAAACTGGGGCTCATGGCTTATCTTTGTTGCTCGAACATGCCTTAAAGCTAAATACCTTAAGACGAATCAAGAGCATCCCGAGGTAGCACCGCAGCTCGAACAAGCATGACAGCTTCCGACTCGCACCATAAGCACGCCGCAGTCAAAGCACACCGGGGCGTGAATATCTTGAGACGGCTTACCGGTAAATGGCGACGGCGGGTCGGGATGTACAACATGGCCAGCAACGGTAATAGGCACCTGCTCAACAACCCCGGGCAGGGTGGGCTGAGCACGCTCGTCGGTTGTATAAACCCCTAATCCAAAACGCTCATCTGAATCCAAATAATCTACAGCCAAACGCCTAAACAAATAATCAATCAAGCTGCTAGCTAGGCGAATGTCTGGATCGTCGGTGATGCCTGCTGGCTCAAAACGCATCCCCGTGAAGGCATCCACATAAGCCCTAAACGGCACCCCATACTGCAAGCCGTGGCTCACCGCCATGGCGAAAGCATCCATTACCCCGGCCAGCGTGGAGCCCTGCTTAGACACCCTGATGAATATTTCCCCAGGTCTGCCATCGCTGTACTCCCCAACAGTGGCAAAGCCCTTGCAATCGGCCACTCGAAACTCAAAGGTACGGCTGACACGAGACCGAGGCAACCGGCGGCGTTGCGGTGCAGGTAGGGCTGCGCTGTTTTGAGATGAGATATCGCTGCTAGTGACAACCGACAGCGGCTGACCTAGCTTACAGTTGTCGCGATAAACCGCTAAGGCCTTCACCCCCATCTGCCAGGCATCCACAAAGAGCTGCTGAATCTCAGCAGCGGTAGTGTGTTCGGGCACGTTCACCGTTTTGCTGATGCCTCCCGAAAGCCAGGGCTGCACCGCAGCCATCATCTTGACGTGACCACTAGGTGAAATCACATTGTCGCCCATTGAGCAAGCGAACACCGGCAGATGAGCCGAATGCAGATGGGGAGCACCCACCACCGAGCCCTGAACCTGCACATAGGTCTTGATCTCATCTATCTCAATAGCGCTGTAACCAAGCTTGCGCAGAGCCCGAGCAACCGTGTGGTTGATGATGGGCATAGTGCCACCGCCCACGAGCTTTTTGGTTTTCACCAAACCTAAGTCGGGCTCGATACCAGTGGTATCGCAATCCATCATAAACGAGATAGTGCCTGTTGGAGCTAACACCGTAGCTTGCGAGTTGCGCACCCCCACCGTGTCGACCCATTCCACAGCTTCATCCCAAGCAACTTGAGCAGCCTTAACTATCTCGGAGGGCACAGGCTCGGCCTCTAGACGATTTAGAGCATCGCGATGCATTTTTAACACCCTGCGGGTGGGCTCTTGATTCTCCTCAAAACCCTCAAACGGGCCCAAGCGAAGGGCCATGCGTCCCGATATCTCATAAGCCACCCCCGTCATCAAGGCGGTTACCCCTGCGGCCAGAGCTCTACCTTCGTCGGAATCATAAGCCAAGCCTAAGGCCAACAACATGGCCCCCAAATTGGCATAGCCCAAACCAAGCTGACGGAAACGACGGGTGTTATGCCCGATCTTTTGGGTGGGATAGTGCGATGGGTCGACAAGAATGTCCTGAGCCATAGTCATCACCTGTACCGCAACCTTGAAACCCTCCACATCAAATACGTTGTCATCGCCGACGAACGCAAGCAGGTTCAAACTAGCTAGATTGCAAGCCGAGTCATCAATGTGCAGATATTCCGAACAAGGATTGCTAGCGTTAATAGGGCTAGTTACCGCAGCGGTGTTCCAACGATTAATGGTTGTTTGAAACTGCACGCCCGGGTCGGCGCACTCCCAGGCAGCCTGAGCGATCTGCCCCAACAAATCTCGGGCCTGCACCGTTTCCACCACCTCACCGGTGGTACGAGCAGTGAGAGACCAGGGTTGGTCATCAACAACTGCGGCCATGAACTCGTCGCTAAGACGCACCGAATTATTGGCATTTTGGTATTGAATAGAGTGGGTATCAGCGCCATCAAGGTCCATATCAAAACCAGCATCTCGCAGAGCCCGGGCTTTGCGCTCCTCAGCAGCCTTACACCAGATGAACTCCTCCACATCGGGATGATCTACATCTAACACCACCATCTTGGCAGCACGCCGAGTCTTGCCCCCCGACTTGATGGTGCCCGCCGAAGCATCTGCACCACGCATGAAACTCACCGGGCCACTAGGTGTGCCCCCGCCGCGCATCGTCTCGTGGCGAGAACGAATTCGGCTCAAATTAATACCAGCGCCCGAACCACCCTTGAAGATACGGCCCTCCTCGCCGTACCAATCCAAGATGGACTCCATCGTATCTTCCACCGACAAGATAAAACATGCCGAGGATTGCGGCACAGCGCCGGAAACCCCAAGGTTGAACCACACCGGAGAGTTGAAAGCGACATGTTGGTTGACCAACAACCAACGTAGCTCATCGCCAAAGACAACAGCCTCTGCGGGTTCTGCTAGATGGCCCGAAACGGTGCCCCAAGAAACCAGGGTATCTACAACCCGGTCGATCACCTGACGCAAAGAGCTTTCGCGCTCTGAAGTACCCAAACCGCCTCGAAAATACTTTTGAGCCACGATGTTGACCGCGTTCTGTGACCAGACCTTCGGGAACTCCACATCAGCCTGTTCAAAGATCACCCGACCATCAACGCCGACAATCCGGGCATCGCGACGGATCCATTCAACCTCAGCATAAGGGTGTAAATCAGCGCTGCTGTGGTGCCGCTTGATACCCATTTGGGTGAGGTTTAGGGAGGTGGGGTTTGAGGTCAGAGCCATCAGCTCTCCTTACAGAGACACACCCGCTGCGGGTACAATCCCCGTTCATGTTCTAGTGGCGATCTATTAACGCTGCGACGTGAGCGAACAGGTCAAAGGGGCCTTATGACAAAGCACGACAGCATGCCTAATTGTCTAACTGCACCCCTCAAGGAGTCGCATATTTCCACGTTGGTCTTTAGCGTCAGCCACCATTCCGGTCGCTCACACCGCAGCGTTGCAAAACCGTAGAACACCGGCCCTGTGGAAAGCAGATACAGAACTAGGGATTCCCTGTGGATTTTTGGTGAACAACTGCCAGCGCTTAATGACAAGCCATATATGGCTACCACGCTGCTTAGTTATAGACCGCCTGATACGGTCGCTCGCTAATGGACATGCTGTTTCCTAAAGTTGCGAGCGATGTGGACCCGTTGGAAATCTACGCCGCCGACAGCCGCATGCCCAAAGCAGATCGCCCTTGGTTGATGTTAAACATGATCACCTCTGTTGACGGCGCTACTGATGTAGTGGGGACATCAGGAGGACTTTCAGGGCCAGGAGACAAAGCAGTGTTTGCTGCTATCCGCTCTGTGGCAGACATCATCCTGATAGGTGCTGAGACCCTACGAAGCGAGAACTATGGGCCACCTGAAATCAACTCCGCTGCTCTTGCCCACAGAGCGAACCGAAACCAGCAACCAAAACCCCGCTTGGCTATTGTCAGCGGCTCGTTAGATTTGGATCTCACCACTGATGTGTTCAACAGCAAACCGCCACCTTTGCTGTTTACAGTGGCAGAGCCACTGCCTGATCGGTTAGCTCAAGCTTGTGAGGTTGCCGAAGTGCATAGGCTGGGAGTTGAACGGGTGCATTTGGCAGAGGTGGTAGGTCGACTTAGTGATCTGGGTGCTGGCGTTGTTTTAGCTGAGGGAGGTCCTAGATTAAACGGGCAGCTTCTCGCCATGAACATGCCAGACGAGCTGTGTTGGACTGTTGCGCCGCTGCTGATAGGCGGAGACAGCGCACGGCTGACATCTGGCGGTCCAGCGAGGCTGGATCGGCTAAGGCTAGAACGGGTGCTGATACAAGATCACTATCTGTTCTTGAAATACTGTTCTTGAAATACTCGCAGCCACATGTCAGCTTTGATGGCTGACCTTCACATTAACAGCCAAGCGGCCTTCAGACACGACCCTCAAGGACTTGCTAATAAGCGCGCCAAGCACCGATAGTATGACTCCAACGCAGCCCTGTGTACCCGTTCTTCAGCCGTATGCGCCAACGTTGGGTCGCCAGGGCCAAAGTTCACAGCAGGTATGGCCCGCTCTGCGAAAAAAGCCACATCAGTCCACCCCAACTTGGCTCTGATCTCTAAGCTGTTCTCAGCAATCAGCCGTTGCAGCAACCGGTGCCGCAGCCCCGGTGCCGCAGCCCCAGCATGTTCGGTGATCTCAAAGGTGTCGTCGGGTCCTAGCGCTGGTGCCAACAACTCTCGCAATGCTGCTTCTGCTTCGTGACCGCTACGATCGGGAGCATACCTGTAGCCCAGCGTGATGCTAGCTTGGTCTGGCACCACATTGCCCGCAACCCCGCCCTCCACAGCCACGGCTTGTAGGGACTCACGAAACTCACAGCCATCAATATCAACCATACGGGGCTCATAAGCATCTAGCAGCTTCAGCAGCAACCCCAAACGGTGAACGGCATTCACCCCCATCCACGGCCTAGCAGTGTGGGCTCTGACCCCAGCCAAGGTAATTTGGGCGCGCATGGTGCCCTGACAACCGGCCTCCACAGTGCCATCAGTAGGCTCTCCCAAGATAGCCACGTCTGCGTCCAACAGATGGGGGTGCGACGCAAAAAGCTCGCGCAGCCCGCTGTCGGCGATGGCCACCTCTTCACGAGCATAAAATAACCATGTCACATCCACAGATGCTTTGGTGGGGACAACTGCTAACTCCAGCATCACCGCTAGCGCCGACTTCATATCGGACGCGCCTAGCCCCCACAGCACATCGCCTTTGATAATGGGTGTTGCGTTACCGTTAGGAGCAACGGTGTCGCTATGCCCACCGATCAACACCCGAGTGGGCTTAGCTAGCTCAGTACGAGCAACCACATTGTCCCCCACGCGATATACGCTTAACGCAGGGTTGTGGCGCAGGCGAGCCTCAATCAAGCTAGCTATGGCTGCTTCTTGGTACGATACCGAAGCCAGGCTGACCAACTCGGCTGCTTTATCTAACAAATCCGGAGGAGGAACTAAACCTGCTGCGTCTTCGGGTACTTGTTGAACAACCACGGCTATGTGGCTGCTCCATACACTCGCAGCACCTCATTCAGCTCTGCCTTATCATGCCGCTGGCCAGGTTCGAGATGCTTGATCACCAACACACACGGCATACCAAACACGCCGCCCGTAAACTCCCGAGGGCGGGTGGCCGACACCGCCACCGACCAGGCAGGAACCTCACCGCGGCTCAACTCTTCGCCGGTAGACGCGTCTATCACTGGAATCGAACCGGTAAGCACACAACCAGCACCTAATACCACCCCGTTACCTAGCCGAGCCCCTTCGGCCACTACACAGCGGCTTCCCACTAGACAATCATCACCAACAATAACCGGGGCAGCTTGCGGCGGTTCTAACACGCCGCCGATGCCCACCCCACCCGAAAGATGCACGTTTGCACCGATCTGAGCACAAGAGCCCACCGTGGCCCAAGTATCTACCATGGTGTTGGCACCCACACGAGCGCCGATGTTCACATAGCTGGGCATCATGATCACGCCTCTGTCCAGAAAAGAGCCCCAGCGGGCCGAAGCACCGGGCACCACCCGCACGCCTGCGGTCTGATAGTCGGTTTTAAGGGGAATTTTATCGGCGAACTCAAACGGCCCTAGCTCAATGGTTTGTATCGCCGCTGACGAAAACAGCAACAAGATGGCCTGCTTAAGCCACTCATGCACCACCACATCGCCGTTAGCATCCACCTCAGCTACTCGAACCTCGCCAGAATCTAGCAAATCAATGCTCTGAGTCACCGCATCTTGGGCTTGGGAGTCACCGTTAACTAGAGGCGTTCTATCGGCCCAAAGCGCTTGGATATCAGATTGTAGTCGCAAATGTTGACTGGTCATATGTGTACCGTACTGCCAGCAAGCTGTGCCATACGTTTCTCAAGCAAGCTGATTTGGGTGTCAGATGCCACTGCTGCCACCCGAACATAACCAGCACCTTGAGGGCCATAGAACTCCCCTGGACTAATCAAAGCCCCAAATTTACTCGCTAGATGGCTAGCTAGCCCCCAACCGTCGCCATCAGAAGCCGTCAACCACAGATAAAAACCACCGTCGGGCAGCTTGACATTAGGGTCAAAGGCCCTAAACAACTTTGCGAGGCGCGCCAAGCGAGAACGATATATCGCTCGCTGAGCCTCAACATGAGCATCATCGCCAAAGGCAACAACGGCTGCTTGTTGCACTGGTCCGGGGATCATCAGCCCAGCGTGTTTGCGCACCTCCGACAAAAACGCCACCAGTTCGGGATCGCCTGCATAAAAACCAACCCTCAGCCCGGCTATGTTGGAACGTTTAGACAGCGAATGCACTGCCAGAATGCCAGTAACATCATCAGTATTCAATGATGCTGTATGAGATGATGCTGGGCCTTCCACATTGCTTGACAAAATGCTGCGTGGGCGGTTGATGCCCCAAGTGAACTCGATATAGCACTCGTCGCTCAACACCGGCACCTCATAGGTGCGACCCCAGGCGATAACTGCTGCTAGGTCTTCTAGAGCACCTGTGGGATTAGCAGGCGTGTTCACCCACAAACACAAGGCGCGCGTGGCATCTTCGACTGAGATTTGTGACAAATCTAGATGCCAATGCTCATCTAATGGCACCGGAACTGCGCGGCACTGAGCTAAGGCCGCACCCATGGCATAGGTCGGATAAGAAATAGTCGGATACAGCACGGTGTCACGCTCTGGTTGGCGTAGACGCAAATAACGCGGCACCGAAGCAACAAACTCTTTGGTGCCCACGCACCCGGCGAGAGCAAGACCTGTCACATTCACACCGAAGCGGCGGGCCAGCCATTGAGCTGCTGCGGCCCGGTAGGCGGGCGACCCAGCTGATGCTGGATATAACCGTTCAGCACCTGAACTCGACAGCGCTGCCACCACCGCTGCGGAAGGTGGGTCGCTAGGTGAGCCCACCGAGAGGTTCACACAGCCGCCCTCAAAAGCGTTGGCTACCTGTCGCAAAGAATCGAGACGATCATAGGGATAGGGAGGCACCTCAAAAGCTGAGGGTGCTCGGGCTGGCATCTTCAAACCAGACAACTCCGAACTCAACATCAAGCCACCACCCACTCAGCAAGGCGAGCAGCCGATACGCGATCCATGCGGGCTTGAATTCGGTAACCAGATGCCTCGTTGTCGGCGCGAAGCACCTGACCCGAGCGCTGCACAGCCGCTAAGACCTCGCCCCGAGCGAAAGGCACCAAAAACTCCACGATCTGAGCATCACTGCGAAGCTCGTCAGCCATGGCTGCCAACAATTTGTCGATGCCTTCGCCGGTGGCTGCCGACACCGCTAAAGCTGTTTTGCCTGCCCCCGGCGAGATAGCACTTGCCTCCAACAGATCACACTTATTGTAAACCAACAACTCAGGCACAGCGGCTGCACCTATCTCGTGCAGCACTTTGCGCACAGCGGCAACTTGCACATCGGGCTCAACACTGGCCGCATCCACCACATGCAACAACAAGTCAGCTTCGGTCACCACATCCAAAGTGGTGTGAAACGCATCCACAAGCTGATGCGGCAGCTTGCGAATAAACCCCACTGTGTCTGTAAGCAACACCCGCTCACCACCGGATAAATCCAGACGACGGGTGGTGGCATCTAAGGTGGCAAACAACCGATCTTGTACTAGCACGCTGGAGTTGCTGAGCTGATTCAACAACCGCGACTTACCAGCATTGGTGTAACCCACGATAGTCACATTGGAATGGGCTGAGCGACGGCGACTGAGACTTTGCACATTGCGATTCTTAGCAATGCTGCGTAGCTGAGCTTCTAGCTTATGGATGCGACGTTGAATACGACGGCGATCCACCTCAAGCTGCGTCTCACCCGGACCTCTGGTGCCAATCCCACCAGCTTGCTGGCTAAACCTCCCGACACGGCGCAAACGGGGTAAGCGATAACGATGCTGAGCGAGTTCTACCTGAGCTTGCCCTTCTTGACTATTGGCGTTTTGAGCAAATATGTCCAAAATCACCGCTGTGCGATCAATAGCCGTGCGACCTAGAAGCTTCTCTAAATTGAACTGCTGCGCTGGAGTGAGTTCATCATCAAATACCACCGTATCGGCATCAAGATTCTCACAGAGTTCTAAAATTTCGCCAACCTTACCACGACCCACGTAGGTGGCCGGGTCAGGTGCCTTGCGTCGCTGGACTATACGACCCCGCGCATCTGCCCCGGCTGTAGCGATTAGCTGAGCGAGTTCATCAAGATCAGCCTCAGTACGAGCAACATTTGCTCCAGCAAGGGTGACACCCACCAACACGATCTTCTCACGAAAGGCACGCTCAATGAACGCTCCCGACTCGCCCCCATGTGTGCCAAAGCCGCCCCGATGCGAAGGGTGCTCAGCCATATTCCACCGATGCGATGTACTCTACGGAGCCACCCAAGATTATGGTGTCACCAAGTTCCACTACTACCTTGCCACCAGGCATACAAACAAGAACCACATCTGCAACCCAACCCCAGCCATGAGCAATATGCGCTGCGGCACAAGCTCCGGTGCCACAAGCCTCGGTCACCCCAACACCGCGCTCCCACACCTTCATGGTGATACTCTGGGAATCTGGGCCAGGAGCAATGACCTCCACATTACTACCCCCAGCCAAGACACTTTGCTGAGGGCCTACGACAGCAATATCAAGCTGCTCAAGATCGCTCACGCCTAGCACAACATGGGGGTTGCCCAAGCTTGCGGTACCAACCTGAGCCTCTACCTGTTGGTTACCCACGTTTAACTGCACATGCTGACGGGAGATAGCAGGCCCTACGCCTATCGGACCCATGTCCACTCGAGCGTGCAGTATATGAGGATCATCACAAGCTTGAGTGGACACCACACGCACACCCACGTCTGTACTAATACGAAATTCAGCATTGCTGACATTGGGAACGGTGTTTTGTCGCAAGATTGCTTGAACCAAGCAACGGATGCCGTTACCACTCATCTCAGCACGACCCCCGTCAGCATTAAAAAGCACCATGGTGACATCAGTACTACAAGAAGGGTCGCCGCGCAGGGCGAAGATTAAACCATCAGCACCCACGCCGCGAGTGCGATGGCAAACCGCCTGCGCTAAAGCCGAAGCGTTGGCTGGCAAATCGGGCTGAACGGCAACTAAGAAGTCGTTGCCCAAACCGTGATGTTTGGTGAGCCTCATGACCTTAGTCTCGCAACTGAGCGAAGCTTTGCGGGCAATGTTTAGCTACAACTTGTGCTGCTAACACCTCAGGTTCTTCAGCGGCATCCAGCCATGTGATGCGTGGGTCACGCCGAAACCATCTTTCTTGGCGGCGGGCAAAACGACGAGTGCGAACGACCGCCAAGGCCACCGCCTCATCCAGTGACATCTCACCACGCAGATGAGCAATCAACTCTTTATATCCCAACGCCTGCGACGCAGTGCGAGAAAGCGGCTCGGGCCTAGCTAACAGGACCTTAACCTCCTCTAAGAAGTCTGCTTGCATCTGACAATCAAAGCGCTGTTGTATGCGCCGATCCATCTCTGCACGCGACAGCGACAAACCAACCTGAGTGATCGCACTAGCTCGATATTGGCCAAGACCTGGGCCATAAGAAGAAAAACAGCGACCGCTACCCAATGTCACCTCTAGCGCGCGAATGACCCTTCGGCGATTAGTTGGTTCCATACGGTTAGCCGCTACAGGATCAAGCTCAACAAGACGGCTGTGCAGGGCAGACGTATCGGGCTCTTGTTCTAACTCAGATGTAATGTTGGGATATTGTCCCGGAATATTCAGGTTGTCGATCACGGCTCGGTGATACAACCCCGTTCCGCCCACAAAAAGCGCCAAATTGCCTCTAGCCTCAATGGCTAAACGAGCTTGTTGAGCTGCGGCTTGAAACTTGGTTAGCGAATAATCTTCACAAGGGTCGGCCACATCAACTAAATGGTGAGGCACCTCAGCTCTGATTTGAACTGAGGGCTTGGCAGTACCAATGTCCATGTGACGATAAACCTGCATGGAATCTACCGAGATGATCTCACAACACTGTTGGCTGCGGGCGACTGCCAACGCAATTGCGGACTTTCCGCTTGCGGTCACCCCTACCAGTGCCAGAGCACCGGAGACTGCCGAGGGGGGTGGGAAGTTAGATATAACGCTCAGCTTGCAGCCACCGGAATCTTGGCCCGCCAACGAGCAGGCGCTGTCACCTCAACCAAATCACCCTTCAGGTGATGGGCTCCAGCTTCAGTCACGTCTACCGTGGCGAAAGTGCCTGGGCGAAGGTGCTGTGATGTAGCAAAATGGACTAAGCGGTTTTGACGAGTGCGTCCGGTTTGCAGATCTGCGTTTTTCTTAGATTTACCTTCCACCACCACCTCCTCACGCATACCAATACGAGCTTGGTTGGCCTGACGGCTGGAATGCTCAACCACAACGCGCAAACGCTCAAAACGATCATTCACCTCAGCGGGGCAACAGTAGCGGTCAACCATCTCAGCAGCCTCTGTACCTGAACGAGGTGAGAAAACAAAAGTAAATGCCGAGTCGTAGCGGGCTTCGGCAGCCACTTGAAGGGTTTGTTCAAAGTCTTTTTCGGTTTCGCCTGGAAAACCCACAATGATGTCTGTGGACACTGCTAGGTCTTCCACAGCGCGTCTAGCTGCTTGCAGACGCTCTAAATAGCGCTCAGCGGTATAACCACGATGCATGGCAGCCAACACCTTGTCGCTACCCGATTGCAAGGGCAAATGTAGGTGCTCACACACCGCAGGCACCTGCGTCATAGCATCAATGGTTTCAGGCCGTAAATCCTTAGGATGCGGGCTAGTGAAACGAAGACGCTTGATGCCCTCTATGGCACCAATCTTACGCAAGAGCTCATCAAACAGAGGCCGCAGAGCAACCTTATCTCCGTTTTGGCGGCGCTGGCGTTGCAGATCGCGGCCATAAGAGTTCACGTTTTGACCCAACAGCGTAATCTCTGTAACCCCGCTAGCTGCTAGCTGAGCAGCCTCATCCAACAGCTTAGAGATGGGTTGGCTGATTTCAGCGCCCCGCACTGCGGGCACGATGCAGAACGCACACGAGTTATCACAGCCCACTTGAATTGTCATCCAAGCCGCATATGGTGCCTCGCGACGCACAGGCAAAGCCGATGGGAAGCTGTTGTGGTCGTCTTCAACGGCTTGTTCAAGAATCTCCACAACAGGACTATAAACCGCTAAGCCGATCAACTCAGCAGCGCGATGCACATTGTGAGTACCAAACACCACGTCTACATGAGCGGCACGTTCGCGAATAAGGTCGCGGTCTTTTTGAGCTAGGCAACCAGCCACCGCGATCTGTAAATCGGGACGGGCTTGCTTGACCTGCTTGAGGTGACCAAGCTGACCGTAAAGCTTATTATCAGCGTTTTCTCTGATGCAGCAGGTGTTCAACACGATGGTATCAGCCGACTCCATATCGTCGGCCAACACCATCCCGTCGGCTTCCAACAACCCAGCAATACGCTCGGTGTCATGCTCGTTCATCTGACACCCGTAGGTACGGATGAAATAGCTTCGGCTCACCCCAACAGGCTACCTGTCGGTGGACCTATGGCTCCTAGCCTTTTGCTGTTTAGCTAACCTTTATTGCCGCGTCAGCCGATTTTCCGGCTGACGCTTTAGCTTCAGAAGCTTCATCTTGATCAACAAGGTTTGCTGCCCGCCACACCCGCTCGGTTATCTCAACCATGATCTCGGGATGTTCAGCTAAAAAGGCTTTAGCCTTCTCGCGCCCTTGACCAAGCTGTTCGCCTGCGTAGGTAAACCAAGCACCGGACTTCTCCACGATGTTGAGAGATACGCCCACATCAAGCAACGAACCCTCGCGACTGATGCCCTTGGAGTACATAATATCAAACTCTGCTTGACGAAATGGGGGTGCTACCTTGTTCTTAACCACCTTCACTCGAGTGCGATTGCCGATTACATCCACGCCCTGCTTAAGGGATTCAATGCGGCGAATATCTAGACGCACCGACGAGTAGAACTTCAGAGCACGACCTCCGGGGGTGGTTTCGGGCGAACCAAACATCACGCCTATCTTCTCGCGCAGCTGATTAATGAAGATGCATACTGTCTTGGACTTGTTTAAGTTGGCAGTAATCTTGCGTAGCGCCTGCGACATGAGACGAGCTTGCAAGCCCACATGGGCATCGCCCATATCGCCCTCAATCTCAGCTCTAGGAGTGAGTGCTGCCACAGAGTCGATTACCAACACATCTATCGCTCCAGAACGGATCAACATATCGGCAATCTCCAATGCCTGTTCACCGGTGTCAGGCTGTGAAATCAACAGCTCGTCAACATCCACGCCAATGGCTTTGGCATAAACCGGATCTAAAGCGTGCTCTGCGTCAACAAAAGCGCAGATACCACCGTTACGCTGAGCCTCGGCCACAGAGTGCAGTGCCAGGGTTGTTTTACCTGAGGATTCAGGGCCATAGATCTCCACTACCCTGCCTCTGGGTAAACCACCTACTCCTAAGGCTAGGTCCAAGGCCAACGCCCCGGTGGGGATGGTCTCAATAGCCATGGTGCCCTTCTCGCCCATCTTCATCACAGCACCTTGGCCGAATTGCTTTTGGATCTGATCAATGGCCATCTCTAGTGCCTTTTCTCGCTCCACTTCTCCTCCTTCAGAGTTTGTATTGTGCTTACGAATTGCGAGGGTAAATTGCGGGGGAAATGTTGGAACAAACTATAGAGATCACCTGTGACAGTTAGTGCCCCACTTGAATGCTATGAGCGTAGTTTCACAGATGAAACTACACAAGTACCCCTATCAGTCTCAGCCCAACAACATTTAGGAGATGATGGATTTATGGATGCTGACGGAGCTTGACCGTCACCAAAGCACCTGAATGGGAAACTCCTCAAATACCGCATCCCTGACCGGTTGCGACAATGGCAGACACGATTGATACTCCAATTTGATGATATAGGCCCGTCAAGATGACTAAGTCTGATGACTAGACTAACGAGGCTCGTTGGTCGCGACAACCAACAGACAATCACTCGGGGGCGCTCATTCGGGCGAGAATTGGCCTAGCTAGTTCTGCGAGTATCGTGGAAATCATGAGCAGGGATGCCGCGCCACTAATCCGCGAGTGGCCATGAGGGGCTTGAGGTGTGGGCATTATTGTAAAGCACATGTCAAAGAAAACTTTCAACAAGGATGATCTGCGACAGCGGCTTACTGCTGAGCAATATCATGTGACCCAGCAGGCAGGCACAGAACGGGCCTTTAGCGGCGAGTACTGGGACTGCAAAGACGAGGGCATATATCGCTGTCGGGTGTGTGGCGAGAGTTTGTTCTCATCAGAAGCTAAGTACGATTCAGGCACAGGCTGGCCTTCGTTTTTTGAGGAGATGGCTGATGGAAAGGTGGAGCGCATCGCAGATCACAGCCATGGCATGGTTCGCACCGAGGCCATCTGCGCTAAATGTGGTGCCCATTTGGGACACATCTTTTCCGACGGTCCACAGCTAACCGGCGAACGCTACTGCATGAACTCGGCATCGCTGCAACTTGACCCCTCAAAACCTGCCGAAGATAACTAGTGCAACACAACTAGTACCATCGGCCAAAAGCAGTTATCAGGCAGAATTGGTGGGCAAACGCAGCAGCCGTTTACGAAGGTTGTTGAGCACCGAAATCGTAGTTATTTGGCGTATGCGTTCACGATCAAAGGGCAGCTTGGCGCGATGAGCCTCCACTACGCCAGCAACCAGCGTGGCCATCCAAACCGTGCCCTGGTCGCAACCTTCTACGGGGTCGGGCCCAGCCACCCCTGTCACTGCGATGGCGCAATCGGTATCTAGCAACCTAGCTGCACCATGAGCCATGGCCATAACCGCTGCTTCGCTTATCACCGGCCCTCGAGGCACTCTTAAAAGCTTGAACTTCGCCTCGTTGGCATAAGACACCAAACCGCCGCGAAACACATCGCTAGCACCAGCCACAGCGCTGATACGAACTCCGATGAGTCCACCAGTGAGCGACTCCGCTAAAGCCAATGTCAAGCCTCTGCGCCTGAGCTCTGCCAACACCGCCGACTCCATAGTCTCATCATCAACACCAAACACGATATGGTCGCCGATGATACGCCTCACTATCTGCTCTTCGAT
This sequence comes from Acidimicrobiia bacterium, assembly GCA_009843865.1. Classification (GTDB taxonomy): domain Bacteria; phylum Actinomycetota; class Acidimicrobiia; order Acidimicrobiales; family Bin134; genus Poriferisocius. Next base: position 20,810 of record VYCQ01000024.1, read on the forward strand.
ATCCAAAATATGGGCCGCGGCCAACGTACTGCTTGCCTTCGCAGTCAAACGTATCTGAAGCCCTTCAATGCCTGATGCCAGAAACGCCAAGGTACATTCTCTGGTTTCGTCTAGACGCTGTATCTCATCGTGTAGCTTTTCGGACAAGCCCGATTCTGAATCCCCCCAAGTACGCAAGGTGCGGCTCTGAATCACAGCGGTGCTGCCAGCACACTTTCGTAGATCGTCTAGCACGTAGTCGCTAATCATCATCTGCATCTCCCAAGGCACCCCAGGAACTACATAAACAGCTTTACCAGATATCTCCACCTTGAAACCTGAAGCGGTGCCAGGGTGAACCGGCATAACCTCAGCACCTGCGGGTATATCGGCTTGACGCAGGTTGTTTTCGGGCATTTTGCGGTCTCTGCTGGCAAACACCTGTGAGAGGCTCTCTACTAAATCGGGGCATCGCTCTAGAGATACCCCCGCAACTTCTGCAACCACTTCACGGGTGATGTCATCTTGGGTAGGCCCAAGGCCACCGCACACGATCACGCTGTCGCTGCGAGCCAAAGCCTCGGCTAGAACTACCCGCATCCGCTCAAAGTTGTCGCCAACCTTCACTTGGTAATAGCAGTCGATGCCGCTGAGTGCTAACTGCTCGCCTATCCAAGTGGAATTGGTATCTACTATCTGACCCAACAACAGCTCGGTGCCCACTGCGATTACCTCGCAGTTCACGAAGCAACGGCTCCCAATCTTCCATCAGCAAAGTAACGCCAACCGGAATAGACGGTAATAGCCACCGCCAGCCAAATAGCCAACAACACTGCCCAGTCCACGGTCTCTAAGGGTGGTAACACGGCCACGGTTAAGGCCACACCCTGCATTAGGGTTTTTAGCTTGGCCGAGCGGCGCGCTGGCAACGACAACCCCTGACGCGCCCAGCGGGTTCGGGCAATGCTAACCAAAAGCTCGCGCACCGTAATGATGAGCACCGGAATCCAAGACAGCCTTTGGGTAAACACGAAACACCAGCAGGCACCTAAGATCATCACCTTGTCGGCCAGGGGATCTAAAAAAGCTCCCCACCGGCTGACACTGCCTGACGTTCTAGCCATCCAACCGTCGTAGTAATCACTTGCCCCAAGCACCCAGCCAACTACGAGCGCTGCCCAGGAAGTGCCCCCGGAGTCAGAAGAAGCCAAGATCAGCACAAACAACAACGGCGACAGAACAATACGACCTAGTGTGATCAGGTTAGCTGGCAGCCTAAGGTCGGCCCAGGCATAGGTGTCCACACTGCTCATGGTGTTGCAGCCAGCAAATCAGGGCCGATGGCTTGGATAATCCGCACAGTATGAAATTGGCCAACCTTCAGATGTTCAGGAACAGCAATTATGCCGTCAATCTCAGGAGCTTCTCGATAGCTGCGTGCTACGCCAGGGGCATCCACCAACACTTTGACCTCACAGCCGATGAGTTGGTCACGCTTGGCGGCAGTAATTTGATCTTGCACTTCGCTCAACTCTCGCAGACGTTCAGCTGCTAGCTCCGCAGGCACTTGGCAATCAAGAGTGGTGGAATAGGTGCCAGCTTCAGGCGAGTAAGCAAAAAAACCGCACCAATCCAAGTTCATCTCATTCAAGAACTCCAGCAGAGCATCATGATCGGCTTCAGTCTCGCCCGGGTAACCCACGATGAAGTTAGAGCGAAACACCGCGTCGGGCCGACACTGACGTATCTTGGCAATACGAGTAGCAAAACGCTCGCCATCACCCCAACGCCGCATTCGAGCCAACAATGGCCTTGAAACATGCTGAAGCGACAAGTCAAAGTACGGCACTGAGCTGTTACAAATAGCATTGATGAGGGGGGCGGTGAGATCAGAAGGATACAGGTAAAGCAACCTCAGCCAGCTCACACGCTGCGTGAGCTGCTGCATTAGCGGAACGATACTACGCTCACCTTGACCTTGATCGCGTCCATAAGCAGCCAAATCTTGGGCCACCAACACCACCTCTCGTACCCCAAGCTGATCGACTTCAGCCAAAATAGCATTCATAGATCGAGAACGCTGAGGGCCGCGAAAGCTAGGAATAGCGCAGTAACCACAACGTCGGTCGCAACCCTCGGCGATCTTCACATAGGCCCATGGCGCAGCAACAGGAGAGCGCGGCAAATTCAACAGATCGAACTCGGGCACTTGTATAGCTTGACACGATGAGGATGCATCAGAAGATGAGCTGGCCCCAATGCTCACGGGTACCCCAAAGCCCGCTACACGATCAACCTCAGGCATGGCCTCAGCCAACTCTGCGCCGTAACGCTCAGCCATGCATCCTGTTACCACTAGTTCGGCCTCGGCTGCTTCAGCCCGCATACGCAACACGGTTTCAACCGATTCTTGGCGGGCCTCCTCAATAAACGCGCAAGTATTCACCACCACTAGCTGAGCCTGATCGGCCGAAGCAGCCTCAACCATGCCTTGTTGGCATAGCAGACCGGTGATCTTTTCAGAATCAACCTGGTTTTTGGGACACCCTAACGTCTCCACCCAAAAGCGGCTCACCTTAATGAGGTTACGGGAAACCCGTCACCGCGTCAGCAGCATCACCAACAGATAAAAATATCGGTGTCAAACCGCTGGCCACGGTCGCAGATGCAACGGTCGAACTTGCAGACACGGAGGCAGAAGGCACGGATGCGGCAAACGCGACCTCTTGATTGTGGTCGGAGATCAAAAACGGCAACGACACAAGATACACGGCCAATAGCAGCGCTCCCTCCCACCAACGCTGGAGCCCTTCGCCCTCATACATCAACACCCATGCCCCAACCGACACACCCACCATGATCCACACGGCTAAACCCGACAGATTGGAATCCAGCAGCGGCCCAGGTCCAACCAATGCCACCACCGCGCTCACCAACAAGCTGTTAAAGGTGTTGGAACCCAAGATATTGCCCACCATTAGATCGGTCTCACCACGGCGTGCAGCCTGCACACCGGTGATCAGCTCTGGTAATGAAGTGCCAAAAGCAACCAAAGACAACCCAACAAACCCCGAACCCCAACCTACTTTTTCGGCAATATCAACTGCACCGATAACCGCTAGTTGCGCACCCGCTATGGTGGCGGCCAACCCCAACGCGGTGCGAAATAACTCAACGGACTGAACAATAGGCTTATGAACCGGCACTGCCCTAGCAGCCAAGCTCGCATGAGAACGCAACATGATAATGGTCATGGCCACCGCAAAGGCAACCAACAACACCACGCCTTCCCAACGCTCAAACCCATCTTGCACCAACACCCAAAACAACAGCACTGCACCCAGAGAGATCACACCCTCTCGCCACAATGTGTGGTTGGCCACGCGGATGTAGCGACCTCCTGCTGCCAACACGCCTACCAGAGCCGCCAAGCCCAACACCAAAGACAAATTGGCCACATTAGAACCGATGATGTTGCCCACCCCTAAATCAACATCGCCGTCAGCAGCTGCAAGGCCAGACACCAACAACTCAGGTGCACTGGTGCCAAAGCCAATCACCAGCGCACCTATCACAATGGGAGAGATACCTCGAGCCAAGGCAAGCCGAGAAGCCCCGACCACCAACTGGTCGGCACCAACTGCCAACACAACCAACCCCACCACCAACAACACTGCCGCTAACGTCACCTGTTGAGACTACCTAGCCATGCCTGCCTTGTTGTGGGGTTAGGAAGATTCGCTCAACAATTCCTCAGAACTCATCAACACTTCGCGAGCCTTAGAACCCTCTGAAGGGCCCACCACACCCCGCTGTTCAAGCAAATCCATAAGACGACCAGCCCGAGCAAAACCCACTCGCAGCTTACGCTGCAACATAGAAGTAGAACCCGATTGCGACTCCACCACCAGTCGCATTGCCTGCTCCAGCAACTCATCGTCTGAATCATCACTGTTATTGGCTTTAGACGAAGGGGACAACAAATCAATATCAACACCAGTGTTTTGCGAGGTAACCGCAGCATCATCAGTCGCTGACCCCAAAGCGGCGGCCTGCCTACGCCAATTGCCCACCACAGCACGAACCTCCGACTCGGTAACCCAAGCCCCTTGGATACGTGTCGGCAAGGTTGAGGTGGGACTAAGCAACAACATGTCGCCCCTACCTACAAGCCGCTCAGCACCCTGCTGATCGAGAATTACACGACTATCAGTTTGACTGGACACCGCAAAAGCCAAGCGAGCAGGAATATTGGCCTTAATCACGCCAGTGATCACGTTGATAGAAGGACGCTGCGTGGCGATCACCAAATGAATGCCCACTGCACGAGCCTTTTGAGCAATACGACAAATAGAATCCTCTACATCACGAGGAGCCACCATCATTAGATCAGACAGCTCGTCTACTACAACCAAAACAAGCGACATTGGCTCTAAAGGTTCAGCCTCTTGGTTGTTTTGACTCACCGTATGGTTGTAACCATCGATATCACGCACCCCCACTGAAGCCAAGAGCTCATAGCGGCGATCCATCTCTCGACATGCCCATGCCAAAGCATTGGCAGCTTTTTTAGGATCAGTCACCGGTTGAGTCAACAGATGGGGCACGTTGGAGTACTGGGCCATCTCCACCATCTTGGGATCTACCAAAATCATGCGCACCTGATCGGGTGTGGTGCGCATCAGCACAGAAGTGAGCATAGAGTTGATGCACGACGACTTACCTGCACCTGTGGCACCTGCAATCAAGATATGAGGCATGCGCGATAAATCCATAACAACCGCTTTGCCGTCGATGTCTCTGCCTATGGCCACCTCAAGGGGGTGAGTGGCTCGAGCAGCTTCAGGTGAAGACAAAATACTGCCCAAAGTCACCACTTGACGATCGGTGTTGGGCACCTCAATACCAATGGCCTGACGGCCTGGAATAGGTGCCAAGATGCGCACATCAGGTGAAGCCAAAGCCAAAGCAATGTCTTTGTTCAAGCTGGTCACCCGGCTCACCTTTACCCCTGAAGCCAACTCCAACTCATAGCGAGTCACGGTGGGACCAACCACCATGCCAATCAGCTTGGCGCTCACATCATGAGCAGCTAGAGCTTGTTCTAGTGCTAGGCCCTTGCGGGAAGCTTCGTCTTGACCCACCTGCTTAGCTTCGTTGCCGTTCAGCAAATCTAAAGGCGGCAAACGCCACTTAGAGGTCTGCGGGTGTCCATAACCACTAGATGCAGGAACGTCAGACTCAGAAGCATCAGCCAGCGATGCCTGCGTGGGTGACTGAGCCCGAGATTTGCGAGCCAGCCGCTTTGAGTTTGAGGCGACGATCTCAGGTGCCCGCCAGACCTCTCTAGGTTCTGATGTAGAGTGCTCTGCCTTAGGATCTTCTTCTTGCGATGCGTATTGGGTCGACACCGAATTAGCTTCGCTAAGAGGTTCCTCGCCATGTGGCGTTTTACGCACTACCAAGATTCGCCGAACCTGCTGCACTAACCAAGATCTCAGAGCAGCAGGTTCAATCGTTCGCGCCCAAGCACGCAGCGACACCTGCGTAAGCACTACCAAGCCAACCATGCCGACAACACTCAGCACCAAGGCGGCACCCCAAGTTCCTGCGCCTGAAACAAGCAAACCTCCAAGTGTCCAACCCAGAACCCCGCCAGCGTCTGCGAGCCCCTCTAGGTCGCCGACATCGGGACGATCAACCACAATGTGCAACAGGCCGGTGACCGACAACACCGTCAACAGTGCGCCGATCAGCAAGCGAACCGCCAACACAGCTTCAGCGCGAGCTGCGTCGTTGGCGCTGCCGTTAGGCATCTCCTGATCAAATGGAGACAAGGTAAACCTTGACGAACGAGCCCCGGCACTATCTAGAGGGTCACCATCTGACTGAGAGGGTCGAGGGCCACGCAGCATGGCAATTCCAAAAAACACAAGCATGATCGGCAGTGCTACCCGAGCTGACCCGATCAACGCCCCCAAAACCACTCTAAGGCCATTGCCTAATGGCCCTGCTGCGTCAGCCCAAAGCCCAAAAGCAGCCAAGATGCCAGCCAAAATTGAGCCCAACGCTACGATGTCAACACGGTGACGAACCCAAACCGCAGCCACCGCCTGCTTCATCCGACCATCCGATGCTAAAGGAGCTTTGGTTTTAACGTGGCTGCTGACCTTGGCGGGGCGACCAGGTTTGCTATGAGCTTTACGAGCAGTTTTCATAACAACAACAACAAACGTACCACTACCAACACCAGCAACCAATGGTTTCTGGTAATAAAGCAACTAGACTTGTATCACCACAGGCACAATCATTGGACGACGGGCTGTGTTTTGGTTCACAAACTGACCTGCGGCGCGGCGCACGGTACGTGCTAAACCGTTTGTTTGACCTGAAGCAAGCAATTTCTCCACCGCAGCTTCTACCTCATCTGCTCCTACGTCCGCTAGCTTCTGGGTCAACTCATTGCCCACCCAGCCACGGCTTTCAAAACGAGGCTTGGTCAACAAGCGCTTGTCTTCGTAACTCACCACCACCACCACGCTTACCACGCCTTGTGTGCCCAAAATAGCTCTGTCTGCAAATAGATCGAAACCACTTTCCACGGTTTGACCGTTCACATAATAATAATCGCCCGAAGTTACTTGACCCCGGTGTACAAGCCCTTCGTCGCTTAGCTCGACCTGATCGCCGTCTTTGGCTCTGACCACCTGCGACCGAGGCATGCCCATCTGTTCGGCTAACTCAGCATGAGCAACCAAATGGCGTAGCTCACCATGAACCGGCACAAAGTACTCCGGGTTGACCACGGTATGCAGCGTACGCAGCTCGTCTTGTTTGCCGTGACCACTCGTGTGTACTTCTAGCTGTCCGTTATGCACCACCTCGGCCCCTCGATCCACCAGGGCATTGATCATCTTGGCCACCCGAGCCTCATTGCCAGGGATGGGACTAGAGCTCAACAACACAACATCATCGGGGCCAACTTCGATCCAACGATTATCGCCAATGGCGGCCATGGCCAAAGTTGAGCGCACCTCACCTTGCGAACCAGTGGCCACCACACACACCTCACCTGAAGAATATTGCTCGGCTTGAGAAATGTCGATCACGGCACTGTCGGGTATTTGAAGCAGCCCCAACTCGCGGGCCAAACCAAAATTGCGTTTCATCGACAACCCCAGCGTGGCCACCTTCCGACCCGCAGCAACCGCCACGTCGGCTACCTGCTGAATACGGTGGATGTGACTAGCAAAAGCCGCCACCACCAATCGCTTGTTGGGGTGCGCTGCAAACACCTCTCGCAGAACCGGGCCAATAGTGGATTCTGAACGGGTACTGCCCGGCATGTCAGAGTTGGTGGAATCGCACAGCAACAAGCGCACCCCCTCAGCACAAGCTATGGCACCAATGCGGGCTAAATCGGTACAACGACCGTCTACCGGATTGAGATCCAGCTTGAAGTCGCTGGAATGCAAGATCACCCCCTGAGGAGTACGGATAACAGAAATCAACCCTGAAGGAATAGAGTGTGTGACTGGAATAAACTCAAAGTCGAACGAACCGATGCTTATACGGTCGTAGTCGCCTATAGGACGCAGCTCCGTGCGATCCAAAAGGCCATGTTCTCCTAAACGTCTGTGAATCAACCCCAAGGTAAAGGGCGTGGCATAAATAGGAAACGAAAGCCACTGTAACGCATAAGGCAGCCCGCCGATGTGGTCTTCATGCCCATGTGTACACACACATGCCACTATCCGGTCGGCCCGATCCCGCAAATATTCCAAGTCGGGCAGCACGAAATCAACCCCGGGCATATCCTCGTTGGGAAATAAAACACCGCAATCTAACAACAGCACCTCATCGCCACACTCAATAGCCGCACAATTGCGACCTATGTCGCCCAACCCGCCCAAAAAAGTAACCCGAACCGACTTAGTCATGCGCGCTCTCAACATGCACACCTGCCAATGCTGTGCTGACGAGCACCTGAGCGGCTTGCTGACTAAGACCTTCGGGCTCTACATCCATTGGAGGTCGACAGAAACCTACCGGTATTCCCAACAAACGCATCATAGCCTTTGCGGGAATTGGGTTGGGCGCTACTGGGCTGGTCTCATAGGCAAACGATGGCATTAAATTGGCATTAATACTGCGAGCAGCAGCTACATCACCCTGCTCAAAAGCAGCAATCATTTGAGCGTGCTCAACACCAGTCCAATGGGTTGCTACGCCAATCACACCCACAGCACCCACGGCCAAGAGGCTCAGGGTAAGTCCGTCATCGCCGCTATAAACCTCAAACCCATCGGGAGCCTCGGCAATCAGCTTGGCCGTTTCGCCAGGGTCTCCAGCCGCATCTTTAACACCCACTATGTTGGGCACCTCACTGGCCAAATACAACAAGGTGGCGGTGTCCACCTTGCGTCCGGTGCGCACTGGAATATCGTAAATCAACACCGGTAAATGAGTGGCGGCGGCCACTGCGGTAAAGTGCTTAATTAGAGCGGCTTGAGACGGACGATTGTAGTAGGGAGTAACCGATAAAATACCGTGAGCACCTGCCTGCGTGGCCCGTTGGGTGAGGTCTACGGCCGCGGCGGTGTCGTTGCTGCCCGCACCTGCTATCACAGCCACATCGGTGGCAGCTACAACGGCAGCAATCAGCTCGGCCTGTTCATCATGGGTCAAGGTTGGGGATTCACCTGTAGTGCCCGCCACTACCAAACCATCGTTGCCGTTAGATACAAGCCATTGAGCTAGTAAGGCAGCAACTGCGGTGTTAAGCGACCCGTCATCTCTAAACGGGGTAACCATTGCAGTGAGCACTTTGCCGAATTGAGCAGAGCCAACCATCTTGTCAGCCTAGTGGGTCGCCCGGTCTCCCCAAGCGGTACAAGACCACCCCATAACCCACCGCAGTCACAACAGCGAACAAAAACCACTGCACAGCGTAGGCCAAATGTGATCCATCACTGAGCTCTAATGAAGGCACCGGGATGGGTAACTCACCAACTAATGGAGGCGATTGAGACTGCATTTGAATATAGGCAGGCAGCAGATCGGCATCTAGCTGGTGTGAGAGCCGAGCCAAATCCGGGCGGGCCATCTCGCTTAACACCTCATCTGACGGATCAGCTTGCTGTAAACCACTAGCAGTGACGGTTGCTCGCAACAAACCCGTCACCTTCACTAGATGGGTAGGCGGCGCGTAATCAACCAATAAATCGCCTGTACCCACCCCAAATGGTATCCACCCTCGATTCACCGCAACCAACGCCCCAGAGTCAAGTCGCAGCGGTGTCAACACCCAAAAACCTGGACTACCTTGATACGTGCGATTGCGTATCAATACCTCTTGAGCAGCTTGAAAAAACCCTTGCGCTAAGACGGTGTTGTACTCCAGGTTGCGAGCTTCGTCAAAGGTTTGACCCGTCAACAACAAGTCATCCACATCAACAGGAGCAAGCTGGCTGCGACCGGCAACAAGCGCGTTTTGACTACGACGTTCATTGAGACGATGAAGCTGCCAGAATCCTGCTGTGACCATGGCGGTCAATACCAACACCACCATCAGATGCAACAACAAACGCCGCAGCGACACCCCACTAAATGTTCAACACGGACTCTAGGCCCACGATGAGTCCAAAATGACTTGGTGCAGCCTTTACCGCAGCTAACACACCCGGCATAAACGACGAACGATCCAGAGAATCCTGACGGATGGTAAGGGTTTGCCCTTGCGATCCCAAGATCACCTCATGGTGAGCCACCATGCCCCTCATCCTCACCGAATGCACGCGAATGCCTGCCGTGCCTGCCGCCCCACGCGCCCCAGGCAGTAGCTCCTGAACGGTCGAATCGGGCACCCACTGAGTTGATGCTGCGGCCATTTTCTCCACGGTCAGACGGGCCGTACCCGATGGAGCGTCAATCTTGGCATCGTGATGCAACTCCACCACCTCAGCAGTATCAAAGTATGGAGCAGCCAGCTCAGCAAAACGCATCATCAAAACTGCGCTGATAGCAAAATTGGGGGCGATGATGCAGGCCCTATTAGCAAACTCAAAGGCGGCTTGAAACTGTGCTAGATCAGCATCACTAAAACCGGTTGTACCCACCACTGCGTGAATGTTTTGCGATGCCAACCAAACCAGGTTGTCGCGCGCTGCGGATGCAATCGTGAAGTCCACAACCACCTCGGCACCAGCATCCAACAACACCTCGCGCTCATTAACCGTTACCAAGTCACCAGCAGATAACCCTGTGCAGTGCGGGTCTACTGCGGCCACCAAGTCTAAATCGGAGTCAGCAGCTACCGCTTCACAAACGGCGGCACCCATTCTGCCTCCAGCACCAAGAACCCCTACCTTATACATGATTCATACATGGTTCAGAAGAGTACATGATTCAAAAGATATAGCCGACGACAACCAACCCCGAACTCAGTTGTCAATTCTCGTGTCGTGCAACCTAGCGCCCGCGGGCACCGTTGCGACCGCGACGTTGCTGAACCCCGCTAGGACCTAAATCACCAAACTCATCGCGTAGTTGCTGCTCAAAATCATCCTCAAACGAGGCCACCTGTGAGCCAGATTCACGTTCTCGTTCTTGTTGATCGCGGCGATCCCTGCGGCCATCGTAGCGATCGTCATAGCGAGAGCCGCGGCGGTCATCACGACGATCGTCACGGTCGCTGCGCCGGTTGCGATCGCGACGTTGTTCATAACGACGATCATCACGACCATTACGCCTGTCACGCCTAGGACCACGGTCGCGATCATCGCGATCATCATAACGACGATCATCACGATGTCGACCCGAGCTGTCAGCAGCACCCTCATCGCCAGCCAGCATGAGGCTGATCTTGCCATTAGGGTCAATGTCTTCAACCACAACCTCTAGCTCGTCGCCTAAGGACAGCACATCTTCCACCCGATCAATGCGTGTACCACGACCAAGCTTGGAAATATGCACCAGACCATCTCTGCCAGGCAAGATGTTCACGAACGCTCCAAAAGAAGTGATGTTCACCACCTTACCGGTGTAAACCTCTCCCACTCCGGCAGTGGGCGGATCCAAAATCAAGCGGATCTGCCGCTCAGCCTCATTCACCGAATCCCTGTCCGACGAAGCAATGGTAACCATACCGCTGTCTTGATGATCGTCTACGCTCACCTCTGCCCCGGTCTCAACCTGAATAGAGTTGATCACCTTACCTTTGGGCCCAATGACCTCGCCGATCTTATCTAACGGGATCTCAAACTTGACGATCTTAGGTGCCGTGGGGCGCACATCGCTACGAGGCGCATCAATGGCCTTAACCATCACGTCCAAGATCTTCAAGCGGGCCTCACGGGCCTGATTCAGCGCCCCCGCCAACACCTCAGCAGGCAACCCATCAATTTTGGTGTCTAACTGCAAGGCTGTAACGAAATCAGCCGTACCAGCCACCTTGAAGTCCATGTCGCCGTAGGCATCTTCAGCACCCAAAATGTCGGTAAGCGTAATGTATTGACCCTCGTGTAACACCAAGCCCATCGCGATGCCAGCCACAGGTGCTGCGATAGGCACCCCAGCATCCATGAGAGACAAAGTGGATGCACACACCGATGCCATTGAAGTGGAACCATTGGACGACAACACCTCTGACACTAAGCGCAGGGTATAAGGAAAATCATCCATATGCGGGATCACCGGCACTAAAGCTTTTTCGGCTAAAGCACCGTGACCAATCTCGCGACGCTTTGGCCCCCGCATAAAACCGGTCTCACCCGTGGAATAAGGCGGAAAGTTGTAATGGTGTATGTAACGCTTTTTGTCGTTGGGATCAATGCCATCAATCATCTGATCCATCCGGGCTGTACCGAGCGTAGCAATGTTCAGCACCTGCGTCTCGCCCCGCTCAAACAATCCCGACCCATGAGAGATGTCCACAATACCCACATCAGCAGCTAGCGGACGTATATCAGTGGTTGAACGGCCATCTATCCTTATGCCCTCGCTGACGATACGGTTGCGCACAATACTCTTAGTAAGCGAGCGAACCGCAGCTGATGCTTGCTTAGCTATGTCACTTGCTAGCTCAGGGTTGTCGTTTTCATTGAATCGCTCTAGTAGCACTGCAAGGATTTCTTCTTTAGCCTGATCTTCTGCTGCCTGACGCTCGGCCTTGTCGGCGATGGTCATGGCTGCGGTGAGCTTGGCTGTACCAACTTCGGCTACCGCAGCATTCACCTCAGGGGTGTAGTCAACCTGAAGTTCATATTCCATAGGAGCCTTAACTCCGACAGTAGCGATCAGGCGACGCTGAAGCCCTACAGCCTCTTTAATCCATTCCTTGGAAGCTTCAAGCCCTTCGGCTAGGGCCGCTTCATCCATCTTAGGAGTGCCGCCTTCATACAACGAACAACTTGCCTCGGTGCCGTTTGCCTCCACCATCATGATTGCTACATCGCCGTCATCAAGCACACGACCAGCCACCACCATCTCAAAAGTGGATTCGCTACCCTCAACATAGGTTGGATGAGCAACCCACTCCCCTTGCGAATTGTGAGCTATCCTCACTGCCCCAATAGGTCCAGCAAAAGGAATACCTGAGATACTCAAAGCGGCTGATGCACCGTTAATGGCCAGCACATCATAAGGATTTTCCTGATCGGCACCCAACACCGTGCCCACAATATGAACCTCATTACGAAAACCTTCAGGAAACGAAGGACGCAGCGGCCGATCAATCAGCCGACAAGTCAAGATGGCTGACTCTGCGGCTCGCCCCTCTCGCCGGAAAAAGGAACCAGGAATTTTACCAGCGGCATACATCCGCTCTTCGATATCTACTGTCAGTGGAAAGAAGTCGGTGCCTTCACGTACCCGTCGAGCTGCGGTTGCGGTTACCAATATGGTGGTTTCGCCCATACGGGAGAGCACTGCTCCGTCTGCTTGTCCTGCTAGACGACCTGCTTCAAAACACAAGATTTTAGATTCAGCACCCCCAACAGGAGCCGACACTGTAATGGCATCCGCCATGATTTCTCCATTTTCTCTTTCGACCCCGCAGGGCCTGCCTCTTAACGACGAAGTCCAAGCTCGGCGATAATGCCCCGATACCGCTCCACATCATTACTTCTGACGTAGTCCAAAAGTCGCCTGCGTTGCCCTACTATCATCAAAAGGCCACGCCTGCTGTGATGATCTTTCACATGAACCTTCAAATGCTCGGTGAGGTGATCAATCCGCTGAGTGAGCAGGGCAATCTGAACCTCGGGTGAGCCAGTATCAGACTCATGCAAGCGGTGTTTTTCAATAGTTGCAGTTTTGGGCGGTAACTTCTCTGCCATCGGTACTTAATATCTTCATCATCGATAAACGGACTCCAGTACTGGTGCCTGAATTGATCTAGTCACTTCATCAGGTCACGTTCTTCAGTACCCGTGTCCAGCTAACCGCTTTAAGTTACCACCATGATGAGCCAGTTAGCTACCTGAGGACAAAAGCTTCAGAATAAGTGACCCAATTAGCCTGCATGACCCAATCCAACTAAGAGATACTAGAAGCAATGCAAGTGGTTTCTTTTGGCAGCTTGAACTACGACATGTCAATTTGGCTAGATCGACTACCCAACCCAGATGAAACCTTACGAGCCACCAAAATGCAGACCTTCTGCGGCGGCAAAGGTGCCAACCAAGCCACCGCCGCAGCTCGCCTAGGTGCTGAAGCTTATCTAGTGGGGTGTGTAGGCAATGATGACCGCGGTGACTGGCTATTAGAAATGCTGACAGCCAGCAAAGTAAACATTAGCCATGTCCGCAGGGTGGCTGAACCCACTGGAACTGCGGTGCCTCTTATCACCCCCGAGGACGTGTCTATCGTGGTCGCATCAGGGGCTAATGCCAGCACCAACGTAGACGATGCGGAGGCAGCAAGCGAGTTAATCGCTACTAGCGATGTGCTGTTAATTCAAGGCGAAGCTGCTGCTGCGGGGGCACGCAGAGCAGCTCAAATTGCTCGCAAAGCTGCCACCACCGTGCTGGTGAACCCGGCACCAGTAGACCCTTTCTTGATAGAGGCTGTGGTTCCCTTGGCCGATGTGTTAGTGGTGAACCGGGTAGAACAAGCCCAGATAAAAGCAATCGGTCTAGATACCAGTGGCTGCCAAACAATCTTGACTCTAGGTAGCGGTGGGGCTCAGGTAAACGATGTGGTGGTGCCTCCATTTCCCATCACCACAGTTGATCAAACTGGTGCTGGGGATGCCTTTTGTGGGGCTTTAGGTGTAGCCATTGCCGAGGGGACAACAATTCTAGATGCGGTTCGCTTCGCCAACGCCGCTGGTGCCCTCGCCTCCTCTCAAGCAGGTGCCCAACCATCCATGCCCACCCGCCAAGCAGTACAAGCCTTACTGAGTCGGGGCAATAGCTAATATGCAAACTTCGTATGCGTATCCTCATTGCTGACCGCCTAGCAGAAAGCGTTGTTGAACGTTTGCGAGCTGGCGGTGATATGTGCGAGGTAAACCCTACGCTAAACGCTGCAAGCTTGCCCGAACATATTGACGATTTTGATGTGCTGGTGGTGCGCAGCACCAAAGTAACCGCAGCCACCCTAAATGCGAACAACAGCTTAGGCATGATTCTCAGAGCCGGAGCCGGTACTAACAATATCGACACCAAGCGTGCTGGCGAGTTGGGCATCTTCGTATGCAATGTGCCTGGACGCAACGCTATAGCTGTTGCTGAGCTGACCATCGGGCTGATGTTCGCAATAGATCGCCACATAGCTCCCGCCACTGCTGAATTGCGAGTTGGCGACTGGAACAAACAAACCTACAGCAAAGCTCGCGGGCTGTTTGGCTCTACCTTAGGCATCATCGGCATGGGCGCTATCGGGCTGCACGTAGCGCAACGAGCTAAAGCTTGTGGGCTACGGATAATCGCCGTAACCAACCCTGCCCGAAGCCAAACCACACGCACCCAAATGGCCGACATCGGGGTAGAAGAGGTGGCCAACCGTGACATGCTGTTAGGGGCCAGCGACATCGTCTCAGTACATGTGCCTGCCGAGACAGATACCAATCAGATGGTAGATGCGAAGTTCTTAGCGGCTATGAAAAACGATGCCGTGCTCATCAACACCAGCAGAGGTGATTTAATAGACGAGGACGCATTATTAGCAGCCCTGGATTCCACCGATTTGCGAGCCGGTCTAGATGTGTTCGCCAGCGAACCATCTAGTGGAACTGGAAAGTTCATAAGCAAGCTAGCCCAACACCCTAAAGTAACAGCCACTCACCACATCGGTGCGTCCACCGAACAAGCTCAAGCAGCAATTGCCGAGGGGACAGCAGAAGTAATCGAAGCTTATCGACGCGGCGATGTGCTCAACTGTGTGAACTTAGAAGCTATCCCAAAGGGCACCGCCACCTTGAGCATCCGCCATTACAACCGTGTTGGGGTGCTGGCCAGCGTGCTTCGCGAGATGAGCAGCAGAGGTCTAAACGTAGCAAACATGCAAAATCGTATACTCGCTGGCTCTAAAGCTGCGGTAGCAGTGATTGAGGTGACGGGCAGCATTGACGATGAGCTGCTAGGGCTGCTTGGCGCGTTAGACAACGTGATCTGTGTGGCGTTACAAGATGCTCGCACCCCCGCTGCTTCACAATGACCTCGCACTGGGCCAAGAAAGCTAGCAGCCCTAGTACTACAAGCAGCCATCACATTAGAGACGAGCCGTTAGTAGCACCTTTTGCCGGATGGATGGTGCGACCTAACTGGGCTGAGCGGGTGATCAGCCGCTCATACGACAACCTCACACCCGCACAACGGCGCAACTTGATCGCCACCAACCCTTACAGCTACATGAACGTAACCAGAGGCCCTGAAGTTGATCTTGACAGCACTGCTGACCAAGAACATCAGCCGCCAACAGACCTGATCGCACATGGCCGCTCGGCACTTGCACGACTGCTTTCAGTCGAGGCGTTTGTTCCCAGCAAGCGCAAAGCGCTCTATCTATATCGCCTCAACCACTCACAAGGACAACAAATCGGGTTGGTTTGCACGGTTGCGGTCGCAGGCTTTGAAGATGGGCGAATTCGTGTTCATGAAAATGTCCACAATGAGCGGGCTGACCTCCTCAAGAACCACCTGCTAGGGGTGGGCGCTACCTCAAGCCCAGTGGCTATGACGATAAGAAGTTCTGACGACCTGCTAGATGAGCTGCAAAACATCACATCCAATAAGCCTGCGGAGTTGGAATTTGGATCTGACGAAGTATGCCATCAGATTTGGACCGTACCGGAAGCACGCACCAAACGTCTGCTTAATCTGTTAAGCGAACGCGTGCTATACGTGACCGACGGCCATCACCGATCAGCCGCCGCAACCAGAGCACTCGAAGCTGAACCGCACAACCCGGTGTTAAGCCGCCTACTAAGCGTTTTGTTCTGCGACCAACAGCTTCATGTACAAGCTTTTCACCGGCTAGCTGTAGACCAACACAACCGACACCCCCAAGATTGCCTCACGGCACTAGCAGCTCATACAAAGGTAGAGCCAGCTACATCCCCGCACACAGCTCAACGCGGCACTGCTGGCACAGCTGGATTGTATTTGGCAGGAAACTGGTACAGATTGGCTATACCGCCTGCAACCGATACCAGCGCAGTCAGCGCACTGGATGTAGAACGGTTACGCAAACACGTTCTCTGGCCAATACTGGGTGTCGACGAACTAAACCATCTTGATGCCGTGGAATATCTGCCCGCCTCCGCTGGCTATCAAGAAATGACACGCAAGTGTGATGCTGAAGCACGAATTGGCTTTGCGCTGTGCCCTATGTCGGTTAGCGAGCTGATAGACGTAGCCGACGAAGGCGGACTCATGCCCCCCAAGTCCAGCTTCTTTGCGCCCAAACCCCGCTCTGGCGTGTTCTTGCGGATGTTGGGCCGCGGTGCCACCGCCCACCTGCCTGCCTCTTAAAGAGCAGCCAAAGCCTTCCAAATACGCTCGGGAGTAGTAGGCATATCGACATGAGACACCCCTAGGTGGCTTAGTGCATCCACCACAGCGTTATGAATAGCCGGGGTAGAGCCGATGGTGCCTGATTCACCAATTCCTTTGGCCCCGAGGGGATTAAGCGGGCTAGCAGTTTCGGTGTTATACACCTCAAAACTAGGCAAATCGGCGGCACTAGGCATGAGATAATCAGCAAGGTTGGTAGTACGAGGATTAGCCTCACTGTCATACTGCACCCACTCATAGAGCGCCTGAGCCGCCCCTTGGCCTACCCCGCCATGCTGTTGACCTTCTACGATCAGCGGGTTCAAAATGATACCGCAATCATCCACAGCCACATGGCGCAATAACTCCACGCCACCGGTCTCAATATCCACTTCCACCACCGCCACATGAACCCCGAACGGAAAAGTGGATCCTCCTTGATCAAAATCCAACTCGTGGGAGATCGCTCCCTCATCGGTAGCGGCTGCCAGATCAACCCAAGATGCAGCCTGAGCAGGCATACCCGTCACATGCAAACCGCCATCGCCCACCACTATGTCATCCACGCTGACCTCTAACTGCTGAGCAGCCAACTCCTTGGCCTCTGCCAACACTTGCTCGCTGACCTTTAAAACCGCACTGCCAGCAATCTGAAGAGAGCGAGAACCTGCGGTACCCCCACCTCGAGGAATCTCAGCCGTGTCGGACTGAACAAACCTTATCTTTTCCATGGATACACCCAAGATGTCTTGCACGATCATTGAAAAGGAGGTGGCGTGACCTTGGCCGTGCGCGCTAGTACCCACCCGCACCTCTACGGAGCCATCGCTTAGCACATCAATCTTGGCGTATTCGCTATGCATACCCATCGGAGCAGTGATCTCCACATAACAAGACACCCCGATTCCTAGCAATTTGGTGTCTTTTGCCTTTCGTCTGTTGGCTTGGTTAATCCGCAGATCCTGGTAATCCGCAGCCTTAACAGCAACATCCAAGGCCTTCTCGTAATCACCGGAGTCATAAACAGCACCCGTGCAGGTGGTATAGGGAAACTGGTCTGAGGTGATTAAGTTACGCCTGCGCAACTCCACAGGATCGACACCCAACTCGGCTGCGGCAACATCAATCACCCGTTCAAGGATTTGCGTGGCTTCCGGACGACCCGCACCTCGGTATGCACCTACCGGGGTGGTATTGGTAATCACCGCATCACCCGCAAACTTGATCTGAGGTATACGGTAAACCCCCTGCGCCATTGTCTGCGTGAGCGCAGGCAAAATACAGCCCACTGCTGGGTACGCACCCGCATCGGCCAAGCAATGCAAATTCAAACCAGTAATCTGGCCCTCAGCATCAAAACCCATCTTGGCTGTCAGCAGATGTCCACGACCGTGTGCTAACGCAACCATGTCTTCGGAACGGGTCTCAGTCCACTTCACGGGACGGCCTAGCTCTAGAGCAGCTTTAGCGGTGATGAGATATTCGCGATACACGCTGTTCTTAGATCCGAAACCACCACCCACCGCTGGTGCTAGCAATCGCACAACGTCCTCATCAAGCTCTAATGGCTTAGCAAAACTGCCCTTGAGGGCAATAGGGCTTTGGTTTGGAAGGGTTACGGTAATACCGCCTTCAGGAATACCAGGCTCTACCAGCACACCATTTGTTTCCATAGGCACTGCGGCCAAACGCTGGCTATGCATCTGTACCTCAGCTACATGAGCGGCTTGGCCTAGGCCATCGTCATCGCCGATTTCAGTGTGAAATGCCAAGTTACCACCCTCGTTGTCAGGCCAGATCACAAAGGCATCCTCATCAAGCGCTCTTTCGGGGTCGGCATTAGCGGGCAACAGGTCGTAGTCCACGAACACCACCTCAGCGGCATCCACACCCTGCTGAGGTGTCTCGCTGACCACCGCAGCAACTATGTCACCCACAAAAAGCACCTTTTCACGACAAATCGGCAAGCGCTTAAACTGAGGCAACATCGCAAACGCTGGAGCCGAGGGCAAGTTAATAGTTTCGCTGGTAAACACGGCCAGCACGCCGGGTGAGGCTTGCGCCTCACTCACATCCACAGACTCAATGTTGGCATGAGCCACCGACGAACGCACAAAGGTGATGTAAGCGGTCTCAGCAGGAGTGAAGTCGTCATAATAACGTTCAGCACCACTCAAAAAGCCTGGGTCTTCGCGACGCACCACAGCATTGCCCAGAATCGAACCAAAACTCGACACGCTATTCCCCTTCAGATCTTGTCAACGGTTCGCTGACAATACAACCCCCAAGATGTTAGACCAGCGAACCAAACGGACCTACTTCTGCAATGCGCCATGAGCTATAGCCCCTAAGCAGGTGACCTTTCGCATCTGTTGTGTTTTCAATGTTTTGATCATGCTGAGAAACTTGGACAATGAACAAACGCGTTGGCATAGTGGGTGCCGGATGGACCGGGGCTGTAGCAGGACGACTGCTCAGCGAAGCTGGATTTTGTGTTGAGGTTTTCGAAAAAACTCAAGCGGTGGGTGGGCACTCTCGGAACGAGATCTTAAATGGTGTGGTTTACGAACCCAACGGAGCCCACATCTTCCACACCTCTAATGAAGCTGTCAACCGTTTTGTAAATGCTCACGGCCTCAACCGCGCCTACGAACACAAAGTGCTCACCGAGGTTTATCTCTCACCCGACGATGACGACAGCGAAGCACTGTTGCTATCTTGGCCTCCTCAGGTAGACGAACTCCGCGAACTCCCCATATGGCGAAACGTGAAAAAAGAGTTAGCCAACCTGCCAGCGCAGCCCCGCGACGATAACTTTGAGGATTACGTTGTGTCGATGATGGGACGAACCTTGTACGACCTGTTCATCAAGGACTACACAGCCAAACAATGGGGATGCCCTGCCAACCAACTCTCAGCCCGCTTCGCACCCAAACGAGTGGAACTACGCCGAGACGGACAAAAAGGTCTGTTTCGTGACCGCTGGCAATACTTTCCTCCGAACGGCATAAACGAGGTGATTGAATCGGTGCTGTCCTCTGTAGCGGTCACGCTGAACGCAAAGATCACACTACGAGATGCCGACCACCTAAACAGTAACTTTGATGCCCTGATCATCACCGCTGCACTAGATGACTTTGCTGGCTGCTCAGGTGATCTGGAGTGGCGCGGCATCGAAATGGTGTCGCAGTTCTACCCTACCGAGCGCTTAGATGGTGTGCGGACGGCAGCATACGTGGTGAACAAACCCTCAGCACGAGTGCCATATACCCGCACGGTAGAAACTAAACACGCCACCGGCCAGCAAATCACAGGCACGGTGGTGAGCGAAGAAATGCCCGGGGCACCGCACCGTCACTATCCGGTGCTAACCACAGATGGAGCAAACGAGCGCCGCAACGCGGAACTAGCCACACAGATCTCCGCGCGCTTCTCCAACCCGGTGTACTTCGCAGGGCGCCTAGCCACCTACCGCTACATCAACCAAGACGAAGCCATCGCCGATGCCATTGCTGTGGCCCAACGCGTGATCGCAGACACAAAACCTTAAAGCTCCGACAGTTCGGTTTGCCCTATCGTGGCGCAGGTGTGAGCATCTTGAGCATGGCGGAGGAATTAAAATGGTTCATAGAACAACCCTCACAACACAACCCTGTCATGGTAGTGGCGTTGGAAGGGGTTTTTGACGCTGCTGAAGCAGCCACAAAAGCAGTGCAGATGATGGCAGATGGTGCTAATAGCGTAGAGTTGTTGGCCCGAATTGACCCTGAGGAGTTCTTTAACTTCCAAGATCACCGTCCCGAAATCCACATCAACAAACATGGTAAACGGGTCATAACTTGGCCTTGTACTGAGGTGACTGCCGTTGAGCGCTATGGAGCCAAGCATCCCTTGGTGATCGTGAACGGGGTAGAACCGCACCTCAGATGGCGCAGCTACGCCCAATACTTGGTAGAAGTGGCCAGCCAATGTCAAGCGGGCTTGGTGGTAACGCTTGGAGCGTTGGTAGGCATGGCCCCACACACCCGTGCCCTAGGAGTAGTGGGCAGCTCTACTAACGCTGAACTAGCTCATATGTTTGGTTTAGGCCGCCCCACCTATGAAGGGCCCACCGGACTCATAGGAGCACTGCATGATGCTCTGGAACAAGTCCAAATCCCGGTTATCTCACTACGAGTATCGGTACCTCATTACGTACCGGGTCCGCCAAACCCTGAAGCTACCCGCTCATTGCTGAAACGCTTTGAGCTCATCACCGGCATAATCACCGACCATGCCGAGCTAGACGAAGCGGCGGCATCCTGGCGCAAGCGCGTCGATGCTGCTGTGGCCGATGACGACGACCTCAGCGAATATGTGAAGCACCTAGAACGCCAGATTGATGAAGCTGAAGATGTGCTGCCCAGCGGAGACGATATCGCAGCCCAATTTGAAGCCTTCTTACGAGATCCCTGGTAATACCCCACATGCCAAAGCGCCACTACAGCCATACAGGTATCGCGATAAGCCCAGAAACAAACTACCGTAAACGACGATCTAAGCGATCACGGAAAGCTCGGGCACCCACCACAACTGCCCCATATTGACACACCCGACTAGCTAAATCCTTATCTGATGTGACCACAGTGGCCGATAACGGGTCGGCCATGGCAGCTACTACTTGAGCGATGTAGTCATCAGCAGCGTTGGGACCACGGCGAACAGAGTAACGCAGCGTCACCGAGCCATATTCGCCTGCGAGCAAACCTTGTACCGGAACACCATCGGCCACCACCAAAGCAGCCACACCAGCATCTTCGATATCACCAACTAGACGAACAAGTGCCTTATCTCTATCGGCCCACCACCCATCGGGACGACACCCAATCACGTTCATTGCGTCTATCACCAACACCGCTTAGCCCCACATGCCCTACTTAACCCCATATAAAGGGCGGCCATCGTTGTCTAGCCACAGCAGCAGCACCGATGATGCCGCCATCGGCACCCAAAGGGCTGGGGATAATTTGAGTACCCTGAGAATGAATCAGATGGCAAATACGGTCTATTTCAGCTTGAGCAGCAGCAAAAAAATCATCCCCAAAACCAAGCGCCACCGATCCCCCCACAACCGCTAAGCGCAAATCCAACAAGTTAGCCACCGATCCAACTCCACGCCCTACCAAGGTACCCACCCTTTGACGCATCTGCAAGGGCGCATCAGCTACAGCAACCCCCTTTAGCAGGTCGGCCAAAGCTGAACCGGAGGCTTGACCCTCCAGCAAGCCCACAACTCCTGCGGCATCGGCACGTCCCTCTTCACTAACGAACACATGACCAATATGTCCAGCATTGCCATCAGCACCATCTAGCAGGCATCCGTTTAACACAATCCCACCGCCGATACCAGTAGACACCACCATGGCCAAGTAGTTATCTTGCCCAACAGCCGCGCCCACCCACCCCTCAGCAAGAGCTAAGGCTTTGGCATCATTATCCACATGCACCTCTACCTGCAAAGCCTGACTAAGCCGCTCTCTAAAAGGAAAGTCTCGCCAAACAGCGATGTTAAGGGGAGACAACAACCGATGATTGTCACGCGATGGCCCCCCAGAACCTACACCACAAACCGACACAGGCTTTCTATGGATTCGCAACATCTCTTGAGCCAACCCCAGCACACGCTCAAACAGATCCTCTGCTGTACACGCGTTGCTTAAAATCTGACCACGACACAACACTTTGCCAGCGGGATCAACTACGCCAGCAGCCACCTTGGTTCCGCCGATGTCAATAGCCAACACGGGCACGCCCAATTTTATCTCCACTGATTTCTCTCCACAGGACTATCGCCACACCACTGGTATCCGCCAACTGCTCGATAAATAGCGCTACTTTTAGCCCATGCTACAGATCTATTGCGCTCGAACCCTTTGCAGTAATGTGGCATCTTCGGTGCTGTTCATAAACGCTAGAGCGCTAACCGCTCAGCTCGTAGATTTAGATGCCGCTTCTATCGTGGGGGGGGTGCCACTTTGTACGGTACATGGCAACGCTGTGGTCGTACCACAAGGCTGGGAGCTGCGGGACATGCGCACCCCTGCATACGAGGCTGATTTTAAAACACAATCAACAGCCGACATTAAACCCGAACCAGCAAAGGAACCCGAACCAGCAACCAAACTTGTGCGCATCCCCATTTTGAATTCAGAAACTGAAGATTTTTTAGAAGATACTCCAACAGATGTTTCCGCCAACAATACCACTCCAATGCTCAGCCGAGCCTTGCGAGCAGCCGGTTTCGACTGAACTGCGGTTATCGGACATTCGATTGAATCTGAGGCTACGGCTATAGCTGAAACACTATAGCTGTTAGCCTACCAATCCATATGTCATTCGAACTTCCCCCTCTTCCATACAACCACAGCGCACTAGAGCCCTATATCAGTGCCAACACCTTAAACTTTCACTACGACCGCCACCATGCCGGATATGTCAACAACCTAAATCGCCTCGCTACTGACACCGAGTGGGAAAATGCCGAGTTGGTGCAGGTAATAACCAGCGCGAATGGGCCGATATTCAATAATGCTGCGCAGATCTGGAACCACACCTTCTACTGGGGTTCCATGAGTCCCGGCGGCGGCGGAGCGCCTAGCGGTAGCATCGCAAGTGCCATTGAGAATTCGTTTGGCTCCTACGACGAATTCCGCAACCAGTTCGCAGCTGCCGCCACAAGCCTGTTCGGCTCGGGCTGGACATGGCTGGTTGCTAACGAAAACGACGGTTTAGAAATCATGTCAACTACCAACGCAGACCTTCCATTGCTACACAGCCGCAAACCGCTGCTGGTTACCGATGTGTGGGAGCATGCCTACTACCTGGACTACCAAAATGCCCGCCCTGCCTATGTGGAAGCGTTCTTAGACCACCTCATCAACTGGGAGTTTGCGACCCAAAACCTGGCTAGCAGCTAAATCTCCGACAATCATCGATTAAGCCCCACCGCCACTGATACCCCCGTCAGGCAGCGCATCTTGCTCATAGCCGCAGCAATTACTGTCCCTGTGATAGTGCCTAGCTCAACTACAGCGTTTGCTCAACCCGACCCCAACACCACCGCAACCTCAAAAGTATCGCCAAACTGCTCAACAAGCTCAGCGCCAGCTCGTTCGGCTAGCTTAAAGTGGCTGACAGACCCAAAAAGGCTGTGAGGTTCACAAGAACTAGGGGGAATGACCACTCAAAATCTAATGCTATTGGGTCTAATGCTATTTAAGTTTGCTAGCAAGTGCGTTAATGCAGCAGACGGTCGGGCCCCGAACTGAC
This sequence comes from Acidimicrobiia bacterium, assembly GCA_009843865.1. Lineage (GTDB taxonomy): Bacteria > Actinomycetota > Acidimicrobiia > Acidimicrobiales > Bin134 > Poriferisocius. Next base: position 45,094 of record VYCQ01000024.1, read on the forward strand.
TAATCACTGCGGTGGCTGCCAACGAACCCAACCAACCACATTGAGCCAAATCCATCTGACGCGTGTAGCCGTACAAGAATCCCGCAGCATACAGATCACCCGCTCCCGTGGTATCCACTACCTGAGTCAGCGGTGCGGGAGGTACTTCGATGACCTCATCAGGGGTGACCAGCACTGAACCTTGAGCCCCCCGAGTTAGCGCCGCCACCTTACAGCGTCCCTGAACAGCGGCCACGGCTGCATCAAAGTCGTCACCAGTGCCGTACAGCTTGCAGATCTCTTGCTCGTTACCAAACAGCAAATCAATGTGCCTATCTACCAACTCCAACCATTCAACGTGATGTCGCTCCACACAAAAACTGTCAGACAAGGTAAACGAAATCGCACCCCCCGCAGACGAACAAATCGAGATTGCCTTGCGGATGGCCTCCTTGGCTATCTCCACATCCCAAATGTAACCTTCGCAATACAGCACCTTCGCTGCACCTACTAGATCGGGATCAATATCATCAGGATGCAACTCAGTGCTGATACCTAAATAGGTATTCATGGTGCGTACCGCGTCAGGAGTAACCACTATCAAACAGCGAGCCGTGGGAGGCCCTACGGATGCCCGAAGCACCTCAAAACGCACTCCTAGAGCACGAATGTCGTGAGCGAACACCTCACCAAGCTGATCGTCACGCACCTTACCGATATAACCCACATCGCCGCCGAACGCAGCCGCCCCTGCCATGGTGTTAGCAGCCGAACCTCCCGATATCTCAATGGTTGCAGACATAGCACCGTAAAGATCCTGCGCACGATTGTGGTCGATCAGGGTCATGGCCCCCTTGAGCAGGTTATGCGTAGCAATAAAATCGTGATCTTCGATGCTGATCACGTCTACGATGGCGTTGCCAATACCCACCATATCCAAGCTGCTCACCACTAACCCTCAAACCTTGCTATACATCACTTACCACTAGCGGTGTTCACCAAGCCAAACTAGCAACAGGTAAATGCTCTAGGGTTTTGGTGATTAGATTCATATATAGCTGCATATACAATTCCCGCTGTTTTAATCGTAACCCTGAAGTAGATTAAACAGCGTGGACATCCGCCAACTTGATGCCCTGTTGGCGATCGCTGAGCACAAAACCTTTTCTAAGGCAGCCCGATCGCTGCACACAGTGCAATCCAACGTATCCAAACATGTAGCTCGCCTAGAACAAGAGTTGGGTACACGACTAGTAGATCGAGACGCTGCCACCCTGACCGAAGAAGGAGAGGCAGTGGTAGCCCGTGCCCGACGCATCCGCGCTGAAACAGATGCCATACCTTTAGACATGGCCGCCATGCGCAATGACATTTCAGGTGTCACCCGCTTGGGCACCATCGACTCCACCGCCCGCTGGCTAATCCCCAAACTGCTGCCAGCCCTAGAAGCTCAATACCCCAACGTGCGCCTTGAAGTATTAACCGCTACCACAACCAGCTTGCTACCCCAAGTAGTCAGAGGCCACTTACACACAGCAGTAGTGAACCTACCCATCGGCGATCCCGATATTTGCAGCAAAGAGCTTTTTGCCGAAGACCGCCTGCTCATCGCCCCACCTGACCATCCGCTAGCCACAAAATCTGCCGTCACGCCCACAGAACTGAGCTGCTACGATTTATTGCTACCCCCAGCAGGTACAACTTTTCGAGACGAGATTGACTCCGAACTCAAAAATCAAGGCGTAATGCTAACTACCCGAGTAGAGATTGACGGGATGCGCATGATCGCCACGTTGGTGCAAACCGGGTTTGGGGCCGCCATCTTGCCAGCCACCGCTGCCCCCGATAGCAATGGCCCTTGTCGACGCATTCCCATCACAGGTTTGTTGCAACGCTCGGTGGGGATGATCTTCAGCCGTAGAATTGCGCCTTCAGCCGTTACCCGCGCGGTGCATGAAGTGATCACCGAAGTAGTCACCACTCACGGCTACGAACAGCCCGGAGTGTACCCAAGTTGATGACCGATAACCGGGTGCTGCTGCGCGCAGGCGCACTAGGCACGGCTCGAGCCTGGCTGGACTGCTATGACGGACGCAACTGCGTGGTTTTCAACATAGAAGACAACGAAATCAACCGCGGTGCCATCGGCCCCGCCGATAGTGAAACCCTAGAACACGCAGCCCACGAAGCCATGTCTCGTCGCATCCCCCTAGTAGGATACATCGCCTCATCTGGAGCCGACGTAGATGCCGGTATCGCAGCCACCGTCGGTTGGGGGCGACTAGCCAAAGCCGTAGTGCAATGCTCAGGTCAGGTGCCCACCATCTTTTGTGCTACCGGCCCAGCTGTGTCTGGCCCTGCGCTGCTGCTGGGCCTAGCCGACATCGTTATCACCACCCAGCAGAGCTACGCCTTCGTAACAGGGCCCCGCATGGTGACACAGTTCACCGGAGAAGTCATCAGCAACGAAACCCTCGGCGGTGCTGTTCAGCTTGCGCGGCGCAGCGGGGTGTCCACCTTCATGGTAGAAGATAAAAAAGCTGCCACCGATCTAGTGAGCACGCTGTTGAACTTGCTACCTGCACACACCGACGAACTCCCACCACGTTGCTACATGACCGACCCTACAAACCGTCTCACCCCAGAACTGACAGACCTACTACCAAGCTCGCCGTCGGGCAGCTACGACGTGCGTGACGTGGTACGAGCTGTGGTCGATCAAGGCGACCTGTTGGAGTACAAAGCCGACTGGGCCACAAACCTCATTTGTGCATTCGCAACCGTGGCAGGACGACCTGTAGGGATTGTAGCCAACCAACCACAGAGCATGGCTGGCACCTTGGACATTTCATGTAGCCAAAAAGGGGCTCGTTTCGTATCGTTCTGCAATGCCTTTAACCTGCCATTGGTAACCTTTGTGGACACCTCGGGCTTTCAACCGGGCAAAGATTTAGAGTGGCGAGGCATCATCCGCCACGGTGCTCAGCTTGCCTTCGCCTATGCCCGCGCATCGGTAGGACGAGTAAACGTCACCTTACGCAAATCCTATGGAGGGGCCTATATCGTCATGGACTCTCGACGCATGGGTAACGATATCGCCTTGGCTTGGCCTAGCGCTGAAATAGCTGTCATGGGTGCACAGGGGGCAGTCCAAATACTACATCGTGAAGCCAGTATCGAAGAACGCCACAAACTCGAAGCCAACTACGAAGAACACTATCTGAACCCATACAAAGCCGCCGAAAGGGGTTCGGTGGACGCGGTCATTGACCCAGCCCACACGAGAATTGAGGTGGCTGCCGCACTAGAGATGTTGGAATCCAAACGCGAAGTCCTACCTCATCGACACCACGACAACACGCCTTTATAAAGCACTTACAACTTCTACACACGATGGTTGGGTTCTACACATAATGACATGGACTCCTCTAAGGCACTCTTACGGCAGTGACCGCAGCCTGCTGTAAGCTTCGCTAACAGCAGGCTGCGGTCACTCAAAGCCAAATATCAAAACAACCCAGATGTCAAGAACCCAGTCATAAGGAGCCGTGAGTGCCTGAGTCCATAACGATCATAGATAATCGAACCAATGAATCAGTAGAAATTCCAATTGTCCAAGGTGGTGTGGCTGCCTCGCAATGGAGCGCTCTCTTAGGCAACATCTGGTTCCTTGACCCCTCCTTTAACACCACAGCAGCAACCACTAGCGCCATAAGCGAGGTAGACGGGGAAAACGGAATCCTACGCTACCGCGGCTACCCCATTGAACAACTAGCTGAGCACTCCACCTACCTTGAGGTGGCCTACCTGTTGCTACGCGGTGAGCTACCATCGGCCAACGAATATGAAACCTGGGTACACGACATCACCCACCACACCTTCATCCACGAACGCTTTCGCAAGCGATTCATGGAGTCATTCCTGCATGATGCCCACCCAATGGGCATGTTCGTGTCCACCATCGCTGCGCTCTCCACCTTCTATCCAGAGGCCAAAGATATAGAAGACCCCGATAATCGGATGCATCAGATCGTGCGTCTCATTGCCAAGGTGCCTACGGTGGCTGCGGCTGGTGCTAGGTTCAACTCAGGACTGCCATTTGTTTACCCCGACAACAACTTGGACTTCACGACCAACTTCTTGTCCATGATGTTTAAAATCGCCGAGCCCACCTACGAATGCCATCCCATCCTAAGCCGCGCATTAGATCTACTGCTCATAACCCATGCAGAACATGGTCAAAACTGCTCTACAAGCGCAGCTCGAGTGGTGGGCAGCGCCCTCACCAACCCCTATTCAGTGATCGCTGCGGCGGCCTGCGCGCTGTATGGACCCCGCCATGGCGGAGCTAATCAAGCTGTAGTAGAGATGCTGCACCACATCGGCGGCTACGAAAACATTGACCCGTTCATCAAAGAGGTGAAGAGCGGCAAAACCCGTCTCATGGGCTTCGGCCACAGGGTCTACAAGAACTACGACCCTCGAGCCAAAATCATCAAAAAGACCGCTCACGAGGTGTTTGAGGTGACCGGCTCCAACCCACTGCTAGACATAGCCCTGAAACTCGAAGAAGTAGCCCTTGACGACAACTACTTTGCCGAACGCAGGCTCTACCCCAACGTAGACTTCTACTCGGGGCTGATCTACCAGTCCATGGGCTTTCCTCCCGATATGTTCACGGTATTGTTTGCCATCGCCCGCACTGCTGGCTGGCTAGCCCACTGGGTGGAACTCCTTGAACAAGGCAGCCGCATTGCCCGCCCCCGTCAGGTCTACACCGGCTCAGCAACACGCGACTACGTCCCTATCGCCAATCGCTGAACCTAACGAAATTGCTACTTGAAAAAGCACTATAAAACACAGTGTTGACAGCAACGTCATCGGTCACCGTGAGCTGCTAACCCCATGACGCAAGGCTGTGAGTAAGGCCGCAGCAGTGATAGCAGCGGTCTCAGAACGCAAAACCGAATCACCCAAACAGACAGTAGGCGCTTGTGTGCATTCCTCAGCAGACCAACCTCCCTCAGGGCCAACTAATATTGTGGGATGCTGTAGCGATATCGGAACACCAGTGATATGAGCTAGAGCAGTGCCCTCTTGAGAAACTAAACACCTAAAATCAGCCACCTCACCAATCTCGGGGAGGCGCACTTGTCGGCTCTGCATAGCCGACTCTCGAGCTACACGACGCAGCCGCTCAATATGACGAGCTGACCGCTCAATATCCCAGCGCACCACGCTACGCTCAGCCACAAAAGGCACGATGGCATCCACCCCCAACTCAGTGACCTTTTGGGTAATAAGTTCGGGCCGCCCACCCTTGATTAAGGCATAACCAACGGTCAGCTTCGGTAAAACGGGTACCACAAAAACCACCTCCCCATCCGGTTCACAGGCAGTGTCGGCACTTCTGCCCAACCGACAAACCCGCCAAGACCCCCGCCCATCACAAGCGGTAAAGGCATCGCCGGGGCGTAGCCGCAGCGAACGAGTTAGATGAGCATGATCTTGTGCGTAGAGTTGGATGCACTCTAAGTCGTCTACAAATACGTGAGGGCCGTCACTTCCGTTTGGCTTCACGATGCTGCTTCCGCCGGGCCTGACGGCGACGCTTCTGAGTGATGGTAGCAACCTCTTCGCCTCGTATCTCGGCTAGCTGATGAAACAAGTCTATTTCTTCGTTGCTAAGCCCAGTTGGAGTCTCCACAACGGCTTGAACCAGCAGGTCGCCACGACCACGCCCATGTAAGCGTGGCACCCCGTGACCCTTGAGTCGAAACAGATGACCGTTTTGTGTACCAGCTAGCACTTCCAGATTTTCGGTACCATCCAAGGTTTCGTACTTCATGTTTAAACCCAGAGCAGCTTGAATCATGGTGAGGCGCACCTCACCGAGCAGGTCATCGCCATCTCGTTCAAAGCGAGGATGAGACTGCACCTCAATGTGGGCATACAAATCTCCGGAAGGTCCACCTCGTGGCCCTGCCGCACCCCGACCAGCAACCCGCAGTGTAGAACCATGGTCTACCCCGGCGGGCACGGTTACCGTATAAAGCCGCTCAGCCACAATACGACCATCACCACGACAATTCCGGCATGGGTCGGCAATCACCTCACCCGAACCCGCGCAAGCATCACACACAGTACGAGTGACCATCTGACCAAGTATGGACTGACGTACCCGTTGCACTTGACCAATGCCGCCGCAAGTAGAGCAAGTAACCGGTGCAGTGCCCGCAGCAGCCCCGCGACCTTCGCACACCTCGCATACCACTGCGGTGCGCACGTTCACCTCCGCATCGACTCCTAACACAGCATCCACAAAGTCCAAGGTAAGCACTGCCTCTATATCAGCTCCTCTTTGAGGACCTTTTCTAGTCCTACCCGAATCGCCAAAGGGGCCATCTCCGAACGGGTTGCTGCTACCAAAAAAGGCATCGAAAATATCGCCTAAGTTCATGCCCGCAAAGGGATCGCCGCCGCTAGCAGTGCCCGGAGCACTGCCAAATCGATCGTAATGAGCCCGCTTTTGAGGATCGCTCAAGGTCTCATACGCCAAGGCGATTTCCTTAAAACGAGCTTCGGCCTCGGTGTTGTCAGGGTTAGCATCGGGATGGTATTGACGGGCCAACTTACGAAACGCCTTCTTGAGGTCGTCTTCGCTGGCATTGCGGCTTACGCCCAACAACTCATAAAAATCTGTGGCCATTAGTTCAGTTCTAACATCAGCTAAGCAAACGACAAGCGGTCGCCAAGTTTTTGGCCTACAACTGCTACCGCAGCTAAGGCTTGGGGATAGTTCATACGGGTGGGACCTAAAACCCCGATAGAGCCTACCGGCTGCCCGTCAACTTCATACGAGGCTACTATCAGCGAGCATTCGGCTAAAGGTGCCACTCCGGTTTCTGTGCCGATTGCCACATTGAGGCCCCGATCTAGGATATCTCTCACCAAATTAACAACCACCAACTGCTTTTCAAGTATTCCCAGAACCGAGCGAACAGTTTCGGCAGCATCAAACAATCTCGCCACGCTAGCCGTACCACCCACGTAAAGCTGATCTTCGGCATCTACCAAATCAGCTAGCGAACCTAACACTCGAGATACCAGCGGTGTGATGCGCTTATCTCCTTGACAGTGATGCAAATCGGTCGCAGGACGGCCGCCCAAAGCATCAGTAAGAATGTCTGCTGCTTGAGCAAGCTCCACAGAATCAAAAGGCTGATCCATTTCAATGGTGCGCTTGTCAACCACGCCGTTGTCATATACCACCAAGGCCAACACCACCCGCTCAGAGAGATCCACCAAACTGACCGATCTGATGTTGGCACTAGAATGATCCGGGGCCACTACAAGAGCCGCATATGCGGTAAGGTCGGCCAGCAAAGCACTGGTGTCGGCCAGCATTTGCTCTAGCTCATTTCGAGAGGTGTGAAAGAAATCCTTAATCTGCTGATTTTTGCTGCGCCCCAGCGTAGCGCTTGCGTCTGTAAGAGAATCCACAAAATGCCGGTAACCCTTTTCGGTAGGTATACGACCTGCACTGGTATGAGGTTGATGCAGGTAACCTGCTTGCTCTAAAGCCAGCATTTCGTTGCGGACAGTAGCGGGCGATGCCTGCAAGTCCACCGTCTCTGAAACGTAAGTGGAACCCACAGGCTGGTTGGTGCATATATAGCCCTCCACCACGGCTCGCAGCACTGCGGCTTTGCGGGCTGACAGCATCTCAGCTTGGCTGCTCATTCAATCCCCAATACTAATGGACAACGCTAAATAAGCAGGTGCCGGTTTGCTGGTGATAGTTGAGAAATCCTGATTCTGGCTGACTAGCGCAGTTAGTCCTCTAAACGCAATGCAGATATAAAAGCTTCTTGGGGCACATCTACCCTGCCAATAGCCTTCATCTTCTTCTTACCAGCCTTTTGGTTCTCTAACAGCTTACGCTTGCGGGTCACATCCCCCCCCCCATAAAGTTTGGCAGTGACATCCTTGCGAAAAGCTTTAACCGTTTCGCGGGCAATGATCTTGCCACCGATAGCAGCCTGTATGGGTACATCAAACTGTTGTCGGGGAATAAGCTCCTTGAGCTTGGTGGTCATACGGCGGCCATAAGCGTAAGCATTGGTACGATGCACAATCGAACTAAAAGCATCCACCGGCTCGTGCTGCAACAAGATGTCCACCTTGGTTAAGTCGGACACAGCATAACCGTCGGGCTCGTAATCTAAGCTGGCATAACCTTGAGTACGGCTCTTTAGCTGGTCGAAGAAGTCAACCACTATCTCTGCTAACGGCAGCCGATAACCTAGCTCTACCCGCTCTGGCGAGAGGTATTTCATCTTTGTCATCTCTCCACGGCGAGCCTGACAGAGTTCCATCAAGGTTCCGGTGTAGCCAGTAGGAGCAATAATGGTGATCGACAGCATGGGCTCACGGATTCCGCTTACCTCACTCGCAGCAGGCATAGCCGAGGGATTATCTACTTCCACCTCTTCGCCGTTAGACAATTCCACAAGATAGGCCACCGAAGGAGCGGTAGTGATGAGGCTCACACCAAACTCTCTTTCAAGACGCTCGCGCACAATTTCCATATGCAATAAACCCAAAAAGCCACAGCGGAACCCAAAACCCAATGCCCCTGAAGATTCCGGCTGATAACTGAAGCTGGAGTCGCTCACCTGCAAACGTTCCAAAGCATCCCGCAAAGCCGCAAACTCGTCGCCGTCTATGGGATACAGCCCACAAAACACCATGGATTTGGGTTCTTGATAACCAGCAAGAGGCTCTACTGCACCATTACGGGAAGTGGTGACGGTTTCACCAGAGCGGGCTTCAGCCACGTTTTTCATGCCAGCTACGAGATAGCCCACCTCGCCGGGACCAAGTTCTGCCACAGGGGTGGGGCGAGGCCGCCACACCCCCACCTCGTCGGCCTCCCGATCACTACGTACCTGCATAAACCTGATCTGATCGCCTGCACGCAGCCTGCCGTTCATCACCCGAACAGAGCTAACTACACCACGATATTGATCAAAATGAGAATCGAAGATCAACGCTTGCAATGGCTCGTCGGAACTACCTTGAGGTATAGGAGTACGCTCTACAACCGCATCTAGCAACTCGGCCACACCGCTGCCGGTTTTAGCACTGACATGCAACACATCACTAGCCGAGATGCCCAACACCTGTTCGATCTCTTGTGCGCGACGTTCGGGTTCAGCGGCGGGCAAGTCAATCTTGTTGAGAGCCACCACAACCTCTAGTTCATTTTCGATAGCAAGGTAACAGTTGGCCAGGGTTTGCGCCTCAATACCCTGAGCGGCATCCACCAACAAAATCACCGACTCACAGGCAGCTAGAGAACGACTCACCTCATAGCCAAAGTCCACATGGCCGGGGGTGTCTATAAGGTTGATGGTGTGACCCTTGTAGTCTAAGCGGACGCTTTGAAGCTTGATCGTGATGCCCCGTTCGCGCTCCAAATCCATGGAATCTAAAAATTGGGCGCGCATCTCTCGGGGATCTACCGCCCCACAAATCTCCAGCATTCGATCGGCCAAGGTGGACTTACCGTGGTCAATATGGGCGATTATGGAAGTATTACGAATTTGGGCAGACTGCATGGAACTCTAGAAACACTACCTGTCATCTCTAAGGTACTGGCTTAGGTGGTTAATGAGATTATGAGGCGCTAAGATTATTTTTCTGTGGCAAACATCAAAAGCCAAATAAAGCGCAACCGCCAAAACGAAAAACGCAGGATCCGAAACCGTGCTGTACGTTCGGAGATCAACACCCGCACTCGCAGTGCTATCCAAGCCGCCAACGAAGCCAATGCCGAAGAAGCTGCCGAAGCGGCTCGACTAGCTATCAAGCGCATTGATAAAGCTGCCAATACTGGTGTGCTGCATCGCAACACAGCAGCTCGCAAAAAATCTCGTTTGATGAAACGGCTAGCGGTTCATCTGGGCTAGACGAGCTACCAAAACCTCTAGCACCACTGCTGGGGGTAAAGCACTAGCCCCCCGCAAATCTAGATCTGCTTGAGCCAGCAGATCTATCGACCGAGCAACCCGCTTGGAACCTAACTTGCGGGCTTGCCGCAATGCTTTTTTAGCAGGAAAGGTTGACCCTTTAAGTCCCAGCAACTCTGCCGCCTCAGTTTCTCCAGACACCTCAGCCCCATCTAAGCGCAACAACCTGCTGAAATGATTATAAAGGATGGCTAGTACCTGCATCTCGTGACGACCACCAGCATTCAACATGCGTTCTAACTTTGCTAAAGCATCGGCGATCTGACCAGATTCGATAGCATCAGTTAGCTCCCAAGGAGGCACCGACCCTCCTTGACCAATGAAGGGAGCTACATCGTCAACCTCTAAAGGGCGCTCGCTGCCCAAAGCTGCCGATAGTGTAACCAACAGCGCAGGCAAGCGGCTCAAATCTTCGCCTAGGTGTTCAGCTAACAAGCGCTTAGCTCCTGCCCGCAAACGTAGCCCAGCAGCGTTGATCTGCTCGTCCATCCATTGGTAGCTACCGTCACGGCCCCGCGGAATGCCAGCACTTATGATCTGCCCGCCAGCTTCGGTTACGGCATCTTTAAGCTGACGAGGCAGCGGGTTCAACTTTTGCAGAGCAGGGCCCTTTTCCCACACCAAAACTAAATCGGTGCTTTCAAGCTGATCGTCTAGATAACGCAATAAAGGATTTAGGGTATCTGTATTGGAAAAACGCCCTATCTCGCGCCCCACCACCACGCGACGAGAAGTAAGAAATGGCGGGGTCTGAGCAGCATCCACCAACGGAGATATCTCGTACTCCTCACCTACCAAATAAGCCACCTCGCTAAGTTCTGCCACCATAAGCGCACGGTCGCCCTCACCCACCAACTGGCTCACCCGCTCTCGCAGAGCGTTGGCCAACAGCACTTCGTCACCCCCATGAAACAACACTACGGTGGCGCTCATGTAGGGAGCACCTGAGGTGGTGACAGCAAAGCTTGCGGTGCCAACGACGTTGATCCTGATGCTTGGCGTTGAAGTATTTCGCTCATGAAATCGGCTACTCGGCGAGTGCCTACCACGTCATGCGCCCGCAAGATACGACACCCCAAACCTATACCCAAAGCATGCGCGGCTAGGGTGATCTCACGACGATTATCCACCGCTTCATTGCTAAGAAATCCCAAAAAGCCTTTGTTAGAAACCGATAAGAACACAGGATAACCCAAAGCCACCAGCTCATCGGCTCGCCGCAACAACTCCACAGACATCTCAGGAGTTTTGCCCAAATCGTGTCCAGCATCGATCATCACCCGTTGTGGAGGGATACCAGCATCAATCGCCCATTGGGCTCGCTGCTGAAGAAAGCAGCTCACATCGCCCACGAGATCGTCGTATACCGGCTTGGGATCGTCAATTCGTGGAGCCAACCGTACATGACACGCCACCACGGAAGCTCCTGCTTTAGCCGCCTCGCTAAGATAGTTAGGGTCGGCAAAACCACTGATGTCATTACCTACTACCGCGCCTGCCGCGTAACTTTCGCGTGCTACTGAAGCCCGCCAGGTGTCAACAGACAAAGGCAAATCAAAACGCTGTCGTAGCGCTTGAATAGCAGGCACCACCCGGTCCATTTCTGCAGCTTCGGTTACCTCCAGTCCAGGCCCCGCCTTTACGCCGCCAACATCTAAGAAATCGGCACCCTCATCAACTAATTGACTAGCTTTAACCAAAAAATCGTCAAAGTCCCAATACTGGCCAGCATCAAAAAAAGAATCAGGGGTACGGTTTAAGATGCCCATCACTAAGGCTCGGGTGGTCACGTCGTAGCGGTGTGAGCCTAGCTCCACAATCATCACGGAGACGCTACACCCATCAGACGACACAACTAACGCCCTGCGTTGATTGCATCTGTGAATTACTTACGGTCGAGGGCCATCCTATTTGTGATGTCTGCTCCTACTCAAACTTATAGGGCACCCAATATAGACGCCATAACGACTTGCAGTTCAAGGTGAGGGTCGTGCGACGTGATTTCTACTTGCAAAGAACCAACTTGGATGCGCTGATTAACTAAGACCGCGATGGCTCCACCGATTTTATGTCCCGGTGGAGCTATCACAGCACCAACCCGCATTCGCTCTTTAAGGGCCAGTACCTGATCGCGTTGTGCTCTGTTGCCTCTGTCGGCTATCGCTAGATCAACTTTCTGCACTCCTGCGCGTCGCAGATCTTGTAAGAGCCTCTCAGTGGAACGATTAGGCCCAAGCAACACCAAGGTAAGATCGTGATGTCGCCACACCTCCACCGCGGAATCCAACACAGCATGTAAGGGCGGGTCTACCACCCTAAGAGCCACTGCGGGTAAAAGCAGCACTGTAACTAGACCAACTGCTGCGGTAGCTCGCAACCACCGTTGGCGAGCTACCCACCAAACAACCACACCCGCAACCACCCCTACTAAGTGAGGGGAGCTTAGCTCACCAAAACGCACGGTGGCTGCCCAATCAGCAACACCGCTAATCCAGCCGATAGCAATGCCCGTGGGCCAATGGATTACCTGCGCCACAGGTTCGCCTAAGACCCCGGCCAACACTCCAGCCGACAGGCTCCACATCATGATCGGCCCCGCCACCGGTGCCGCGAGCAGATTAGCTGGCAAAGAAGCCACCGGCACCCCACCAAATGTGGTGATGAGCAGCGGAGAAACAGCTAGCTGAGCCGCAACAGTAACGGCCATAGCCTCACGTAACAGACGGGGGCCGCGCAACCGCTCAACCAGTAGGGGGGACCACAAGATGATACCCGCCGAGGCTGCTACTGAGAGACGAAAAGCTACAGAATGAACCAACAAAGGATCTACCAACACCAACAAGGTCACAGCCAAAGCCAACACACGACGACTCGAAACCTCGCGTCCCAACAAGGTAGCCGTAGCTGCTATAGCTGCCATCACTGTGGCCCGCAACACTGATGGTTCAAAGCGGGTGACCAGAGCAAAAAAGGCGATAACCCCCAAGGTGAGCACCCAGCGGCCCCGATAATCAAAACGCTCAATGAACGGGCGAGCCAAGATCAACACAAACGCCACATTCTGACCCGACACGGCCAGTAAGTGGGTGAGGCCAGCAGCCCGAAAATCATCCGACACGACTGGAGATTGATAGCGATCATCGCCGTAAGAAAAGCCGGTGAAAAGGCTGTGTCGATCAGAGTCCAAAGACAACGCTCCCCGCGAAATGGTGTGACGCAACCAGTTCGCCAAGCGAAAAGGCAGCGAACCGCTGCTTTGATAAGAGATTTCCTGGATGCTCATGCGATTAGCCACATGGCGTGCGGCTTGATAGCGAGGCACAGGCTCCATGGGGCGAACGCTGGCAACCACATACAAACGGTGACCAGCCAAGCTTTGAACTAGTTGGCGAGATAAGGCACCGTAGGCCCATGCCTCATAGCGTCGCCCGCCGGCTCGCAGCAAAACTCTTGTGCCGTTGCCTAACGGAACCGGATCCGAAACCAGAGTCACCTCACCTGTAAACACAGCAGGCTCAAGCGGATCCAAACCCGCCCAGGCTTTAGCTCCTAGCGCTGAGCTGAGCAGCAAAACCGCTACTACCAACAGCCATGGCCAACGCATTGCGAGTGCCAACCCCACTAACAGCACCCCAAACACTAAAGGAACGGCAGCTGACCACCAAGCACCTATCAGGGCTGCACAAGCTAGCAGCACAACCTGGCGGTCGGTCATAAAGCTTCAGGCACGATCATGGCCTGACTAAAACCAGAGCGTCATCAAGAGCCTTGCGCCCAAGCTGCCGGGCTCACACGGTGACCAAATCTCTGATCTGCGCAAGCTTGCTGGGCCCAATACCTGACACGGCCAGCAACCCATCCACTGTGCTAAACCCGCCAACACGGTCACGGTGCTTCACGATGGCGCTGGCGATAGCTGGCCCCACCCCCGGTAAAGACTGCAACTGCTCAGACGTGGCAGAGTTAATATTAAGCGGACCAGAACGATCAAACGAGCTGCCTGAACCACCTCCGATACCTCCAACAGGCATCGGAATCACCTTTTGACCAATACGTGGCACGTAAATCCACTGACCATCAAAAAGCACATCGGCCAAATTCACCCTGTCGACATCAGCATCGCTGGTTAACCCACCTGCTGCCTGCACTAAATCCACCACCCGGCCAGACCCCTGCAACTTGTAGACACCAGGCAACTTCACCGCCCCAGCTACATGAACTAAAATCAGGACAGGTTCTGACTGCACAAAGGAACGCTCGGCCAACGGGGTGGCTTGGGGAATAAGCATCTCTACAGGAGGCAGATCATCTACGCCCCACATGCGGTAAATCAAAATCCCAACAACCAAAACCAACCCAATAACGACTATGGCTAGACGCGGACCGGTTAACAAATGTCGGTAGTCATCCCAAAGCTCGCGGCATCGTTCAGCCGCTGTCAATCGAACAGATGGTTGGGGCTTATCTTCCATGGCCGCTTAAAGCGCAAAACGCAGCACTAACCACGGGGGAAGCGACTTTAGGCTAACACTCCAAACGTTGAAACCCCACCTAAGCAGCGCTCTTCAGTCGATAGAAATATCACCACCATTGCAATGTAAAGCGCTGAATCCAAAACACACCACTAAACCACCACGTTTACCAGCTTAGGAGGGCGGGCGATCACCCGCTTTGGTGCAACACCGTTTAGCAGTGCCTTTACCTTCTCGGAAGCCAGTGCTAGAGCCTCAGCATCGCGCTGAGCAATATCGGCAACCACCTCTATGCGGTCACGCACCTTACCATTTACCTGCACCACCATCGTTACCATCTCCGCTATCAGCTTGTCTGGATCAGCTACGGGCCAGCGCTGCGCGTGAACGTTGTCGCCCCGACGCAGCTCCCAAAGCTCAGCGCAAATATGAGGCACCATAGGAGCCATCACCAACAATAAGGAATCAACAGCAAACGCAAGAGTGTCATGATGTGGGCCTTGTTCTAACTGCACATAGCGATACAAATCATTGGTGAACTCCATACAGCCAGCCACCGCAGTGTTATAAGACCAGCGATTCAACTCACCTGTAATGCGGTCTATGTGGCGATGGGTGGCAACATCAATGGCTTCATCTGCTGAGATGATCGGACCAGAGCGAGCCTGCTTGGCCAGATCAGCCGTGCCCGCAGCCAACCGCCAGAGCCTACCCAAAAAACGAGCACAACCCTCAAGACCAAAATCCTCCCAGTCAACATCTTCGGCTGGAGGCTTAACCTGCAAAATAGCCAAGCGCAAAGAATCTGCACCATAGGCATCAATAATGTCTTCAGGTGCCACTACATTGCCCCGATTCTTAGACATCTTCCCGCCGCCCATGCGCACCATACCCTGCGTAAACAAACGCTGGAAGGGCTCACGCAACCCAGCAGGGGCTACCCCCAAATCTGATAAGGCTTTGGTAAAAAAGCGTGCATACATGAGGTGCAAGATGGCGTGCTCCACTCCACCGATGTACTGATCTACAGGCAACCAACGCTCAAGGGCCTCATGGCTAAAAGGCAGCTCGCGATTATGAGGATCAGCAAAACGTAAGAAATACCAAGAGGAATCCACAAAAGTGTCCATGGTGTCTGTCTCACGCCAGGCCGAGCCTGCACACTTGGGGCACGAAACGTTGCAGAAATCGGCGTTGTCCAACAAGGGAGAGCGCCCAGTAGGCATGAATGCAACGTCGTCTGGCAAAGTAATGGGCAGATTTTCATCGGGTACCGGTACTGCCCCGCAATGCTCGCAGTACACAATAGGGATCGGGCAACCCCAGTAACGCTGCCGGGACAGCAGCCAATCTCGCAAACGATAGTTGACCTTGCTTTGACCGATGCCTTTACTTTCTAGCCAAGCGATGGCCGCGGCCTTCGCCTCGGTCATTTCCATACCGTTCAACCAGTCGCTGTTAATGGCTAGCCCATCACCCGTATAGGCCTCGCCAGTAAAGTCTGATGGGGGCTGCACTGTACGAATAATGGGCAGGTCATAAGCCTTGGCAAAGTCCCAGTCGCGTTGATCCTCGCCGGGCACAGCCATGATTGCGCCGGTACCATAAGTAGTAAGTACATAATCGGCCAAAAACAGCGGAATAGACTTGCCATTGAAGGGGTTGATGACACGAGTACCCGTATCCACCCCCCGCTTGTCAGCAGGACCACCCTGCGAGAGCCGTTCGATTTCACTACGTTCGGAGACTGCGGCTACGAAAGCCTCCACCTCGTTACAACGTTCTGGTGCGGTTAGCTCACCAACCCGCGGATGTTCGGGAGACATCACCGCAAAGGTCATCCCAAAGCTGGTATCTGGCCTGGTTGTGAACACGGCTACACCATCGGTATCACTACAGGGATTGCCGTTAGCATCTGCGATGGGCAGAACGAACTCCACACCTTCTGAACGTCCAATCCAGTTGCGCTGCATGGTCTTGACCCTGCTTGGCCAATCCAAATCTTCAAGGCCGCTTAGCAACTCCTCTGCGTATGCAGTTATACGGTAGAACCACTGTTCGAGTTCGCGCTGCTGAGTCGGTTGGCTGCAACGTTCGCAGTTGCCATCACCAAGAACCTGCTCGTTGGCCAACACCGTTTGACAGCCAGGACACCAATTCACCGGAGCAGTGGCCCGATACACCAAACCCGCCTCATAAAAACGCAAGAAAATCCATTGAGTGAAACGGATGTAAGCGGGGTCGTGGCTACTAAAGGTGCGCCGCCAATCGTAAACAGCCCCTATGCGGCGCAGCGACGAGGAAAGCAGCTCGATATTGGCATCGGTATAAACACGAGGGTGTGTACCGGTCTTGATGGCAGCGTTCTCGGCTGGCAAACCAAAGCTGTCAAACCCTATAGGCGAGAGCACAGCATCGCCTTGCATGGTGCGATAACGCACCAGCAAATCCCCAAAGGTGTAATTGCGAACGTGACCGATGTGGGCGTGCCCGCTGGGATATGGATACATGGACAACACGTAACAACTCGGGCGAGGGTCGGCATTATCCACTTCATAAGTGGCATCATCAAGCCAGCGCTGCTGCCATTTGGGCTCAATGCTCGCAGGGTTATAGCCGTCCATTGTTGCTCAATCTACCGAGCAGCTCTCAGATTCAAATAACCGTAATCTCATACAGGCTAACAGGCTAGTGGCTGTTAGAGTGTGGCGTTCACGGGGCTGTAGCTCAGTTGGCTAGAGCGCTTGCATGGCATGCAAGAGGTCGTGGGTTCGAGTCCCATCAGCTCCACTCGCTAACGAGTCTATTAAACCAGCGACTCTGCCCTTGCAATCCAATCTAACAGCGAAGCTACAGGCTAGTAGGGGTTAGGGCGGGGCAATCCTTCCAGAGTTGATCTAAGGCATAGTACTCGCGTGCTGTGGGGGTGAAGATGTGTACTACAAAGTCGCCGTAATCCATGAGCACCCATTCGTATTCGCCTAGGCCCTCAATGCTGCTTGGCTTAGGTCCACCACAGGCATCTACGGATTCTTCAATCTTCTCAGCAAGCGCTCGCACCGCTCGAGCATTTAGACCGCTGGTGATCACAAAGTGATCGGTAATCGTCAGCACCTCGCCTACATCAATGATGACCGTATCTGACCCCGGCCCCTCATTTGCAGCGGTTACCGCAGCCTGAACCCACCCAGATACATTGTCGTCTACATTGTCGCCAGCCACCTCATCTGCTGGCATGTTTATTGGCATCTTGTCAGCAGTCACCTTACCAACTGATACCTTGTCAACAAGGCTGACTCAACAGGGTTAAAGCAACAGGGCCGAAGCTCATACAACGATCACAATCATACTTTAACCCTGTGTTGCGACACTTGAGACAAAATCATTCCCCAAGACAACCGTAATATCGATTTCTAACTCGGTTGCCTCCTCAGCCACGACCGTACCC
The DNA here is from genome assembly GCA_009843865.1 of Acidimicrobiia bacterium. Taxonomy (GTDB): domain Bacteria; phylum Actinomycetota; class Acidimicrobiia; order Acidimicrobiales; family Bin134; genus Poriferisocius. The sequence continues at coordinate 63,027 of VYCQ01000024.1, forward strand.
ACGCCTAACGCAGCACGCAGAGACTCAGCGGCAGCAGCATAGGCAACATCGTGATAACCGATCCGTGTGGTTGGCCAGCCGAACTGCCCCGCATTGCCCACAACGGTGATGTCAACCTCGGCCCGGCTCAGGATACGTACAGCAGCATCAGCACGACTCAAGTCGCCTGAACCATTTAACAAGCGCACACGAGGAGCACTGGTGTTTGCAGTAGCTATCTGAAATGGCACCACTTCGCGGATCAAGTCGGTTACAGCTTGGGCATCTAAGCTAATCGCACCGTTGGCATCAAGAGCACCTGGCAGTGCCAGCACACGGCTTTGCCCCAAAGCCAACGTAGGTACAAACCGACCTATACCCCGATCAACCTCGCCTGGTATCACCAAAGCGTCACCAGGTTCAGAACCCAAGGCCACCGACACCTGTGCCAACCACGCCTCCCAAAAGGTTGCCTGGCGAAACATGGCAGCCAAGGGCGACTCCTGAGAGTTCCGCCATTGTAGATATAAACCAACATCGGCTGACGACAACAAGGTCATCCCCGAAGAAAAAGCCACCTCACCGTTAGCAGCAATTAATGGATCAGGGTTGTGTACCCGCACAGGTACCGTGGCCGCTACAAGAGCTGCCCAACCAGCATCGTCCACTACCTGCACCTCACCGGGTATGGTGCCCAATAGCTCAACCATCGCGCTTGCTACCCCATCACTACCAGACTGCACCCAAACAGTGCGCAGCGATCCAGTAGCCGTGATCGTCTCTGGTGCAATAAGCAACACCGCACCCTCGGTACCAGCATCAGTAAGCGCTAAAAATGCCAAACTATGAAGCCGCTCTGGATCACCGTGAATTAGCAACAAGGTAGGCGTCGGCTCAACAAACGCCTGAAAACCCGGCTGCGACCTATCTAGCTCCTGGCTCACGTTAGTGCCGTCGCTGCTATTGAAAATGGCCGTCCAACCAACCCAAACCAGCAAAGGCACAGCAATCGCCAACGCCAGCAACAGCAACGGCCAACCCACACGCCAAAAACCCCCGCCAGCAGCTCGCTGAGAAGCCAAAAAATGGCGCAGATTAGAATCCATGCAACTTAAAATCCATATAGGTGCTCTTGACGACAATAAGCCAGAGCTTGAGCAGGGACTAGCCCGTCGAGCGGCTTACCTTCTTGAGCCCACTGCCGCACTTGACTACTAGAAACCTGCAATGCAGGACACCACACCATCTGACATGGCAACGAAAGGCGCTGGGTTTGCATACCAGGGCGATCCACCACCACAACTTCAGCTAGCTCCGCAACCTCAGTCCACCGATACCAGGTGTCCATCTCGGCGGCTACATCGCTACCAACAATGAGAAATAGCCCACAAGATGGGTACGCATCTCGATACGCCTCCAAAGTCTCAACTGTATAGGTACTCCCACCCCGGTCTATTTCTATGGATGAGGCAACCAAACCATCCATCCCATCTACAACAGCTTCCACCATAGCCAAGCGATGCTGAGGAGCAACCATCTTTGTGGCTGCTGAAACGTCTCCGGTCACAGAGTCTTTACCTAACTTTTGCCAAGGCTCATTGGCCACAACCAGCTCTACCCTGTCTAGCTGAAGCGCAGCTTTGACCCATAAAGCCACTACAACATGTCCTACATGAAGCGGGTCAAATGTACCCCCAAAGACACCGATGCCACCCATAACAAAAAATTAATGCGACAAGACGTATGCTGTGACGGTATTTTTATATTTATACAAATAGCTGCACCTGGGAAAGCCCAAGACAACAGATTAGAGCCTTGGGAACAAAATAAGGCGTAGTGATGTTGCAGCTTACAGGCAAGTAAAGAAGACAGGAAGACATGGACGATTCAACAGGCCATTATCTCAATGGCATCGGCTTAGTGCCACTACTTACCAAAGAAGACGAAGTAAATCTCGCTAAGACCATCGAACGAGGCCGCGAAGCGCAAGCCGAGTTAGACGCTGGCAAACGCAACCCGCGCCTAAAGACACATGTGCGAAACGCTGAGCGGGCACAGGAACAATTTATCCGAGCCAACCTGCGTTTGGTGGTAAGCGTAGCCAAAAAATACCCGCTACCCACCGGCATGGAACTCCTAGATCTAATCCAGGAAGGCAATCTGGGGTTGGATCGAGCAGTAGACAAGTTTGACTGGCGTAAAGGCTTTAAGTTTTCCACCTACGCCACGTTTTGGATCCGCCAATCTATCGGGCGGGCACTAGACCAAAAAGCCAACCTCATCCGCCTGCCTGGAGAACGAGCTGCTAGCTTGCGTGCTGCGGTGCGCCAAGCCAGCGGAGGTGGCGAAGAACTAGATACCGAGAATGCATTGTTACATCGCCTGACTTCGCCCACTTCATTGAACACCACAGTGGGCGATGACAACAGCAATGAGCTATTGGATCTGCAACCCGACACTAATGCCAGCCCTGAAGACCTAATCTTGGCAGCCGACCGAATGAACACCTTGTCAGAGCTGCTGCAAGTACTAGATGAGCGTTCTCGCTTTGCACTAGAAATGCGCTTTGGCTTGGTAGATGGGCAAAAACACAGTTACCGCGAAATTGGTGAGGTACTAGGTTTAACTTCAGAAGCCATTCGCCGCATTATCGGACGATCCCTTGACTCAGTGCGAGATCACGCCGAACTACTTAACATAGACGCAGCCTGATATTGCTGCACGTTAATGACTGCTTGGCAACCTGACTCGTGGCGCGATCGACCCGCCGCTCAGCAACCCCAATGGCCCGACACAGTCTCGCTGACAAAAATACGCAGCACCTTAGCCGGGCTACCCCCGCTGGTATTTGCCGGTGAAGCCTGCAACCTGCTTAACGACTTAGGCGAGGTCTGCGCTGGGCAAGCATTCGTGCTGCAAGCTGGCGACTGCGCCGAATCGTTTGACAAGGTAACCGCCGACAGCATCCGCAACAAGCTAAAGGTGATCTTGCAAATGGCCGTGGTACTGACCTTTTCGGCTGGCGTACCCACAGTAAAGATAGGCCGCATTGCTGGGCAGTTTGCAAAACCACGCTCATCTTCCACCGAAGTAGTGAACGGTGTGGAATTGCCTTCCTTCAGAGGCCATATGGTGAACGATGCAAACTTTTCAAAAGATGCCCGCAATGCCGATGCCGAACGACTAGTGCGTGCATACCACCAATCGGCCTACACATTAAACTTGCTGAGAGCCTTCACCAAAGGAGGCTACGCTGACCTGCGCCAAGTGCAGATGTGGAACCAAGAGTTCATCGCCGCTAGCCCTGAGGGTCAGCGCTACCAAAGCGTAGCCGAAGGTATTGAGTCTGCACTGCGCTTCATGGCCGCCTGCGGGATTGCACTAAATGCTCCTGAGCTGCATCAAGTGGACTTTTACACCAGTCACGAAGCACTAGTGCTGGACTATGAACAAGCCCTGACCCGCCAAGATTCCATAACCAACGAATGGTACGACTGCTCAGCTCACATGTTGTGGGTGGGCGAACGCACCCGACAACTAAACGGTGCCCATGTAGAGTTCTTAAGGGGTATAAAAAACCCAGTGGGATGCAAACTGGGCCCCTCCGCCACCTCCCAAGAGGTGCTGGGATTGTGTGAGATCCTCAATCCCGATCGCGTTCCCGGACGTCTCACCCTTATCAGCCGTATGGGTGCGGACAAAATCGCCAAAACCCTGCCGCCCTTGCTAACAGCAGTACGCGACAATAACCACCCGGTGGTTTGGGAGTGCGACCCGATGCATGGCAACACCTACAGCACCGCCAAGGGACGCAAAACCAGGCACTTTGAAGATGTGATGTCCGAAATTGACCAATACTTTGCCATCCATGACCAAGCTGGCACCTGGCCAGGGGGCATCCATGTAGAGATCACCGGCGAAGATGTAACCGAATGCGTGGGCGGAGCGGAGGCCATCAGCGACGACGACCTAGAACGACGCTACGAAACCATGTGCGATCCTCGCCTAAACGGTACTCAAAGCCTAGAGCTGGCCTTTAGAATTGCCGAACGGTTGAGCATCTGAACCCCAGCTTGCTAGCCTGATAAACAACTAATCAGATCAAAGTAGTCTGAATAGATCATCAACTTAACCCCCCACAAACAAACTCTTATCATTTAGGCCACTACCGTTAAGAAGGTTCAATGGTTACGGTCAAAATCAACAACACTCCTGTGATCGACCCAGATCAACAAGCCGACATCCACAAATTCGAGCAAATGTTGGCTCGCTACAAAGCTGGCGAGGTCCCCGAAGACGTAATGCGGGTGTTTCGCTTGAACAACGGTATTTACGGGCAACGCCAAGGGGGCACCCGACAAATGGTGCGGATCAAAATCCCCGCAGGAATCATCCAACCCGCACATTTCGAGGCTCTCGCTCACATTGCTCGAACCCACTCTCGAGGGTGGGGCCACATCACTACTCGTCAAAACATTCAGTTCCACTTTGTAGAACTAGACGAGGTTCCTGAGGTAATGCGCATCTTAGCCGCAGTAGGGCTCACCACCCGCGAGGCCTGTGGCGACACCGTGCGCAATGTACAGGGCTGCCATCTAGCTGGAGCTTGCCCACACGAGATGCTAGACATCACTGCTTGGGCACAAGCCACCGCCAACCACTTCTTGCGCCACCCTTATGCCCAAAGGTTGCCCCGTAAATTCAAGATCAACTTTTCAGGCTGTTCCACCGATTGCGGACAAGCAATGTTTAATGACGTAGGCGTTGTGGCCACCATCCGTGAGATAGATGGAGGCATCGAATCAGGCTTTAGGGTGTTCGTTGCAGGAGGGCTAGGAGCAAACCCCCACCCGGCTCTTGCCCTAGAAGACTTCACTTCCCGCGAAGACCTACTACCCACCCTAGAGGCTTGCCTAAGGGTGTTCGACCACGATGGTAACCGCGAGAACAAGCTAAGAGCTCGTATGAAATGGCTGGTGGAGCAGCTTGGCTTTGAAGAATTGCAACGCCGCATCCTGCGCGAACGCAAGTTCTTGTTGGCCTCATCAAGTTGGCCCGGTGGGATTCCCAAGCTAGTAGAAGCACTAGGCGATGCCCCTGCGGGTCAGCAAGCCAACGCAAATGGCACCTTCGTAGACCCCACTCCTGTAGGTCAAGGCGTAGCAGTTTCCATCGGTGCAGAAGTACCCTTTGAACGTTGGCAACAAGCCAACGTGGTGCGCGGGGTAGCCAAAGGTACGGTGTCGGCATACGCCTGGGCTCGCCTAGGTGACATTACCACCGAACAGTTTGAGGCCCTAGCCGACATACAACGAGAGCTGAACGCTGAGTGCAGGGTAACCAACCGCCAAAATATCGTGTTTCGCAACCTCACCGATGCTCAACTCCCACGCCTGTTTGATGCCCTGTCAAATATCGCTATGGCCGAACCTGGCGCTGAGCTGCTGCGAGATGTGGTGGCTTGTCCTGGAGCGGATACCTGCAATTTGGCAGTCACACAATCACGGGGTCTAGCTGATGCCATCGGCGAGCGTCTAGAAGAAGAAGGTTTGGCCGAGGTAGGCGGATTGCGCATCAACATCTCGGGCTGCACCAACTCTTGCGGGCAGCATCACGCCTCGGACATAGGCTTTTTCGGAGCTGAGCGTCGCGCCCATGGCCGTCCTGCACCAGGTTATCAGATGCTACTAGGCGGATATGTCGGCGACACCCGTATTCACTTCGGTGCCAAGGCACTGCGCTTGCCAGCTCGCAACGCTGCTGAGGCGGTTGTACGGGTGGTGCGGAAGTTCACTGCCGAGCGCAAAAGCGGCGAAGAGTTTCGCCACTGGCTTGAACGCTGCGGAGGTGCCCGTGAGGTTGGCAAAGCCTTAGCCGATCTTGATGAGTTTCCCCTACCCGACAAAGGTCCCGAATATTACGTGGATTTTGACGAGACCCGCCCATACGAGGTTGTTCTAGGCGAGTCGGAGTGCGCTACCTAACCTAAGCCAAGTTATCCACAAACTTCTCTAGTTGACGGAGGTTACGCACCTCAAAAACCCCGTCACAGTAAACCCCATATTCAGACACGATAGAATCACCCGTATCCCAATAAGCCTCAGGTTCGGGGTTAAGCCAAAACACCTTGCGGGCCCTGTGCTCAACCTCCTTTAAGATCCAAGCCTGTGGATCATGGTAGTTATTACGGGCATCTCCTAGCACCATCACCGTGGTCTTAGTGCCCACATCTTTGCCATAACGTTCCCAAAACACTTCTAAAGCATGCCCGTAGTCGGAATGACCGTCTACCCACACTACATCAGCCTCAGCATTCACCCGATTCACGGCCTCAGCAATGTCATCTACCCCCTCAAATAAACCAGTCACCTCATCAAGACCATCAATAAAAACAAACGAACGAACCTGAGAAAACTGGTTGCTGATGGCATAAACCAAATGCAAGGTGAAGCGGGCAAAAGCAGCCACCGATCCGCTCACATCAGCCACCACCATAATCTCTGGCTTAGCCGGGCGGGGATGGCGAAACTTGGGTTCAGCAGGCACACCCCCATAAGACAGTGAATGGCGGATGGTATTACGAAAATCCAACGAACCTTTACGCCCATGGCGACGCTTGCGGGCTAAACGCGCCGCTAACTTACGAGTTAAGGGATAAATAGCACTTCGCACCGCCATCATCTCCTCGCGCGAAGCATGCATGAAATCCACATCCTCGGGCAGAGGCTTGCGCAACGTTTTGGCCATGGCCTCCACCCCCCTATCTGCTACTAAGCGACGACGTATCTCTGCCTCAATCTCCTTACGTAGCTGACTAATGCGGTCTTCAAACTCATCCCGCTCTAGCTTTTCCCCTAACGGGGTGAGATTCTGAGGATTATCATGGCGGACTTGTTCCATTAGACGCTCTAACACGCCGTCCAAATTCAAATTCCGCAATGTCCGATACAGATAGTAAGTGCCGCCCACCGGTCTAGCTGGCTCCATACCCGCATAACGCCGCACAGCTTGCCGAGCAATGGCCCTCATCATCATCGCCTCACCCCGCAAAAGCGCTTGAAAAAGCATCTCGGCCAACTGCTCTGCCGACATAAAATCATCATCGCCCCCCTCAAAACGTTGGGCAGAAAAAGCTTCAGACAACTCCGAAAGGTCTGCGTTATCAGCTAACCCATCATCTAAGAGCTTGTACTCTTCGCCGCGTAGTGAAAAATACACCTCAAAAACGGTCTCAAAAGCCCGCCAGTGGGCATGGTTCTTCACCAAAGTTGCAGCTAGAGCATACTTAAAAGCCTCGCGATCACACAGGGGGATGCACTGCATAGCCTCCATTGCATCTAAATTCTCCGTAAGGCTCACCGGCAAGCCTGCCGCCCGCAATTCAACGATGAACCCTCCTAGTAGAGCTAAGAACGGAGAGGTGCTAGCTGCTTGAGGCAACCTCAAAGTCCTCTTCGCAAGAGGCGAACTCCTTGAGCGCTTTATCGATGTCACTTCGGTACTTCAACAAGATGTTCACCGTTTCAGATGCGGTTTCTGCTCCTATGTGCTCTACTCCTAACAGCACAAGCGTGCGAGCCCAATCCAAGGTTTCTGACACCGACGGAGCCTTTTTAAGGTCCATCTGGCGCACCAAGCGAACGATGCGGGCCACCTGATCTGCCAAACTGTCACCCACACCAGGCACCTTGGCCAACACGATCTGCTTTTCTCGCTCTAAGTTGGGATAATCGATGTATAAGAACAAACAGCGTCGCTTAAGGGCTTCTGAAAGTTCGCGGGTGTTGTTGGAAGTAAGGAACACCAAAGGGATTTGACTGGCCGATACGGTGCCCAACTCAGGGATAGACACCTGATAATCAGACAAGATCTCTAGCAGCAGCGCCTCTGTCTCAACCTCTACTCTATCCACCTCGTCGATTAGTAATACCACAGGATCTTGCGAGCGGATTGCCTCAAGCAAAGGTCTGGTTAGCAAAAAATCTTCTGAGAACAGATCATCCTCAATGTGCTGCCACATGCCATCACTCTCAGCATCATTACTTTGACGTTCGGCCTGAATACGCAAAAGCTGGCGTTTGTAGTTCCACTCATAGAGGGCCTTTGATTCATCTAAACCCTCATAACACTGCAAACGGATGAGACGTGCACCAATGGCCTCAGCCACGCTCTTAGCTAGCTGTGTTTTACCAGTTCCCGCTGGACCTTCCACCAGCACGGGCTTTTGCAGGCGTTCGGCCAAATACACCACCCCGGTTATGCCTTCATCGGCCAGATACTGCACATCAGCTAGCCCTTTTCGCACCGCACCCACGTCGGCAAAAGAAAAGCTCATACGTCAAGGCTATGGGCAGCCCTAAGTAGTCCCGCAATCAGAAACTACTGATACGCAAGAAGCGTTACTCGCGAATTTGACCCTGACCGCGCACCACATACTTGGTAGTGGTGAGCTGACGCAGCCCCATAGGACCTCGGGCGTGCAGCTTTTGAGTGCTTATGCCAATCTCAGCACCAAAACCAAACTCCTCACCATCCACAAACCGTGTTGAGGTGTTCACCAAAACCGCAGCGGCATCCACCTCTTTACAAAACCTGTCAGCCGCGTCTAGATCAGAGGTAACTATGGCCTCGCTATGGCCGCTGCCTGTTGCATTCACATGAGCGATAGCCTCATCCAAACTATCCACCACCTTGACCGAAAGCTTCAGAGTCAAGAACTCAGTAGAAAAGTCGGCCTCGCTAGCCAAAGAAATGCGTTCAGAACCCAAGATAGCCAGAGCCTGCTCGTCACCCACTAGCTCAACGTCAGCTAGGTCATCAGCCATCAAGGGCAGCAGCTCAGCAGCCACCAAACTATGCAACACCAACGACTCTGCGGCATTACATACAGATGGACGTTGTGTTTTAGCGTTCACCAAGATGCGACGGGCCATATCTAGATCGGCTGAGGCATCCACATACACATGACAATTACCATCCCCATCAATCACATAAGGCACGGTGGCATTCTCCAAAATTGAGGAGATAAGCCCCGGACCTCCACGAGGTATGAGGCAATCAATGGTATCTCGGAGTTGCATAAACTCAACTGCTGCCTCATAACTGGTATCAGCCAAGAGAATCAAAGCGTCGCTGGGCAGGCCAGATTTTTCGTAGGCCTGACGCATCACCTCGGCAATGGCCAAATTAGAGTTCACGGCACTTGATGACCCTCGCAGAAAAGCCGCGTTGCTAGATTTAAGGCATAACGCTGCTGCGTCGCTGGTGACATTAGGACGGCTCTCATAAACAATCGCCACCACCCCTAAAGGCACCCGCACCTGACTTATACGCAAGCCCGAAGGCACCTCCCAACCGCTCACCACCTCACCCACAGGATCGTTAAGAGCAGCCACCTTACGCAAACCTGCCGCCATAGCATCTAAGCGAGAGTCGTTAAGGCGCAGTCTGTCCATAAGGGTGTCGCTCATCCCTGAGGCTGAAGCTGCTTGCAGATCAACCTGGTTGGCCTCTAAAAGACTTTCGCGAGCCTGCTCTAGCAAATCGGCTGCTGTGAGCAAGCCATTATTTTTCGTTTCGGTGCTAACAGTAGCCAGTACTCGGGCTGCGGCTTTGACCCGACTAGCTAACTCTTCGATAGATGCGTCAAAACTCATCGGGCAAGCGTAGCTGACTTTTACTGTGATTCAAGTAGCGTATTTAGCCATTGCAGCAAATAATCAGCAACTAAACAGTCCAAGAGAATCAACGCGCTCAGACGGCAAAGGTGCCTTCTTCGTAGGAGCGGGGATCATCTTGTCGCGGATCGCGGGCATTGGCCGTGAGATATCTGTGGCAGCGTTTATCGGTGCAGGGCATGTGGGGGATGCTTATCGAGCTGCGTTGGCAATCCCTCGGCTACTACAAAACTTGTTAGGTGAAGGAGCGTTGTCGGCCTCCTTCATCCCCGTTTACTCACAGCTTCTCGAAAAAAACCAAAGAGCTGCTGCGGGACGCTTAGCTGGTGCTGTTTTGGGACTGTTATCAATGATAACCGGCCTATTAGTTCTAGCTGGCTGGCTTCTAGCTGAACCGTTGGTTTCGTTGTTACTATGGCGCTTGTCAAGCCAAACCACCGATCTGACGGTAGAACTGGTACGGGTGATGTTTGCTGGCATGGGCTTCATCGTGCTAGCAACATGGGCTCTAGGAATCCTCAACGCCCACCGCCGCTTCTTTTTGTCTTATGCCGCACCTGTGATCTGGAACATTACGCAGGTGATGTTCATGGTGGGTGGCTGGATCGCCTGGCACCATGTTAACCCAGCTAACAGAGCCTCAGATATTGCCAAGCTAGCTGCTTGGGGAGTGGTGCTAGGCGGCGCGTTGCAGTTCTTGATACAGCTACCGCTAGTACTGCGATTGGTGTCAAGACTGCGATTAAGTATGAATTGGCGACAGCCCGATGTGCGGGTCGTGCTTAACCGGTTTGGGCCAGCATTAGCTGGTCGAGGAGTGGTGCAATTATCAGCCTATGTAGATCTCATTCTGGCAGGCTTGCTAGCTGGAGGAGCCATAGCTGCTTTGGGTTTTGCTCAAGTAATCTACTTTCTACCAATCAGCTTATTCGCTATCAGCGTTGCGGCCAGCGACCTGCCAGAGATGTCTCGTAAACAAGGCGACCCCAATGCAATAATCATTAGGCTGAAAACCGGTTTAGAACGCGTCAGCTTTTATGTGCTGTTCTCAACGGTGGCCTTCATAGCTATGGGCGGGCTGATCGTAGGAGCGCTGTTGCAAAGGGGACAGTTCAGCGCCGATCAAACAATACAGGTGTGGTGGATATTAGCTGCCTACAGCCTAGGACTGTTGCCCACCGCCTGGTCGCGCCTGCTACAAAACGCGTGCTTTGCAGCAGGCGATACTAGCGGGCCCGCGCGCGTGGCTGGAGTGCGTGTGGTGTTGGCCGCGGCTTTAGGAGTAGTGCTGATGTTCAGCTTGGACTCTTACGGGGTAATAGATACCAGCGTGCAGCTCTTAGGCGATTTCAAAGTATTGACCCCGCTATCTGACGCAGCACGCACGACAGAAGTTGTGCGTTTAGGGGCAGTGGGACTGGCCTTGGGCACAACAGCAGCAGCTTGGATAGAATACTACATTTTGCGTCACAGGGTTGGTTTTATGCTGCGCCAAGCAAACACCACCCAAACGACCGCAAACAACACCAACCCATTGCGAAGGCTAGCCGACGGGCTGTGGCTAGCGAGCGGCATTGCGGGAGTGTTGGGAGCGGTGCTGGCATGGGGTCTGCAATCACTGCCTGTTTTGTTCACCGCACCATTGACGCTGATGTTCACGGCACTGTTATATGTGTTTGTAGCTCAAAGTGCTGGTGTGAAAACCGCAGAGGAAATCGCTACGATCCTAGACAAATTGTTGAAGCTGCCAAAAAGAACATCTAAGGCTGAGGTAACACAGCCAAAAAATCACGATGAATAACCTCAAGAGATGAGCTGCTGATCTGTTCGCTGGAATGCAATTCCACCAATGATCTTATTTCGGCTGCTGACACCTCCACAGGCCCACGGGCAAAGGTCTCGCCATCAGGGCCACGAACCTCAACAGTGTCTCCTGCTTTAAAATCCCCTTCGTGATCGGTCACTCCCACAGATAACAAGGAAGCACCCCGCTCTACCACTGCCCGCTGAGCACCAGTGTCCACCCAAATTATCCCGCTAGGAGGAACGGCAAAACCCAACCACAGCTTACGAGCACTGAGGCGATGAGGTTGAGGCACCACCGTTGTGCCCACATCGCAGGCTTGAGCAACAGCATCAGCTAAAACCTGCGAGCGATCGGCTGATGCAATGACCGTCCTGACTCCCGACCAGCTAGCTATGCGAGCTGCGGCTAGCTTGGAAGCCATACCACCGCTACCACGGCTGCTGCCAGCCCCACCAGCTTTGGAAACCAGCTCGTCTAACAAGCTCATATCATTGATCTCAGGAATAATCTGAACATCAGGATGACTACGGGGATCGGCTTCATATACCCCCGCGATGTCGGTAAGTAGCAACAGCAAATCAGCCCTCACCATGTGAGCCACCAAAGCAGCAATACGGTCGTTATCTCCCCAGCGGATGGCATCATCTGCCACCGCATCGTTCTCGTTTACGATGGGAACCACGCCCAACTCCAACAGCTTGTTAAGAGTATGTTGAGCGTGCAAGTACTGAGCGCGCTCCAAGAAATCTCTAGGGACTAACAACACCTGTCCGCAAATCAGCCCAAAACTGTCTAGATTACGCTGATATAATGCCATCAGACGGCTTTGACCTACCGCGGACAGTGCCTGCAAAGTAACCGAATCTTTTGGCCAGCCCTGCTCAAAACCCAGCACCGGAAGCCCTGCGCCAATGGCACCCGAGCTAACCACGACAACCTGCTGTCCAGTAGCAATAACAGCAGCAATCTCGCTGGTTAGCTTATGGATTGCCTCTGACTTGATGGTGCCGTCGGCTTCAGTGATGGACGAGGTGCCGATCTTCACAACAACGGTCACCTTCGTAACCCCATATCATCCATACCGAGGTACTCCTCATCGTCGTAATATTCAAACTCAACGTCACCAATGCGCACAGTGTCGCCCGACTTTATGCCAGCAGAAGCCAAAGCCTGATCTACTCCCATACGCTCAAGACGATGACGGACAAAATCCCAAGCCCCAGCAGCATCTAAATCCGATAACGCTACCGTGCGTTCTGCGACACGCCCCGACACAACGAACACACCATCACTAGCACGCTTAACCATAAAGCCTTGAGGCATGGGGCGATACACAACCGATTCTGCTAATCCTGAAGTGTCCCGATTAGCACCAGCAATCTCGTCACTACCTTGACGGGCTTGGCGCACCGCATCAGCCATGGCCCCAATTAGTTCCTCTAGGCCCGCACCTGTAATCGCTGAGATCAACAATGCTTCCTGCGGAGGGGGAAGATGTCCCACATCAGCTTTAGATGCCACCAACAAGCGAGGACGATTCAGCAATTGCGGACGGTAAGCACCCAACTCTCCTAACAGCACTCGTTGTTGCTCCTCAGGCGCAACCTCCAGTGATGAAGCTAGGTCAACCATCACTACCATCACACGAGCCCGCTCAATGTGACGCAAAAATCGATGTCCTAAGCCCCGCCCGTCGCTAGCACCAGCGATTAACCCGGGAATGTCGGCTACCACCATCTCAAAATCATCAGCTACGCGCACTACCCCTAGATTGGGCTCTAAAGTAGTGAACGGATAGTCGGCAATCTTAGGGCGAGCTGCGGAAATACGCGATATAAGCGTGCTCTTGCCAGCATTGGGAAAACCAATAAGCGCTACATCAGCCAACAACTTCAGCTCCAACTTCAGCCACCGCTGCTCACCGACCTCACCCTGTTCAGCGAAAGCAGGAGCCCTGTTCTGTGGGTTGGAGAATCGACAGTTGCCATGGCCTCCTTGCCCGCCCGCCGCGGCTAGCCAACGACTGCCGTCACTAGACAAGTCGGCCAACAATTGACCTGCTTGGTCCCTAACCGAGGTACCAACAGGCACCTGCACCACCTTGTCGTTACCAGAAGCCCCATGGCGACGCTTACCCTTCCCATGCTTCCCGTTACCTGCACGACAGTGAGGATGATCTCGAAAAGCGAGAAGCGAGGCTACGTTATGATCAGCGGTAAGCCAAACATCACCGCCTTTACCGCCATCACCACCATCAGGCCCGCCCTTGGCCACATGAGCCTCACGGCGAAATGACACGCACCCAGCGCCACCATTGCCACCCCTCACGTTGAGAGGGCACTCGTCTACAAACTGCGACATCGCTCAAAGTCTTGCACTACCCTAAGCAGAGCCTAGGCAAGATTTGAGCAAAACCTGCTTAAGCAGGTGCTCACAAAGAACTCAGTCGACAACAACGTCAACGAGCTTGCGGTGTCGGCGATGGCCGAACTTAACCCGCCCATCAGCAGTAGCAAACAGGGTATCGTCACGACCCCGTCCCACGTTCTCACCCGGATGTATGCGAGTACCACGCTGACGCACAATAATGGAACCAGCAACCACGGCCTTGCCGTCATACGCCTTCACACCAAGACGCTTAGGATTAGAATCGCGACCGTTTCTGATGGAACCACCGCCTTTTGTTTTGGACATTTGTCGCTCCCTAATTGAATTTGACCCAATTAAATCAGACTTAGCTGAATCAGATCTGAATGGCCGTGATCTGAATCCGAGATTTTTGCTGCCGGTGACCCCAACGCCGCCGCTGATTGCTCTTGTTCTTGTAAACAAACCCGTTGATCTTGCGATCTTTAACCAACTCCAGCACGGTGGCAGTTACCTTGGCCTTACCAATTTGACGGGGAGTAGCAAATATTGAGGCACCATCCACCAACATAACAGGGGTCAACTCCAACTCCACCCCCGGCTCACCCGACAACTCCACATCAAGAGTTTGACCCTCTTGCACCTTGTACTGCTTCCCACCAGCGCGGATCACTGCATACATCTTGATAAGGCTAGCTACTGCGGGTGCTAGAAACTAGTTCGCCGTCCAACACCACTCCCCGACCACTGCAATCCTCACACAGGGTAGAACAAGACTCCAACAGTCCTTCTCCTATACGTTTGCGGGTCATCTCCACCAAACCTAGTTCAGAGATATCTAGCACCTGTGTACGGGTTTTATCCCAGGCTAGAGACTCCCTAAAAACCTTCATAACCTCATCGCGATTGGCCCGTCTGTCCATATCCACGAAATCAATCACTATGATACCCCCAATGTCACGCAACCTGAGCTGTCTCGGAATCTCTTTAGCAGCCTCTAGGTTGTTGCGAAACACGGTCTCCTCCAAATTAGAATCACCCACGTTCTTACCGGTGTTCACATCAACAACCGTGAGAGCTTCGGTGGTTTCGATGATAAGCGAGCCACCCCCGGGCAGCCACACCTTTTTATCTAAGGCCTTAATAAACTGCTCATGAACGTGGTGGCGCTCCAACAAGCTGAGATGCTCGTTTTCGGAATCGTAATACTCAAGGCGCTCGAGCAGCTCTGGGGCCACACTAGATACATAGTCATACATCTCATTGAACAAATCCTCGTCGTCAATCAGCACTGAACGGAAATCCTGATTGAACTCTTCACGAATTACCCGCACCGCCATCTCCGGCTCCCGGTACAACAAGCTGGGCACACCAACCCGCTTAGACAAAGCCTCGATCTGCTCCCACTGAGAAAGCAACCTTTTTACATCTCGCTCAAGCTCTTCTGCGGTTATCTTCTCAGCCGCAGTGCGCACGATGATGCCATGCTCTGTGGGCTTACAGCGATCCAAGACCTTGCGGAGACGCTTACGCTCCCTATCGGGCAAACGCTTTGAGATGCCATAGACTTTAGAATTGGGCACCAGCACCACGAAACGGCCCGGTAACGACACCTCTTGAGTAAGCCGAGCCCCCTTATGGGCTATGGGGTTCTTGGAAACCTGGCACATGATGGTTTGGCGGGACTCCAACAAGTTCTCAATACGAGGTGTACCCTCTGAGGTACCTAAGTCGTCGGGATCGAAAACCAAATCTCCCCAATACATCACAGCATTCTTCGGCGTCCCAATATCCACAAAAGCGGCTTCCATGCCCGGAAGTACATTTTGCACCCTACCCATATAGATATTGCCATGGATTTGGCTGATGTCATCGGCAGGACGAGAGATGTAGTGCTCAATTAAGGCACGGCCCTCTAACACCGCAATCTGGGTGGCATCAGAACGCACCTGCACCAGCATCATGTAGCGACCCACCGGACGACCCTTGCGTCGACGACCGCGACGGCGATCCAAGATCTTCTCATCAAGCTTGACCGGCCCATCGGAAACTTCATGTTTTACAGGCTGTACCACACCGTTGTTAGAACCACGACCTCGCCCACCTCTACGACGGCGGCGAGCAGAACCCGTACCCCTGGCAGAAGAATCTCCTCCTGCAACATCCCTCTCTCTTAAAGAGGGATTAGCCGGACGAGAGTCACCAATTTTTGGTCGATTAGCCGAAGGTGCAGACCCTGGGCGGGTATCTCCTATCTTGGGAGCGTTCATCAAGTTGATCCTTTCTCATTGCACACCTACCAAAGTGTGCAGAGCAGGGGCTGCGCCGACCTCTAACGGCTCTAAGCGGGCGCCCTCCTGCTCAATCCATTGACGAGTTCGTCGAACCAATACAGGGCAGTAATGGGGTTCGGTTGCGGTCAAAAGTTCCGTCGGACGAGCGGCCCGAGGCTGGGTACCCAAAGTTGCTAGGAGGCGCACCCCCCTGCTGGTCGGTTCACCGACCTCAAGGGCTCGCACCTGAGGGGCCAGGTCGTCGGCGATCTGTTGACCTTTTCGTTCTCGCGTAATCATAAGCGTAGCCGCACCGAGCACCTGTTCCACCCATTTAGCGAGATCAGCACACGTTGCATGCAGCAGCTCTATGTCCCAATCACAGCATGTAACTGCTTGCTGCAACGATGTTGAGCCCCGCTCCAACACCACCGCACCGGTAGCTGCCATCCCCTCAGGCAGCATTCCCACCAAAGCCTCTAGCACCAATTCAGGAACCAGTTGAGCCGCATTGAAATCCACATCTATGTACTCAGCATCCGACTCATAACCAGTGCTCAAAGCAAATCCAAAATGCAGCTTGGCACGCGGTGAAAAGCCCTCTGTTTGAGCAACAGGCAGACCGGTGCGGCGCAACGCTCGTTCCCAAATACGGGCCACATCCCTATGGCTAGTAAAACGAATGACACCACGTTTGTTGTAGCGCAGCCGGATGCAAGTGCGGGCCACCTCATTGGGGTTCATGAGGTGGCCTTAGTACCCGAAACACCGAGCTGCACTTTTACTTCTGCGGGCTTCGCAGCTGCTAGCGGCTCATACGAGGTTGGCACCTGACCAGTACCCTGGCTGCCTCCTGCTGGGGGAACTGCGGAGGCCACGATGTGCTCAATGCTGTAACCAGTGCAAGCCCCGCAATCATAACAAGGTGTCCAACGACAATCTTCTAAGCCCACCTCATTCAGCCCATCACGCCAGTCTTGCCACAAAAAGTCCTTGTGCAAACCCGCGGAGATATGATCCCATGGCAGCACCTCATCTTGAGTGCGATGCCGATACACATACCAATCCAACGACAGGCCATGACGCTCCATAGCGCTCACCCAACGATCGTGCTCAAAATGCTCAGACCATTCCTGAAAGGTGCCACCTTGTTCCCAAACATCTTGGATGACACGACCGACACGACGGTCACCACGGCTGGCAATACCCTCTGCCAAACTGGCTCGAGGGTCGTGCCACTTCATCTGCACCCCACGATGACGTTTAATGCTGTCACGCAATAAAAACACCTTGCGCTGCAACTCAGCCACGGTGTTTTGACCAAACCATTGAAAGGGCGTAAAGGGTTTAGGCACAAAACCCCCCAGCGACACGGTCACCGAAGGGTTCTTGGTATGGACACGCCCTAGTTCCACACACTTACGTGCCAACTCGCCAATGGCCAGGGTGTCTTCGTCGGTCTCAGTGGGTAACCCCGTAAGAAAGTATAACTTCATGCGCCGCCAACCCTGATAAAAAGCCGACTCTACAGCACCATACAGATCACGCTCATCAATGAGCTTGTTGATCACCTTACGCATCCGCCACGAGCCTGCTTCGGGAGCAAACGTCAACCCCGTGCGACGGACTTGCTGGATTTGAGCTGCCAAGCCCACGGTGAAGGCATCCACCCGCAAGCTAGGCAACGATACCGATACCGGCACAGGCTCATGACTGACACCAATACTGCTGGCAGCTCCACAACCGCTCATAGCCACAGCTACCGCCTCTTCAATACCACTATAATCAGCGGTGGACAATGAGGTAAGCGCCACCTCATCGTAGCCAGTGCGAGCTAGACCACCAGCAATCATAGTGCGCACCTGAGATGCTGGCCGCTCTCGCACTGGCCGAGTAATCATCCCTGCCTGACAAAAGCGACAACCACGAGTACAGCCCCGAAATACCTCCACGTTCAAACGATCGTGAACCACCTCAGTAAGCGGCACAAGCTGATTTTTGGGATACGGCCAAGCAGACAGATCAGCAACGGTACGCTTTTCCACCACAGATGGAACATCATCAAACTTGGGCACAACAGACACCAGCGCTGCACCTTCATAGGTCACCTCATAAAGCGACGGCACATAGACACCGTCGACAGTGGCCAATGCTCGCAACACCTCATGACGAGAACGCTTGCCAGCCTGCTTCCAATCGCACACCACAGCATTAATCTCCGACACCACCTCTTCGCCATCTCCGAGAACAAAAAAGTCCACGAAATCGGCCAGTGGCTCGGGGTTATAGGTGCAGTGACCACCTGCTCCAATCAACAGATCATGGCTGGCGCGTTCCTCAGCACGCACCCGTACACCGGCCAAGTTAATACAGTTAAGCACGTTGGTGTACACCAACTCTGCTGACAAGTTAAACGCCAACACATCGAAATCTGCCGCACTGCGATGGGTATCAACAGAAAATAAAGGCAGCCCAGCCGAGCGCATTTGGGCCTCCATGTCCACCCAAGGAGCGTAAGCACGCTCGGCTACAGCATTGCTAGCTTCGTTCAGAATCTCATAGAGAATCTGAAGACCTTGATTGGGCAGGCCAATCTCGTAGGTATCAGGATAAGTCAGCAGCCAAGCTACCTTGGAATGATGATGTTCTGGCCTTAACATGCCACCTTCGCCACCGATATAACGAGCAGGTTTGGCAACATCAGGCAGCAAAAGCTCAAGTTCAGGCCAAAGCGACATCAACCCCAATCTACAGGCACAAATAGGCTAGCTCCGAATGATGTAGATCTCATTAGATGACCCTAAGGTAGATCACCCCAGAGTGATTCACGTAAAGCGCCGCATCCGCACGTTGAGCACAAGCCCCAACCCAATCAGAGTAGCGATAGCTGAAGATCCGCCATAAGACACTAAAGGCAAGGGGATCCCGGTGATTGGGGTGATTCCCAAGGTCATTCCCACGGCCTCAAACATCTGAAACAAGATCATGGCAAACACCCCCGAACAAATCAGGCTGCCAAACCGATCTTTAGCGAGCTGAGCTGCTTGGAATATCCGCATCAGCAAAATGGCATACAACCCTAAAGTCGTTGCCGACCCCACGAAACCAAACTCTTCACCTATGACGGTGAAGATAAAGTCGGTGTGCTGTTGTGGAACTAGTCCGCTGAGAGTTTGCGAACCCTCTCCGTACCCTTTGCCGCCCACCCCACCATTACCGATGGCAATTTGCGCTTGACGCTGTTGAAATGCGGCCTCAGTAATATCGCTAGCGGGATCAACAAAGGTGCGCAGCCGGTTGGTCTGATACTCCTGCAACATATTGGAGTTGATCATCAACACCACAATGGTTACCGAGGCCAAAGCGATTCCGATGGCCTGCCGATAACGGATGCCGCCTATCAACAAGAGCACAAACCCAATAAAGACGTAGACCAAGGCAGTACCGATGTCAGGCTGCAAGATCACAAGTAAACCCGGCCACGCCACAATACCCACGGAAAACAGCACACGAGGCCATGTCATGTGATCTTCGTAGCGCGACAAAAAGGCCGCTACTGCAATGATCACACCCAACTTTTGGAACTCAGAGGGCTGAAGCTGAAAGTCCCCCAAACGAAACCAAGAACGCGCCCCGTTCACCTCTTCGCCAAACGGCCCTAGCACCAATATTAAAGCCAATATGCCAATGCCATAAATGGCTACCGCAAACTTACTGAGTTCCTCATAAGAGACCCAAGCAACAAACATCAACAACAGCCCACCAGCCACTGCAAACAGCGTCTGACGTTCTAGAAAGTAACTATCAAAGCTCTGCGGGTCTCGCCCGCGAGTTGTGCTGTAGATAGCAGCAACCCCGATGGCGGTTAAACCCGCAGCGACAAACAGCAAAACAAAGTCCACATGCATCCACAGGGCGTAGCTTCTGCTAGGAAAGTTCAGCTCTCCGTCAGATTGAGTGCCCTGCTGAAAACGGTCTTGCACAGATGTGAACGACATCAGCGATTCTGCTCCAAATCTGTGGGCACAGCTTCTGTTGCGTCGTCGCCTTCGACGATCCGACCACTGAGCTCAGCTAGGTCGTCGATAGTGCGCACTGAAGGAACTGAGTCAGTGGCAATAGGCTCAATAACCCGACGAACTGCAGGTGCTGCCACCCGAGAGCCAAAACCAGACTCTTCCATGATGGCCACCACCACATAGGTAGGGTTGGGAAGAGGCCCAAAAGCTGCAAACAAAGAGTTGTCGGCCTTGCCCACCACCTCAGCCGTACCGGTCTTGCCTGCAACCGGCCACTCATCATGGGGGAACCCCAAAAAAGCAGTGTGAGCGGTGCCATCTAAGTCTGCCACTGCCCCCAACAAACCTGTCAAGATGGGTTGGCTGAACGACTCAGGCAAATAGATTTGGTTGAGCACCCGATCTTCAAAACTCTGCTCAACTTCCCCACTCACCGGATTTTCCACCCGCTCCACAATCTTAGGCGCGTAAAGAGTGCCCCCATTAGCGAAGGCAGCATAACCATTGGCCAACTGCAAAGGGGTGACCCCCAACTGTCCCTGCCCAATACCCAACACAATGGAGTCACCAGTACGCCATGGCTCACCCGCAACCTCAGCAGCCGAAGGCGACGGTACCCTACCAACACCTTCTCCTGCTATAGCGATACCGCTGGGCGCACCAAAACCAAAAAGCTCAGCGGCACGCTGAACACCCTCACGATCAAAGCGGTCGGCCCGGTCCATAGTGTCGGCTAGGTAGTAGAAGTACACATCCGAAGACACCGTAAGAGCTCTAGGCAGATCCACTTCTCCATAAACGGCTTCCCCGGCATTACGGAACGTACAAGAAGCAACAACCGCCTCTTCACAAACCGGCACCACATAAATACCCTTGTCCTCATACAAGGTTCTAACGTCTAACACTCCACGACTACCGATTACCCCGCTGTTAAGCGCCGCATAAGCAGTAAAAAGTTTGAACGTGGAACCAGGAGGATAAATACCCGCAAGACCCCTGTTGTGAAGCGGCTGATGGCTATCTGAGGCTTGCAATTGCGCCCAGCGATCCTCAGAAATACCTCTTACAAACTCACCAGGAGAGTAGGTGGGAAAAGATGCCATGGCCAGCAACTGCGCACCATTAGGGTTCAGCACCACCATGGCACCCCCAGGAGCGTTGTAGCCAGGCTCGTTGGGGTCCTCAAGTTCTTGTTTACGAGCCTCAACCAACGCAGTTAACAATTCTTTTTCAACTAAAGCTTGCACATCAACGTCCAGCGTAAGGTACACATCAGCGCCTGCCATAGGCTCAACTCGCTCAAGTACCCGTATTGGATCACCTAGATTGTCCACTTCTAAGCGGGTGAGACCAGGGGTGCCTCTCAGCACCGACTCAAAGGAAGCTTCAATTCCGGTCTGACCAATCTCATCATTGCGCCGGTAGTTCTTCGGAGCATCTACAACTCGCTCATACTGCTCTTCGCTAAGTAACGATACGTAACCCAACACATGAGCCGCCAGATCTCCATAGGGGTAGTTGCGCACACTACGGGTGGCGATGTCAACACCAGGAAACTCGTCACGCCGTTCGGCCAATACAATCTCAAAAGTCTCGGTGACATCATCAGCAATAGGCACCAAGTCCAGCGGCCCATAGCGGGAATCAGCAAGAGCCTCGTTAATCTCAAATATTTTAGTTAAACGACCAGCCCGGCTGATCTCCGTAGCTAGACGCAACACCAAGCTGTCTTGCTCGTCATCTTCAAAATCGTTCTCAAAAGTGAACCTGTTTACTGTAACCACCAACGATTCACGGTTACCCACGAGAACGTTCCCGTTGCGATCAAATATACGCCCCCGTGGAGCCGGTTCGTAAAGCTCACGAATGGTGTTGGCTACCGCAATGTTCTCATACTCCCCAGAGCTAAGCACCTGAAGATACCACAGCCGAGCCACCAAGACACCAAAAGCCACCAGAGCCAGCACAGCCAAAAAGCCGATGCGGATGCGAAACGACTCAGGACTCACCGCCTTGGTCTACCCAAAGTGGGCCAAGACCACCGCCACATTCCCAACAACGGCACACTCAACACAAGGCTATAAAGCGCGGCCACACCCATCACCACATAGAGGTTGTCGGTATACAGGTTGGTTTCGCCCAACAACTCACCTAGCAATGCATAGGTCAAAAGACCCACCATGGTAGCAATAGCAGTAATCGTCACATTGATCCACCAAGCACTGCGAAAAATACGTTCTTCTAACAACCCTACTGAGTATCCCCAAACTGCGTAGATGAACGCAGACAGCCCAAACAAAGTAGGTAAGTACAAATCAATGCCCAAGCCAATAGCAAATCCCGCCACCGCACCCCGCTCAGACCCCCCCACCAAACCAGCGGTAACAGCCAATGCTAGGGGCAACTCAGGAGCAACTCCTAGCACCTTAAGGTCAGAGAACAGTGCCAAATGCAACAACAACACGGTCAACGCCAACAGCGCTCCACGAGCATGGCCAGACACGCGATTCATAACACTAAAATCATGTATCTGAAGCTAGAGGATCGTATAGCAAAACCGTGACAAAGCTTAGATTGTAAGCGTTAGCCGAGGGTTCTACGGTTAAAAGCTGCTCTAACCGGGCATCGTCAAAATCAATTGCGCTTACGGTGCCCACCGGTATACCCGGCGGATAACGGCTACGGTCCACCCCACTGGTAACCACCTGCCCACCGATTACCACCTCTGTCTCTATCTCCAAACCCTTATGCACCTTCAGCGGCTGCGCATCACCACCACCCGAAGCCAAAGCAACATCGTCGGTGCCTACCACCAACACACCAACTTCAAACTCAGGATCAGAGATGAGTGTCACACGGGAATAACCACGCTGTGGATCACCATCAATGCGCCCTACCAAACCTCCTCTTGTAACGACCGGCATACCGTTGCGAATCCCGTCAGCAGAACCCCTGTTTATTTGCACCGAATAGCGATCAAAATTACCCACATTGGCAGTCACCACCTCAGCTACAACATTGGGAATATCTTGCACATAGGGTAGCTGCACCTGTGCCAGCAACGCTTCTAAGCGAGTAACCGCGTCGGATTCTAAGATTTGCTGACCCCGTAGCCGCTGCAACTCCTCACGCAGCGCCTCATTCTCGTCTTTAAGTTCGTCGTATCCGGTGATGCCCGCCCAACCATCGCCCACAGGGTCAAACAGATCATCGAGACCGGTGTGCAAAGGAGATAGAAGGTTGATGAGGATTTCCTCGGTACGCTGCAAAGGCCCAAAATCCCGAGCATCTAACGTCAAAAGAGTCACTGAACTCAGCAACAAGAATATAAGAATGACTCGCGACCGTCGCGAACGGGTACCCGCTACCACGGGGCCCAACCCAGCGATCAGTCGTACGAGGACGAGACGAAGAGCTCCTCGAGAGCGCCAAACTCCTCCAGCGATTGACCAGAACCGATGGCCACCGCATGAAGCGGTTGAGGTGCCAGCCTCACGGGCATCCCCGTATCCTCTTCAATCCGAGGAATCAACCCATCAAGCAAAGCCCCCCCGCCTGCCAACACAATCCCTGCTTGCATGATGTCGGCTGCCAGCTCTGGTGGGGTTTCATCCAAGGTCGCCTTCACAGCATCCACGATCGAACGCACAACTTCAGCTATAGCTTCGCCTATCTCAAACGATGAAGTAATCACGGTTTTGGGTAAGCCGGTCACCAAATCTTGACCCCGCACCTCGGCACGGCGCTCTTCGCTGCCTGCCCAGGCAGTACCTAGCACCATCTTCACCTCTTCGGCAGTCCTGCTGCCGATAGTTAGGCTGTGCTCTTTTTTCAGGTAGGCAATAATGTCCTCGTCCATACGATCTCCGCCCATGCGAACGGACTGACCAGCTACCACCCCGCCTAAGGAGATCATCGCCACCTCCGTTGTACCACCACCGATATCCACGATCATGCTACCCGATGCCTCCTGCACAGGCAGCCCCGCACCGATGGCCGCTGCCATGGGCTCTTCAATGATGTAAACCGGCTTTTTAGCACCCGCCGAAACCGCAGCCTCCTGCACTGCACGCTGTTCCACCGGGGTAATCCCCGAAGGTACACAGATAACCATCCTGGGGCGAATAAACTTGCCGGGCGAGACCTTTTGAATAAAGTAACGCAACATCTTTTCGCAAATATCAAAGTTAGCGATCACGCCATCGCGTAACGGGCGAATGGCTTGAATGTGAGATGGAGTGCGACCCAACATCTGTTTGGCGTCGCTACCCACAGCCAAAGCCATACCTTGGCTGTTCACAGTTACCACTGAGGGCTCATTAATGAGGATGCCTTCACCACGCACGTACACCAAGGTGTTTGCAGTGCCCAGATCTATGGCAACATCGCGGCCCACTAATCTGCTGGAAGAACCCAATCGCCGTTTAACCATAGTGCAAGGTTAGAGCAGTCAAACCAAAAGCGCACACCGTGAACCTGCTAAGAGCATTCTGATAGGGCGATGCGGGCAACAGCATCACATCAAGAATCTACACAAAGATCAGGAAAAAAGATCCCTATTTCCCGCTCAGCAGATGCATTGCTATCAGAACCATGCACCAAGTTCTCGGTCATCTCTAGGCCATAATCACCGCGGATAGTGCCCGGTGCGGATTCCAACGGATTGGTTTGGCCCATCATAGAACGCACCACCGCGTAAGTATCCTCGGGCCCTTCAATGACCATAGCCACCGCAGGTGAACGCCCAATAAAGGTCTGAAGATCTGTGTAAAAAGGTCGATCTACATGCTCAGCATAATGACGAGCAGCTAGCTCGTGAGTAATGGTAAGCATGCGCAGCGCCACTATCCTCAACCCTCGTGCCTCAAAACGAGACACAATGGCCCCCACCAGCCCCCGCTCTACCGCATCGGGTTTGCACAAAACCAATGTCTTATTCACGTTATGAACCCTACCCATCTGCTCGCAACAGGTGAAGCCGAGCAGCACCTGCTACATATAAAGAACCCGCGATCATCACTGCGCCTGAGATGCCAGAATCCTGAGGTTTGCCTAAATCATAAGATGCTTCGCCGACCAATTCCAAGGCACGTTCAACAGCCTCAGACACGCGTGGCAACACTTCTACAGTAATCCCTATATCACGAGCAACTGTTGCTAAATCGGCCGCTGGCAGTGCCCTTGGCCAATCAGGTGTGCAACATATCAGCAAATCACAACGACTTCCGGCTGTACTAATTGCTTCCAACATTGCTGCGGGATCTTTATCAGCCATCATACCCACAACCCAAATGACAACACCATGCACATCAAACTCAGCCTGCAAAGTGGTGGCCGCTGCCGCCATGCCATTGGGATTATGTGCCCCATCAATAATCACCAAAGGTTGGCGACACAGCACCTCAAAACGAGCAGGCACCGCTACCTCGCCTAGCGCTGCCAGCACCGCTTCATCCAACTCTTGTTCAACCAGTGCCTCAAACGCTGCTATAGCCACCGCAGCGTTTTGACCCTGATGTTCGCCAAACAACGAAACGAAGATGTCCTCATAGCAGGCTCTAGGAGTTCGCACCGTCACCACCCTGCCTCCCAACGCAACAATGTTTTGTTCTAAAACAAAACCCTCCTGTGCTACCAACAAGTCTGCTGGGCTTTGACGAGCGGCTAAGGCAACAAGCTCAGGGTCGGTAACACCCAACACGGCAACCGCATCGGGATGCAAAATGCCCGCCTTCTCGTCCATCACCTTTTGTTGCCAACCGGGTAATCCGTCGGTGTGATCAAATCCAATGTTAGTGATTACCCCAACCCGACTTCGTACCAGGTTGGTGGCATCATAGCGACCCAGCTTGCCAACCTCCACCACGGCTAGATCCACTGCCACATCAGCAAACCAGCGCAAAGCCGCAGCGGTAACCAACTCAAACCAAGAACAAATGTCTAACACGCCTGCGGTGATTAAGTGACCCTCTACTAATCGCAGGTGGCTTAAAAGAGCTACTAAATCATCATCAGCAATGGGTTCACCATTATGAACCAGCCGCTCATTGATCTGTTCCACATGAGGGCTGGAATAAATGCCAACCGACATGCCCCAGGCGTGGGCCAGCGCCCCTATCATGGCTGCTACTGAGCCTTTTCCATTGGTACCGGTTATGTGAATAGCCAGATAGTCGTACTGCGGGTTGCCTTGAGCGACCAGCAATTTAGCCATAGGCTCTAACGACAAGCTAGCTGTCTTACCAGCAACTGCCTCCAAGTTGACATGACCATCTAGCCACGCCCGTGCCTCCTCTAGAGACTCGAAGTCAGCTAGCTTGGCGCCGCGTGCGGTTAACTGAGCTGGCCTTAGCCGCATTGAGCAATTGGGGACTTTCTCCACCGCGCACGGCCTCAGCGGTCACCACGCACTTAACCACATCCTCTTTACCTGGCAGCTCATACATCACATCTAGCAACACCTCTTCCAAAATCGCACGCAAACCCCTAGCTCCGGTGTTACGACTGAGAGCCAAGTTAGCTACCTCATCTAAAGCATCATCAGTGATAACCAACTCCACGTTCTCGAACTCAAAAAACTTGCAATACTGTCGCACCAAGGCATTCTTGGGTTCCACCAAAATGCGTACCAACATGTCACGTTCTAAGTTCGACACCACGCCTATCACCGGCAACCGGCCAATAAACTCGGGGATAAGCCCAAACTTATTCAAGTCTTCGGGACGTACCTGAGAAAACATCTCGCCATGATCTCTTTGCTCTTCACTGCGGATATCAGCACCAAAGCCCACCCCCACATTACCCCACCGCGGTTTGATCATAAGATCAAAACCTGCAAAACAACCACCAACCATAAAAAACAAGATAGTTGTGACAAACGGAAATAACAACTCAT
>VYCQ01000002.1 GCA_009843865.1 Acidimicrobiia bacterium
CCCCCCCCCAGACTCGTTCATGCATGCAACAAGAGGCCGTTGAGACAGCAATTGCCCGACTGCGCGCCAACGAGCTTGCCGAAGAAGAAAACATTCCCAGAGGAGAAGCCCGCGGCCGCATAGTACTGCCGTGTGGTGCTGGCAAAACCCGCATTGCCTTACAAATCATCGAAGGGCTGACCCACACGGGCGAATTGTCGGTGGTGCTGTGCCCATCAATTGCTTTGGTGGCACAGATACGCCGCGAGTTCCTCCAACACGCCAAAGCTCGCCTACGCACGCTGGCGGTGTGCTCTGATAAAGGCGTTGCCGCCGATGACGAAGAGAAGGTGGCCAACGAAGACGATGCCACCATAGACAGGGGCTTGACGACCACCGAAGAGATTAGGGGCTGTCCCGTAACCACCGATTCTGTCGAGATAGCCAACTGGATTAAGCAGCGCCGAAACGGCGATTCCAATTACGCTGATTCCAAAAGCACCATAAGCGTGGTTTTCGGCACATATCAGTCGGCACAGCGCATCTCAAAGGGGATAGCCCAAGCTGATGCCGCTGACGCGTTCAAGGTGCTTATCTGCGACGAGGCGCACCGCACAGCGGGAGTACGACGGCGCAACCGGAGCACCGCCCAAGATGAGAGGCTGCGTGAGTTCACGCTATGCCATGACCGTAAGGAGTTCCCAGCGACATACCGCATATATCAAACGGCCACACCGCGTATCTATGGCGATGCAGCCATGGCAGAGGCCACTGGGCGCTCCAAGAATGGCGACTTCGTTGTCCGTCATATGGACGATCAGTCGATTTTCGGGGTTGAACTTTACCGCCGCTCCTACATCGATGCCGTCCGTAACGGGTGGCTATCCGACTATCGGATCATCGCCATGGGAGTCGGAGGTCAAGAGGCAATCGACATCGCCAATCTTCTGGTCCGCCAAGCCGACGAACAAGCAGCACTCGAAGCAAAACAAGCCGTCAGCGCTGCATCTGCACGGGGGAAACCCTCAAACTCCCGCCCTAAGCGCGGCAATGAGCTTCCCACCACTGGCGACTACCTCAAGGGAATGGCCTTTGCCCTCGCAATGGGAGGCGGAGCTATGGCGAAAGGCGAAAGCCACGTTCCCATCAGATCGTGCATTGGATTTCTAAACACAATCGCCCGTAGCAAGGCGATGACTACCGTATTGCAATCCGATTCTGTGAGAAAATGGGTCGCCAAACAAGCAAGCAGTCCTGCCCCCGACTACAAACTAGAGCATCTCGATGCCTCATCTTCAGTGGCTAAACGCGATGAGGCCAAACGCCGACTTGCCGCCGCAGATGCAGATGAGCCGCATGGCATTCTCAATGTCGGAATATTCGGAGAGGGTACCGACTCACCGTCGCTGTCAGCCGTCGCATTCTTAGAACCCCGCAAGTCACCCATCGATGTTGTACAAGCAGTGGGACGAGCGATGCGGCGTGCTCAAGGCAAAGAACTCGGCTACATAATCGTCCCAGTTGTCATTCCCCCCGGCGAAGATGCCGAGCGGTTTCTTGCCATCAGCGACAAGCACGAGGGCTGGCGTGAGCTCGGCGACATCCTTCAGGCGTTACGCGCCCACGACACCCGCATTGAAGATGCCCTGCCAGAAATGCTAACCATCCAACTACCCCTCGATGAGCCGCCGCCAGCGGAATTGAGAACTGTTGTAGCAGTAGGCACCCCAATACGAAAGAATCTCTCATATGCAGTGGTGAAGGGCAGCCGAGAGATAGCCGAAGACATTGCCCGCGCCGCCGTGAAGCAAGACCTCCCCCTGTTGGACTTCGACAACACCGAGCCGTTTGACGAAACCCTGTGGTCTGAGCTCAAAGATCAGCCAACAGCCATGATCGTCCACACCAAGCGCTCCGACGGCAGCACCGAAACACGCACAGACACGGTGGTGCGTCACAAGCCAAAGACCAACCAAGAAAAAGGAGATGTCAACGAAAGACAGACCAAACGACGAGCCGCCAAAGTTGCCAACGGCGAACGCGGCAGACCGCTTCCCGACCCGACCGAACGCGATCAAAAGCGAAAAGAGCAACAAGCGCAGAAAAAAGCCGCTTTTGAGGCTTACGTCCAAGGAGTGCTAGTTGATCTAACCGAGCACATAGGCGCAGACATTGCGATGAACCTGCTGGAAAAGTCGGGGCTGACGGGCAACAAGATCAAACGCGATCTAAACCTGCTAGAAGGGGCCGTGAAAGAGGCTGCTAGGCACATCCACTACGAGTCGGGGCTAGCCGCGGCGCTAGATGAGCACTTCGGGTTGAACCGCTTGTCTAGCACCAAGAAAGACAAGCCGAGAGCCGACGGGGCAACCATCGCCGCGTTGCTGTGGATGAACGCGGCGATGCTGCATCAGCGAATCCACGCCGGAGGATGGCTCAGACACCGTGGCATCGAAGCCCTCGCTGATGTCAAAGCATCGCCCGAGCCGGACGAGATGTTCCGTGACTCATGGAATGCCATCACCAGACAGGACTTCTTGCCGGTTATCGAACCGGCCATCCAAGCCCTAAAAACAGCAAAGCGAACGGGCAGGCTCGGCGGGCTGCACCGCGCCTTGCGCCACATAGCAGGCGAAGCTGAGATGATCGCCGAAACCTACGCCGATATGGGCACAGACCATGCTGGCGCGCTGTTCAACGAGGTTATGGGCGACCAATCCTCAGATGGAGCGTTCTTCACCCGCCCAGTGGCAGCAACCATCGCCGCAAGGCTTGCGCTAGAAGCTATTGACCCCGACAACACGCTTGACTGGTCTGACCCCGATGTTTGGCGAGACCACAAAACCGTCGACTTAGCATGCGGGTCGGGGACGCTTCTCACCGCGGTGATGACAGAGATGAAGCGCCGCGCCACTATCTGTGGCGCTGACCAAGCAAAGCTAGCCGAGTTGCAGAAGGTGGCCGTCGAGAAGGTACTAAAAGGACTCGACATCAACCCCGTGTCGCTCCAACTAGCAGCTACACAACTTATGTCGGGCAACACCGACGTGAAGTACCGCAAGATGGGTCTCCACCAGATGCCCTACGGCCCCCAGCCCGATGGCACGGTTGCAGCCGGATCACCTGAACTGTTCGCCCGACGAAGCATCGTAAATGCGGGTCGACTGTTCGACGATGCCGCTGCCTCTAGCAGCGTCAAAACCGGTATCGAAGACCACAGCATGCTGCAAGGCCCCGAAATGGACGACGCCGCCGATGCTGCCAGCAACGCCCGCATCGTGATTATGAACCCCCCGTTCACCAACCGCACCAAAATGGGCGAAAAGTTCGATCCCGAAGACCAAAAAGCGCTACGTAGTAGAATGGACACCCTCGAAGGCTTCCTAGCCGACGCTGACAGACCCCTTAGCGAGTTCTTAGATAAGAACTCGCTAGGGCCGCGATTCGCGGCCCTAGCAGACCTCTGCCTGGACCGGGAGGAGGGAGTATTCGCGACGATACTGCCCACGACAGCACTCACCAATTCATCGGGGCTACCCGAACGCCTCGAACTCGCTAAACGATTCCATGTTCACTCCATCCTCACCTGCCAACAAGCAAATGACGTTGACCTCAGCCAACACGGAAACATGAATGGCAGCATCGTTGTGTTCCGCCGCGATCAATCCCGCTGCACCCCCACCAGAATCATCTCGCTCGACCGACTTCCCCAAGACGATAGCGAAGCCAAGCATCTCTTTGCTGGCATTCACGCCTGCGAATCAGGGACACTCCCCGACGGCTGGGGCGAAACCTCTTACTGGCCCGCAGAACGAATCCAAAAGGGCGACTGGTCTGCCGCCGTCTGGCGGTCACCCGAACTCGCTGAAGCTGGTGCCAACTTCGCAGAACATAGGAATCTACATTCCATGAGCGATGCTGGCCTGTCGTGCCACGCGACAGGCCAGCTTTTGAGAGGCGATTACCGCCCCTCAAAAGCCGGTGAATCTGGTTCTTTCCCAATTCTGAAATCCACAAGTGCTGAAGCCCAATCATCTATCGAGGGCATTCCCGATCAGTATTGGATCAGCAAACAAGGAAAAGACCCTCAAATACTCCACAAGGCTGGACACTTGCTAGTGACAGCAGGACAGGACACAAGCACTGGACGAGTTACCGCAGTAGCATCTAACGCAACCTATGTTGGTAACAGCTGGATGCCTGTCACAGAGCTGAATGCCATCCAATCTAAAGCCGCCGCAGTATTCCTGAACTCCACTGTAGGATGCCTGCTATTAAATCGACACCCAGGACGTAAACTCAGCTTTCCGGTATACAGCGCAAAGGCCATAAATTGCGAGCTGCCCATCCCCGATCTATCCGACCGCGATATTGTCAAAACTCTAGCCACATGCTGGGAAGCGACCCGCAATGAAATCGTCCCACAGTTCCGCGATGGTTATACCCCTATCCGCCAACGTTGGGATGCCGCCGTGTGCGACGCTTTGGGCTGGGACATCGAAGAGATAGCAGAACTCGGAGAGCTACTCGCCCGCGAGCCACGTGTCAGAGGAGTCGCATACGGGCAATGGAAAGCATAAAACTCAGCGACATCAATCATTCTGTCTAGATTTTAGACAGCCTGTCTATTTAATACACTCAGATCGTGTGGATCGCCGTAGAACTCGACGAGGTCGAACTGGCCCACACCCTTGAAGCGCTTAACGGGGTCGCTGAGATCCTGGAGCGTCGCAGTGATCAACTTGTAGCCGCAATCTTTATCCAAGATGTCATTGCCAAAATACGCCGAGCGATCAGGGAGGCAAAATGAGCAAGGCCACTTCTCGCTGGGATCTTGACGAGATCGAGATCTCCAGCAGTGCTCAAGGTGCCGCGCTCCGAGTTGTGGAACGCGCTACCCAAGAAAAACATGACATCAGCGAACAGTGGGAGACAACGGTGCGCCTAGCTCATGCCAACGGCGCTTCTCTTCGGGACATCGCCGCTGTAGCAGAAGTTTCCCCTCAGACCATCTCAAAGATCTGCAAATCCTAGACAATACCCTAAAGACCACTCGCGGCACCCCCACTCTCAATATGACGGTTCAGGACATGTGAAACGTTTGGGTGCGCTGATGTTGGTGTATGAGTTTACGCCGTTCACTGGTCTTGTCAGTCGTTTTAGAAAGTTGGTCTCACAAGCCCAAACAGCTAGGTATTGCAAGGTATCTAAGGCCACGGTGTCGCGCTGGGTGGCCCGTTACCATGCCGATGGTGAGGCCGCGTTTAAGGCTCGTTTCGTCGGCCTAACACCTCACCAACTAAGGTGTGCGAGACAACTGTTAAGTTGGTTGTGAACCTGCGCGCAAAACTACAAGCGCAAGGTCTCGACGCTGGCCCGCACACTGTGTGCTGATATCTCGCTTCGCGCTATCAGATCGTAGTGTCACCCTCCACGGTACGCCGCCGCCTAGTCGAGCGTGGTCTTGTTGATGCGAATCCTAAAAAACGTCCCAAATCCTCTGACACACGTTTCACCGCCGATCTGCCTACCCAGCTATGGCAATCCGATTTCTGCTACTGGACTCTCGCCAACAGCTCTGAGGCCAAAACCATCACCTGATGTGACGACCATTCGCGCTACGCCCTGTCAGTCACCGCTCACCGGCACATCACACTGCGCCGCAACAGCAAATCCTGACACATCACACCCCCACCTCTCAACAAATAGACCTAAGGCGATTAACGTTTTTGTTCACGCTGGTGTAGCGGCTTTAGCCACAGAGATACCTGCACACATTTTTGCTGATTTTCAAGCAGATGAGCACTGACTCATTGCAACAGGAGTAGCAGGCATAGTGGCTGCTGCACACTACATAGGCACAATCTTGACCAATTGGAAAGCCTCCCAATAGCGAAATGCGGCTGAGGCGGGGTCACTCTTTCTCCGGCGATTCCTGCTGCACTAAACCTGTCCCAACACTCCCTTGATGGTAGGGGGAAAACAGGACTAATCCTCAGACCACGCGCTAACGGCGTACAACAAGATGTTGATGCCAACGAAGCGCGCTGCGGTCATACAGGGTGCTACGAGAAACATTAGCGGCCACGCGCAAGCCTCCGTCGTTGCTGGTGATGTCGTCGATAACCTCGCCTAACAGCCTTTGGCGACGCTCAGCTTCCAATTCCGCCGCTCGAATTCGCGCCAACCTGTGCGTTTCCTCATCTATTGCCACGGTGATGTTCCGCACTAATACACCTCCAAGATTCTCCTGCAAGTAACAAGTGCCCTGTAAATATCACAGGTACACAGTGATACACACAAAAAATCGAACCCAACTCATCTAACAAACGCATCTCACAAGACAAAGCAATCCAGCCAATCAAGCAATTATCCAATAATTTAGCAGCAATTCAGGTTCTTTGTGGTTGATGTTGATAATGTTAATATTATTCTAAGTTTTTTTCTATTTTTATACGATAATCAGAGTGTTATTGTCACTAGCTACTGCTATGCTTACAACTATGAGATTTGCACACACTCAAGCGGAGTCCAGCAAAACCCAGCACTCCATTACGGGTGGTTGCGGCGCTACGGTGTGCATCAATGCCATAGACGTAGCAGGGCTTTCAGAAGAGATGCTGCGAGAACAGATCAGCTTGATTGGACAGGCCGAGTCAAAATTGGCAGCGCTAAAATCTCAGGCCCTAGCTGAAATAGCCTGTCAGCACAACACAGTTACCGCCGAACGGGTGGTGCGCGAAGAATTGCGATCCTCCAAGCGAGCCGCCTACCACGACGTCAAAGCGGCAGAACAATTAGCAACGCTGCAAGACACATCACAGGCCCTAGTCGCTGGCGAAATCCCCCAAGACCACGCCCGGCTCATCGCCCGAGCCTCCTCTGAGGGGCCCATCAACGAACAGTCGTTAATAAAAGCAGCAAAAGAACAAGGTTATGATGAGTTTGAAAAAACGCTGCGCCGCCAACAACACGATCTCTCTGGTGACGACGGGCAAGCCATTCTGGAGCGTCAAAAACAAAAACGAACGGCCCGCATGTTCAAAAACCGCGATACCGGTATGTTCATCCTCTCCGGCGAATACGACCCGACAACCGGCGAACACATAGCAGCAGTCGTTGCCGCCAAAGAACGTGAGCTGTGGAACCAAGAAGACCCTAAGGCTCGCCGCACTCCCCAACAACGCATGGCCGATGCACTGGCCGAGCTGATCTTAGAATCAGAAAAAGGCAAAGCCAAAGGCATCGCCTTAGTGCTAGTAGCCGACTACGATGCCACCAAGCGCGAGCTTGTAAACGCTCGACTTGCAGACGGCAACCCACTGCCCATGCAAGAACTGGTGCATCTAGCCCTTCAAGCCGATATCTTCCCTGCTGTTTTCGATGCCAAAACCCAAAACCTGTGGCTCGGCCGCAGCCGCCGCACCGCCACCGACGCGCAGCGCATCGCCCTAACAATCCGCGATCAGGGATGCATCGGCTGCGGCGCTGCACCTAACCGTTGCTTCTCTCACCATGTTGTTTTCTGGAAAAACGGCGGACCCTCCGACTACCCCAACCTCGTGCTCGTCTGCAACGACTGCCACCACAACATCCACGACCAAGGCTGGCAAACCATCAAAGACACACGCACCGGTAAATGGACAACCCAACCCCCACCCGGACCATTTGACGAACCATTTAACCTTGCAAGCAACATCCTTGAAAGCAATGTGCTTAAAAACAGTATGCTTAAAGAGAGTATCCTTGAAGACAGCGCTGCTTTCAGCTCAAGCGATTCACTTGGCGAGCGAACTCTAGATCTAGTTCTGTGATGCCTCCAGCAGCATGATTGGTTATAGCAATCTGCACCTCAGACCAAACATTAGACCATTCGGGATGATGAAACAGCCTCTCAGAAATCAGCGCCACGCGTGACATAAACCCAAACGCTTCTGAAAAATCAACAAACTTAAAAGAAGCACACAGCTTATCGCCTTGTCGTGCCCATCCGCTGAACTCAGAGCTAGCCAACGCAGCGGCAATTTCTTCATCAGACAGCAGCCGTTGATTATCTGGGCTCATAGTCCCTATAATCTCTCATAGTCCCTATAATCTTCAGAATCTCCAAGATAAATCTCAAC
This sequence comes from Acidimicrobiia bacterium, assembly GCA_009843865.1. GTDB lineage: Bacteria > Actinomycetota > Acidimicrobiia > Acidimicrobiales > Bin134 > Poriferisocius. The sequence continues at coordinate 8,103 of VYCQ01000002.1, forward strand.
TGGAGATTCCGCACGTTTGTCAAGCCACGGGTCATAGCCAGTCTGCTCGAGTTGTGCGGCTAGATCAGGCCCACCGGTTTCTTTGATGACACCATCAATCATGATATGCACCACGTCAGCACGCAACACGCTTAGCAAACGGCTGAAATGTGTAATAGCCAGTACTCCCAAATTGTCTTGCTGGGTGGCTTGCTCTATGCGATGACTCACCGCTGCCAAAGCATCCACATCAAGGCCGCTGTCCAATTCGTCCAAGATGGCAATACGAGGCCGCAGCACGCCTAGCTGTACGGCCTCGCTGCGCTTCATTTCACCGCCTGAAAGATCCACGTTCAATGAGCGATACAACAAATCAGCATTAAAGCCCACCAACTCGGCCTCATCAGCCACCTGAACCTCTACTGCGCTGCGATCTCCTCCCGCTGCGGCAACCGCCTCTTCAAGCATGTTCTCTAAGCCCACTCCAGGCACTTCGGTGGGATACTGCTGCGTAGAAAAAAGTCCAGCGTGGGCTCGCTCCCACGGAGATAAGCCCACAAGGTCTATAAGATCTACCCTGTCTCTGGGAGTATTCTCAGGAGTAACTGTTTCTCTAGAAATGACTGTTCTCCCAGTTCTAAGCGTGATAGCGCCTGAGACAACCTCGTAGCCAGGTTTGCCCATGATCGCATACGCCAAGGTGGATTTGCCCGAACCATTAGGGCCCATAACCGCGTGAACCTCACCCGAAGACACCCTCAAATCCACGCCATTAAGCACCATTTGATTGCCCACTCGCACTTGAAGATCTTCAATAATCAGCTCACTCATGGGCTCAATCCAAAATCACCCGCCAGATCATCCATCTAGCTCTAACCACACCTCACCGTCAGTCACTCCTACACGGTAAACCGGCACCGGTCGGGTAGCAGGCAAAGTCAAAGCCTCTCCTGTAGTCAGCGAAAATAAACTGCCATGCTTCCAACACTCGATTGTGCCATCCTCAGCATCCACCGCACCCTCCGACAACGAGAAATTAGCGTGGCTGCAAGTGTCGCCCAGGGCATACACATCATCGCCAAGGCGGATTACCGCTACCTTGTAAGTAAACCCATCTTGAACCACATCAAAGCGCCGCGCCTCGCATTCACCTAGCTCTTGATACTGGCATAGGTGTACCCGATTAGTTTTGCTGGCCTGATCGCTCGGATTATCTCTCGGATTACAATTACCCCTTAATTTATCATTGGTTAAGCCCCCATTAGTTAAGCCCCCCTTGATTAAGCCCCCCTTGATTAAATTGCCATTGGTTAAACTGTCCTTGGAATTGCTCATAGAATTATTCATACCCACTACTTAGTCCTGCACTTATGAGCCCTGCACTTAATCCTGCAATCTTGGCTTGAAGGCGCTCCCGCACGGCTGGCACCGCCTCGGGCACTGAAAACTGTTCTAATACCTCATCAAAAAAACCTCTCACGATCAACTGCTCAGCAGTTTCAGTAGGCACTCCTCGACTCTCCAAATAAAAGAGCTGATCGTGATCTATAGGCCCCACTGCTGAGGCATGACTACAACGCACCTCGTTGTTCTCAATCTCTAAATTGGGTACCGATTCCGCCCAAGCAGTCTCACTCAGCTTGATGTTGCGATTGGTCTGATAAGCGTTAGTGCCTCGAGCGTCGGGACGTACCCGAATCATGCCGGTGTACACCGACCTCGAGGAATCGTCCACCGCACCTTTGAATAACAAGCTGCTCGAGGTATCTGGAGCAACGTGATCTTGAAATGTGCGGAAATCGAGTGTCTGCTCACCGTCGCCGTAGTAAAGCGAGATCAGATCACCAGTAGCCCCTCGACCCAGCAAATGGGTGTCCAACCGCATGCGGGCATACTCCCCACCCAATGCAGCGGTAGACGCTCGCAGATGAGCTTGTGAAGCAATGTGGCAAACCTGCGAGCCAATATGCCACACCTTAGGCCCCAAGTCCTGCACAGCCAGATAGCCCACCCGGGCCGCAGCCGCAGCTCTGATCTCTACCACAGGGCTCACAAAGGCAGCTATATCGCTAGAGCCATACAATTCGAGCACTCGTACTGAAGAGTCGGGGCCAGCATCGATAATCAGCCGAGGAAACACTGCGGCACCATCAACATCAAACCAATGGCGCACCACGATCGTTGCCGGAACATCCACCCCAGCAGGCACTTTCACCAACACCGGTTCTACGCTGAAAGCAGTGTTCATCAACGCAAACAGATCCACATCCACTGAGGCTGCTAGCTCAGCATCGTCCGCGTTCAGCGTCCGCACTTGCAAACCCTTGGAACCTAACCCGTTAACTGCACCACCTGCCCGATCGTCACCGTTGACTGCGCAAAGTCGCCCGTTGCTGGTGTCCACTAAGATACTCTCAGCAAGATCGCTGCCATCAACAAGATCATCAGCCAGATCATCCTGAACAGTCTCAGGGTTAGCCTTAGCCATTGGCATTTGCGGCACTGGCACCGGTGATACTCCCCCTGGCTCAGTGCTGAGCTGATATCGTGCCAGATCTAGCTTGCTAATAGGGGTATAGCGCCACACCTCTTCTTTTGGAGTAGGCAGCGCGCCAACTGCTGCTTGTTCAGCCGCAGCAACGCGGCGAGATACCAACCACTCTGGACCAGGCAAAGCTCCAGCTAGCTCGGGACTAAAGTTTGGCGAAATCACAAACGCCGACGGCGCCGATGCCGCTTAGCCTTTCGTTGACCACGCACTCGAAACTTGCGCAGCGCGTTCTCTTTCTTTGACTCCTTCTCTAAATCGGCCAGCACTTGCGGAGCCGCATCATTCACAATGTCCTCAGCCGCATCTAGCAAAGCACCGATACTACTATCAGTGCCCACGCTCTTGGGTTCGGCTGGGGTCGGCGGTGTCACCAATGAGCCATGCGACCAGTTCACGTCCACCATGCGACGCTCATAAGCCGAACAGTCGTCAGGACAACGCCAAGGAGCCTCGGGTGCCAGATCCAAATCACACTTACGCACGGTCTCACCATTAGGATACGACCGGCTCTCAAAGTACTTGCAGTCTTGCCGCATGGGCATTAGCCGACTGACCCCTCCATTTGCAGTTCAATCAGACGGCTCCACTCCACTGCATACTCCATCGGCAAAGTGCGGGTTATCGGCTCAATGAAACCGTTAACGATCATGCCCATAGCCTGCTCTTGGGTCAGCCCCCGGCTCATCAAGTAGAAGAGCTGCTCATCGGCCACCTTAGAGACGGTGGCCTCGTGGCCGATCTCAGCATCACGGGCACCCACCTCCATGTAGGGGTAGGTGTCCGACACGCTGTCCTCATCCAAGATGAGCGCATCGCACTGCACATGGCTACGACAACCGTGAGCATCATCTTCCACCCGAACCAAGCCCCTGTAGCTGGTTCGCCCACCACCGTTGGATATCGATTTAGACACAATCTTGGATGTGGTTTCAGGAGCAGCGTGGGTCATCTTTGCCCCAGCATCTTGATGCTGATGAGGGCCAGCGTAGGCTACCGACAACACCTCGCCGGAAGCTTTAGGACCTACCATCACCACTGCGGGATACTTCATGGTCAGTCGAGAGCCGATGTTGCCGTCGATCCACTCCATGTGTCCCTCAGCTTCGACCTTAGCCCGCTTGGTAACAAGGTTGTACACGTTGTTAGACCAGTTCTGGATAGTTGTATAGGTAACCCTGGCCGACTCCTTCACCAAAATCTCTACCACCGCCGAATGTAATGAATCGGTGGTATACACAGGTGCCGAGCAACCCTCTATGTAGTGAACCTGAGACCCCTCATCAGCGATAATTAAGGTTCGTTCAAACTGCCCCATGTTCTCGGCATTAATGCGGAAATAAGCCTGCAACGGCATCTCCACCGTCACACCGGGCGGCACATAGATAAAGCTGCCACCCGACCAAACTGCTGAGTTCAGCGCAGAAAACTTGTTGTCCCCGGGCGGGATGATGGTGCCAAAGTGTTCTTTTACCAACTCAGGGTATTCCCGCAGTGCCGTATCCATATCACAAAACAGCACGCCTTGACGCTCTAAATCTTCACGATTGCGGTGGAACACCACCTCCGACTCATACTGAGCTGTCACTCCAGCCAAGTACTTACGTTCGGCCTCGGGTATGCCCAGCTTCTCGTAAGTGTCCTTAATGGCATCTGGCAAATCTTCCCAGGCATCCACCTGATCTTCGGTGGGCTTGATGTAGTAGTAAATGTTGTCGAAATCGATCTCCGACATATCCCCACCCCATGAGGGCATGGGCCGCTTTTCGAAACGTTTTAGCGACTTCAATCGAAAATCCCGCATCCAATCGGGCTCATTCTTCATAAACGACATCTCTTGCACGATGTCAGTATTCAGCCCCTTCTTGGGCTTATATACATAATCCTCTTCATCGCTCCAACCAAGCTTGTAACGGCTCAGGTCCAAAGCAAGTGCTTCCGAAGACATGTCCAAATCCTAACGATGAGTGTGAACTAGGTAAGTAAATCCTACCGGCATTAATCAGGTATTAATATTATTCAAGCGACTAGCAAGTAGGTGGCTGCCAGATGCCCAGTTCTTTGGGATCAAGCTCACGCATCTCTGAGCGGTACATGTAGCCGCGTTCTACGTAGCCTCTCGCGTTGTGTAGGTTGCTCCCCTCTTGCATATGACCTTCACGAATCTTTGCCGGAATCCCCAAAGCAAGAGCCAACGAGGGCACCTCCATAGAATTGGTCACCACAGCACAAGCCGCCACCAAAGCCCCCTTGCCAACAACCGCTTTGGGGAGCACCACCGAACTCACGCCAATGAGAGCCTCGTCTTCAACAATACAACCTTCTAAATGGGCTAGATGACCGACGGTGACATCATTACCCACCTGTGTGCAGTCATACATGGTGTTATGCAAAACGACATTGTCTTGAATAGAGGTACGTTCGCCCACCGTGATGCCAGCTCCGTCTCCTCGTAGCACCGCTCCCGGCCAGATGCTGGATTCTGCACCAACGACAACCTTGCCGATTATCACAGCTTGAGGATGTACAAAAGCATCAGGGTGGATGTTGGGTTGAACTTCGCCTAAAGCATAAACAGGCATTTATGTGACCGTGACCTCATGTATTTAATCTCATGTATATGACCTCATGAGCATGAACTACTGGCATGAACTTAATCATGAACTGCTAAGCATGACCTACTGAGCTGGCGGCTGCTGAACCAGCGGTTGAAACGAACCATACTCGCCGCCCAGAAAGATCAGCGGTCCTACTGACGAACCTTCCGTCAGCCCTTCTGATGAAATAGCGCTGCACGAACCAGAAACACCTCCCTGAACCCCAAGGTCTAATACTAATCCCAGCACAATCCAATGATCACCAGCTTCAATAACCCGTTCTATTTTACAATCCACCCAAGCCAACGAATCTTCAAAAATGGGGGCACCGCTAACCTTTGGAGACCATCTGAGCCCCACAAATTTGTCTGTTGCGTGAGAAGCAAAACGCTGCGACACCTCAGCTTGATGAGCAGCCAAAATGTTCACACCAAAATGCCCGGCGACCTCAATCTGAGGCCAACTCAAAGACTGCTTAGCAGGCATGAACATCACCAACGGAGGCTCAAGCGACACCGAACCAAAAGAACCAATAGCCAGACCCGTTGTTCCCTGCGGCCCAGCGGCGGTCACAACCGTCACCCCAGTAGGGAAATACCCCATTACCTGACGAAAATGTGCTTGATCAAACGCCCAAGCAACATCAGAGAGCGCTTCAGGGGGAGCTTCTGAAACGTCAGCGGGCCACATATCGCAGATACACAACTAAATCTTAGCTAAATATATAGCTAAACATATATAGCTAAACATATATCAGCTAAATACATAAATAAACGTACAACAATAAACGTACAACACAATGTACAACACAAGACAATGTACAACACAAGGTTACGCCACCAACTTGCGATAACTTCTCACTTAATGGCAAACCAATCTGATTTGCGGGCAGGCGATGTTCAAGACCAAGCCCAAGAACATGATCCAGTAGTCGTAGATGCCGCTGTGTCGCTGATGCCCATCAACGGCGAGGCTCGTCCGATTAGCGACTGGGTTACCGTGTTTCATCTGGTGATGGTCGTGCTAGATCCCTATACCCATGAGAGTTCTTGGATCTTGAATACCTCAGGCAGGGTGTTGCGCAACTTTGCGGGGGCTGATTGCCGAGTGGCCTATTTGGTCACCGGCACCCCTGGAGAAGCCAAAAGTTTTCTTGGGCCATGGGCCGAAGAGATCCTCACCTTCGCCGATGAAGACCGCTACGTGGTAAAGGCTCTAGGGCTGCAATCACTTCCTGCCATCGTGCATCTAGATCATCAGCTCAACTTGCGCACACAGGCCCAAGGCTGGAATCCCAAAGAGTGGCGTAACTTTGCTAACCAACTTAGCCGGGCCATGAGCTGGCATACCCCGCTGATACCAGCCGCCGAAGACCCATCTCCATTTAACGGAACACCAGCGCTGGGCTAGCGCAGATGTCATGCAAACGAAACAAATGCAAACACAACGCAGACAAGCCAAATGACCAACTTCGCATACACCCCGCTGCTTCACACCGAGCCCGATATCAACACCAAGTATCGCCTGCTGACCACAGACCATGTGTCCACCATCACACTAGGAGATCGCCAGTTCCTGCAAATAGAGCCCGAAGCGCTGCGCTTGCTCACCGCTGAGGCCATGCGGGACATCGCCCATCTGCTGCGATCAGGACATCTGGCTCAGTTAGCCGCCATATTGAAAGATCCTGAAGCCTCAGACAACGATCGTTTCGTAGCCACTGAGCTGCTCCGCAATGCCAACATAGCGGCGGGCGGCGTGCTGCCCGGCTGCCAAGACACCGGCACCGCGGTTGTGGTGGGCCACAAGGGTGAGCGGGTGCTCACCGATGCCGACGACGAGCAGGCCATCTCACGGGGTGTGTTCGACACATACCAGACCTCCAACTTGCGCTACTCACAGCTAGCCCCGCTGACCATGTTCGAAGAGCGCAACACGGCTAACAACCTGCCAGCCCAGGTTGAAATCTACGCCACACAGGGAGACACCTACTCATTCTTGTTCATGGCCAAAGGTGGCGGCTCAGCCAACAAATCGTTTCTGTTTCAAAAAACAAGGACGCTATTGAACCCCAAGTCGCTCACCAGTTTTATGGATGAGAAGCTGCGAACTCTAGGCACCTCTGCCTGCCCGCCCTATCACTTGGCGGTGGTCATTGGCGGCACCTCTGCGGAGTACACCTTGAAGGTTGCCAAATACGCCTCGGCCCGCTATTTAGATGGCTTGCCCACACAAGGCTCGATCACAGGTCACGCCTATCGAGATTTAGAGTGGGAAAACCGCATACTAGAGCTGACCCGCAACTTCGGCATCGGCGCTCAATTTGGTGGCAAGTACTTCTGCCACGACGTGAGGGTGATCCGCCTTCCCCGTCATGGTGCCTCGTGTCCGGTAGGAATAGCAGTATCTTGCTCAGCCGACCGTCAAGCTCTGGGCAAGATCACCTCTGAGGGAATCTTTCTAGAGCAACTCGAAACCGATCCAGCCCGCTTCTTGCCAGAGGTCACCGACAACGAACTAAGCAACCAAGTGGTGCGCATCGACTTAGATCAACCCATGGCTAATATTTGCGCCGAGCTGTCACAATATCCAGTGAAAACTCGACTGTCGCTTAGCGGCACTTTGGTTGTGGCTAGAGATATCGCCCATGCCAAGATCAAAGAGCGCCTCGACGCTGGTGAGCCCATGCCGGAGTACCTGCGCGATCACCCGGTTTACTACGCCGGTCCAGCCAAAACCCCCGAAGGCTACGCCTCCGGATCATTCGGACCCACCACCGCGGGACGCATGGATGCCTATGTGGATCAATTCCAAGCGGCTGGAGGCAGCCTAGTGATGCTCGCCAAAGGCAACCGCTCACAACAGGTGGTTGATGCCTGCGCCCGCTACGGCGGCTTCTACCTAGGATCAATCGGCGGCCCAGCGGCGCGACTAGCCAAAGACTCAATCCGCAAAGTAGAGGTGTTGGAATACCCCGAACTAGAGATGGAGGCTGTGTACCGGATTGAGGTGCAAGACTTCCCCGCCTTCATCGTGACCGACAACAAGGGAAATGACTTCTTTGCTAATGACTTCTTTACCGAGGTATCTACCCCTGTCACGCTGAGCTAGGTCTGCTGTTTCTCATGCCAGATCTAACCTATGGATCCAACCTAGTAATGAGCAAAGTTCCTGTGCATTTGGATTTGAGCGACCCACAACTCAAACAAGCGGGCGCAGAGATTCTCGCTCGCTACAACAAAGACGAGTTCACCGAGCACCTCAACAGCTACGAAGCAGAAGTGATGGCGAAAACTGCCGCCAAACGCCAACTCAATGCAATCCTCGCCGACAATCACAAGGCCACCGTTACGACAATCCGCAAAAAGCTCCGAGCCCGGCTTGAGACCTCCCCCGAAGGCAACTCGGTAGAGATGGCCGTCGAGAAACTACTGAGCTAAATGCTTGGTCAGCGTTGACTTCGGCTAGCTGTCGACCACGTCGACCGGTCTTCATGTGTAGCGCATGCGTTAATGTTAGCTACATGACCAAAATGATTCAGATCCGAAACGTGCCCGATCCCGTTCATCGGGAAGCGAAAGCGCGTGCCGCAAATGCTGGTTTAAGCCTATCCGACTACCTATTACGGGAACTAGAACAGACGCTATCAGTACCGCCTGTAGAGGATGTGCTAAACCGCATCGCCGGACGCTACCCGGTGAAGTTGTCAGAATCCCCGGCAAAGGCGATAAGAGCCGAACGCGAATCGCGATGATCATCGCTGACGCTTCAGTAATCGCTGAAAAGCTGTTACGACCAAATTCGCTAGCTGCAACATCGTTGGCGAAGCGGTTAGCCGCCCGTCAAGCTGTCTGCGCCCCGCACCTCTTAGACGCTGAAATCGGCCAAGCGATCCGGCGATTCGTGTTGCGAGGTGAAATATCAGCAACTCGTGCGACCGAGGCGTTCGAAGATCTAGCAGACCTCCCGATCCGGCGGTTCCCACACACCGAGCTGTTGCCCCGGGCATTTGCGTTGCGATCCAACGTGACCGTCTATGACGGGATCTACCTCGCACTAGCGGAAGCACTTGACGCTCTGCTGGTATCTTGCGACGCGGCGCTAGCTGATGTTGCTGGCTGTAAGGCAGCAGTAGAGATCCTACCGGTTTCCGACTAAACAGAAACAACCAATTACCACTAACTCACCCCACTTCTCGTAGAACACGCCCACAAGAAACCCTGTGCCCACAATCAGCGTCGTAGAATCAGCGTCGTGTCTGCGGTGCGCATACTAGGAGGACTAGGTAAAACCATCATCGCTCTCGGGGTCTTGATACTACTTTTTGGGGTCTTCCAGCTTTGGGGCACAGGGATCATAGAAGCCCGCAATCAAGATACCCTCGCAAACGACTTCGATACCCTGTTGACAGAATCTCAGGCAGCCAACCCATCTAATTCAAACAATGCCGCCTCAGCCAGCGTTGTAGCAGCAGATCCTGCAACAAATCCAACAATAAACAATCCAACAATAAACACCATGCAGGGTTTAGGAAATGCTCAAACAAATGATCTAAACGACACAGATCCGAGTTCAATAGATAGGTCAATAAATAATTCAATAGATAGTTCAATAAATACAGGCTCAGCAAGAGCCGACGAAAAATGGCTGCAAATGCTCTACCGCAACGAAGGTGAAGCCATAGCTCAAATCGAAATCCCAGCACTCAACTTAAACAAGACAGTGGTGAAGGGAGTGCGAGCGAGTGACCTGCGCAAAGGTCCTGGCCACTACCCTAGCACTGCTTTCCCCGGTCAAGTAGGAAACGCTGCCATCGCTGGACACCGCTCAACCTACGGTGCCCCCTTTGAACAAATCGATAAGCTCAAGGCAGGTGATGAAATAGTGATGACCACCATCCAAGGCGAATTCACCTATCGAGTGATACCCCAAGGATCAGCACACGGACACTTCATCGTGTCACCTGCTGCGGTTGAGGTCTTGGATCAAGACTTTTCTGTCCACCCCAACCGCTTGACCCTCACGGCCTGCCATCCCCGGGGGTCAGCCCTTCAGAGAATCATCGTGGTGGCCGAACTAATTAGCACACCTGCACCTACTTTTGTACAACCATCTCAAATGCAACCAGATCAAATGGCAACGCAGACTTCCTTAAACACCCCACAGTTATCGCAATCCCCGCAATTGGCGAACGAAGATTTAAACAAGGCTGACCCTGACAGGGCTGCTTCTGGCAGTAATGATCCTGCTGTAGATCCTGTAGACGCTTTAAACCCCGTAAATGCTGCCGATACTGCTATTCGAGTCAACCCTGTTAGAGCCAGTTCTTTCGGAGAGGGTCTAAACGGAGACTCAGATGCGGTGGGATCTGCAATCTTATGGGGCCTAGCCGCTTTAGCCGTATGGATAACCGCACTGTTTGCTGGAAACCGCTGGAAACGTCTCCCCGCCTACGCAATAGCAGCCCTACCATTGACCGTGATGCTGTTCATAGCCTTTTGGCATATTGACCAAGCTTTACCAGCATATTGAGATATATTAAATAAGATATATTAAATTGAGTTATCTTGAGATATACTAAAGTATATATATTAAAATTAGATATACTAAAATGTCAAAATTAAAGTTGGTGGTGCTGCCTATATTGGCAGTGCTGATAGCCGGATGTGGCAACAGCGGCACAGACACCCCTAGCACATCAGAAGTGTTTGTGCCACCCACCCCTACGCCCGACCTGTTACCAACCGAAGATGACCTGCGAGATCGCTTTGAGGGCACCGTCACCGAACCTTACGACCTACTAATCGGCACCTGTTTCAATCAATACACCTATTTAGACCGCAATGATTTACCCGCTCAACTAACCACGGCTGTGGGCTGCTCTCGCCAGCACAACGCTCAGATATACGCCATCATCATCCATCCCGCCGCTGCGGCAACACCCTATCCAAATGAGAAAACCCTCAACGAATGGGGACAAGCCCAGTGCTATAAGCAGTTTGAGCCTTTTGTAGGCGAGGTATACGAAAAATCTCAGTTAGACATTGGCATGATAACCCCAAGTCGCAGCGATTGGGAGGGCGAAGACAAACGCCGCCAAATATCTTGCTTCGTCCACAGCTACGAAGGACTGCTCATCATCGGCGACATGCGAAATATAGGATTATAAATAAGATTATAAATCTGGGTTGAAGCCCGCTGAGCGATTTCTGCTTACCTCATACACATGGCTCGTTGTGCAATCATCTCGTTTCGCCTGGGGTTGAATGATGGCGTATCCATCATTGCCCGACATTGGCAAAAAATCCTGCAAAACATCGGCTTCCAAGTTGTAACGGTGGCAGGCGAAGGCCCGGTAGACCGACTAGTTCCGGGTTTAAACATCAACCAACCCGAGGGACCCGATCCAGACCAATTAAATGCAGCGCTAGCAGACATCGATTTGGCAGTAGTAGAGAATCTCTGCACAATCCCGCTCAACTTGCTAGCTGCACGCACCGTCAGTCAGGCCCTAGCCGGTCGCCCCGCCATCTTACACCATCACGACCCACCCTGGCAGAGCAAGCAATTCGCCTCAATAACCGAACTACCCACTCACGACCAGTGTTGGCAGCATGTGGTCATCAACCGGCTCACCGCTGAACAGTTTGCCCAGCGGGGTCTCCTAACCACAATGATTTACAATGGCTTCGATACCCACCACCCCGAGGGCGACCGAGCGGCAATGCGAGCCAAACTCCAAGTAGACGATGAGACCCTTCTAATAGCCCACCCAGTCAAAGCCATCCCCCGTAAAAACATTCCCAAAGCCATCACCATCGCCGAAACTCTTGGCGGCACCTATTGGCTGACAGGAGAAGCTGAGGAAAGCTACGCAACCACCTTAAATCAGCTCCTAACCGATGCCCGCTGTCGGGTTGTTCGTCAGCCGGTAAGCCGCATTCCCGATATCTACGCAGCTGCTGATCTGGTGGTGTTTCCCTCCATATGGGAGGGATTCGGCAACCCTCCCGTAGAGGCCGCCGTTTGGCAACGACCGTGTGTGGTAGGCAGCTATCCAGTGGCCAAAGAACTAACCAATTTCGGATTTCGCTGGTTCTCACCCGACCGACTCGACAAGGTGCGTGCCTTCTTAAACTGTCCGGACACCGATCTGCTAGACAAAAATCAAGCCATCGCCCAGCAGCACTTCTCCCTAGAAAGGGTACAAAAAGATCTGATCGCGCTATTAGATAATGCTGGTTGGCTCCCGTGAACTCCAACAATCGGTCCAACAATTTGACAGCCCGCCGACAGTGCATTGCCCATTTGACTAAAACCGGCCAACGGCTGGGGTATCTCCTCTATTTAGCTGCGATCATACTGTTCTTCATCGGCTTTACTAGCAGCTTTAACCAACCGCTAGTAACCACCATCACCGTGTGCTTGGTGGTAGGATCGCTAGTGCTGGCACCCGCCATAGTGTTCAGCTATGCTGTACGCGCTGCCAACCGCGAAGACCCGTTGCCTAAATAATCTACTTTAAAGAAATGCAACTAACGAACTATTAGCTACTATTGACGCTATTATTAACTTTCTTGTGTGCTAACTTATGCCAACTTATGTGCTAAGTTTTATATTTTATATGCTAGATTTCATGTTTCACATTTCACACCTAGCACACTGAATCCATACACTTAATCCATACATTTAATCAACACACTTCATAGGAGTGCAAGAATGCATAAAAGTTCAGGTCGTTTATTAGCCTTACTTGGATTGGTACTTACCTTTTCGCTGATTGCCGTCGCCTGCGGCAACGATGATGACAACGACGCTACCCCCACCACTGACCTTGTCCAAAACGAGGGCACCCTACAAGCCGTAAAAGATCGCGGTCATGTGCTGTGCGGCTCGCGTGATGATGTTCCCGGCTTCGCGTTGCTAAATGAAAACGGCCAATACGAGGGCTTCGACATTGACATGTGCCGGGCAGTGGCTGCTGCTGTCTTTGGCGATGCCGATGCTGTTGAGATCGTGCCCGTCACCAGCGCCGAGCGCTTCACTGCCCTGGCCTCCGGTCAGTTTGAGGTGATGAACCGCAACACCACTTGGACGGCTACCCGCGACGGCACTGAGGGTGCCAACTTCTTGTTCACCACCTACTACGACGGTCAAGGTCTCATGGTGCCAGCCTCTACCGGCTTCACTACGCTAAACGACCTCGCCGATGCCAACATCTGCGTGAGCACTGGCACTACCACCGAGTTGAACCTCACCGCGGTATTCGCGGCCAGGGGCATACCGTTCAATCCCGTTACCTTCGAAGGATTTGACACCCTGGTACCCGCCTACGAAGAAGGTCAATGCGAAGCTATGACCGCCGATAGCAGCGTGCTCGGAGTGTTCAAGTACGAGATCGAGCAAGATGGTGGACCCGACCAGCACATCATGGCCGAACTGATCTCTAAGGAGCCTTTGGGCACAGTAGTGCGCGACGGCGATACCGAGTGGGCACAGGTTGTGAACTGGGCCACCATGGCCACCGTGCAGGCATGGGAGTTCGGACTCGACTCCAGCAACATCGCCAGCTACAACGGTTCTGATCCCAACATCTTGAACTTCTTGGGCCGTGACGGCTTCGATCCTGGCCTAGGCTTGCCCTCCGATTTCGCGATCCATGTGGTACAGCAAGTCGGCAACTACGAAGAGATCTTCAACCGCTATCCACAATTAGGTGTGCTTGAAGGCAGCGTCAACGACCTCTGGTCCAACGGCGGCCTCATGTACGTCCCGCCCTATCGCTAGACGAAACCCTGCTCCTTTCATATTGAGCGGATAGTCAAAACATTAAGCACCCCACCGGTCACCAACCGGTGGGGTGCTTGCGTCTATACTGCAACCCCATACTGACATTCATACTGCTATGAGCAGCACGCCTAATCTCGTTAGCTCATCTGCTGACCTCACCGCAGTTCCTTCTGCACCTGTCAGCCGAAAAGCCTTGGCGCTCCTACTAGACGGAGTCCTGCTAACGCTGGTTGGAGTGATCTCGGTTTGGCAGCTCGGCCTGAGACTGCTCAACGGCTACAGCGATATCCCCGAACTTGCCCTTGCCTGGGTGTTTCTCATACCTGTACCAGCGATGATCGCTGCTGTTGTGATAATCGACTGGGTACGCATCGGACAGACACCAGGAATGTCTTCGGCTGGCATTCGCAATATCCATGATGGATCCAAAAAACGAGTTGTCTCCACCAACGATCCAAGAGTACCTGAGCCTGACATCCCAGCGTTGTGGCGAGATATTCGAATCCTGAGGCTAGCTGGCCAAGCGTTGGCCGTCATCGTGGTAGTTGCCCTCATCCGCTGGATGTTCCACAACCTCATCGTGAGAATGGATGAGGTTGGCCTGCCCAAAGGCTTCGACTTCCTCAACAAGCCCTACGGTGTCGCAGTACGCGATGCGTTCGGCTTTGACGTGCGTGATCCTGTGTGGAGGGCGCTGCTCATCGGATTTCAAAACACCATTGCAGCCTCGGTAGTGGGCATTTTTATCGCCACCGTGGTTGGAGTCTTCGTGGGTATCGCACGACTCTCTTCTAACTGGCTAGTGGCCAAAGCAGCCAGCTTCTACGTTGAGAGCCTACGTAACATACCACCGCTGATAGTCATCGTGTTCTTCGGCTTCGCCTTGTTCACCTACGGGCCCCTCCCCCAATTCACCGCCACCAACCCACCATGGCAAGGCACGTTCTTCGGATCAGACAGCAACTGGATCATCATCAGCAAAGACCGCTGGGCCATCCCATCCTTAACCTCTGAACAAAACCTAGGAACATTCTGGCTTTTCGTTCTGCTGGCCGCGGGGCTTGCAACAGTGATATGGATCTGGCGAACCCGACACAACAACGCCACTGGTAATCCACATCACCGTGTGCTCTGGGCATTGGGAGCCTTCGCGATCACTGTAGTAGTGTGCTTTGCAGCCTTGGGGGGACCCTACTCGTGGTCATGGCCCGCGGTCTCAGAAAGCGGTCGACGAGTGGTAGGGGGATTCAGCACCAACTCCGGTTATATAGCCCTCACAGTAGCTCTAGGTCTCTATACGGCTAGCTTTGTGGCCGAGATCATCCGCGGGTCTATCCTGGCCGTACCCAAAGGCCAAACAGAGGCTGCCAACTCGGTGGGGCTCAAGTCTGCTCAGCGCTACCGTCATGTCGTGCTGCCACAAGCACAGCGAATCGCCATCCCCCCCTATATCAGCGAGTGCGCCAACCTCATCAAAAACACTTCACTGGGCATCCTGGTCGCGTATCCCGACTTGACGCAGATAGCGGTCACTGCTTGGGGCATCAACTTTCCAGCGCCGCAATTAATCCTCATCTTGATGACCGTGTACCTGCTTATCAACCTTTTCGTGTCAACCTTGCTGAACTTATACAACCAATCCATTCAGCTCAAAGAACGATGAGCCGATGACCGCCACACTGCCTAACTACGAAACCAACCCGCAGCCAAGCCTGCCGCCCAACATGAAGTTGTCGCCGATTGCATGGGCACGCAAAAACCTCTTCAATAATTGGTACAACAGCCTTGTCACCATCATCGTCGTTGTTGTCGGAGCGATCTTGGTCTTCTATAGCGGGCGGTACATATTCGTCACCGGCCAGTGGGAGGCGGTGCGCAAGAACCTCACACTGCTCATGGTGGGTATCTTTCCTCGCAACGAACAATGGCGACTGGTTGTTCAGATGTATTTGATGGCCTCAGCATTAGGGTTGGCCTGGGGCACAGCCACCGCTCGAAGCCAAGACCGAGCCGCAGAAACCGGCATCGCTGCCCACCGACCCACCCCCCTTGATCTGATGCGCCGCTACTGGACAATTCTCTTGTTGCTCGTGGTCATCTTGGCCTTAACTCAAACCATTTGGCCAACGTTGTTCACTCTTTCAACCCTAGCAGTGGGCCTCGGAGTGCGGTCAGCAGCTATGCGTCTGCCCCTCTCGGCACGACAACCATGCTGGTATGCATCCGCATTCATGGCGATCTTGTCTTTTCAGGTGGTTTCGGGCACTGATGGGAACGCATGGTGGTGGACCAGCGCCCTGGTATCGCTCGCCGCCTTCCATCTCGCTGGCACAAAGGATTTCACCAAATACTTAGATTCGGAGATCATTAGACCTTTCTCCCGCCACAAACGACTGGCTACTGCTAAAGACCTGATCAGGTTCAAACAGCTGACCCAGATTGTGTCCGTGATCGCAGCCGTTATCGTGGTGCGCATCGCCTACTGGCTAATTGGCGAGACCTCTCAAGTGAGCTGGGATAACTGGTCAGGATTATACCTCACCTTGGTTGCATCCATAGCCGCCATCACGCTGTCGTTCCCGCTGGCTCTGCTGTTGGCCGTGGGCCGGCGCTCCTCACTACCGGTGGTGCGCTGGCTCTGCGTAAGCTATATCGAGTTGTTCCGAGGAGTGCCGTTCATCGCTCTGCTTTTCGTAGCCAAAATCTTTATCGACTTCTTCCTTGATGTTGAGACCCCCTTATCACTCATGACTCGAACCATTATCGCCTTCACTATTTTCAGTTCAGCCTATGTTGCCGAAGTGGTTCGCGGTGGCCTGCAAGCTGTGCCCAAAGGACAGATCGAAGCAGGGCAAGCTCTAGGGCTTCAGCCGCCTGGCATCATGCGCCTCATCGTCCTCCCCCAAGCCTTAAGCGCGGTCATACCAGCTATGGTCGGTCAGTTCATCAGCCTTTTTAAGGACAGCTCATTGTTCGCCATCATCAGCGTGGTGGAGTTTTATCGGGCACGCGAGCTGATCCACTCTCAACAGGAGTTCACAACCACCGCCATATCCGAAACCCTGGTCTTTGTGGCCTTCGCCTACTGGGCCCTCAGCTACACCATGTCCAAAGAAAGTCAGCGCCTTGAGCGCCATCTCGGAGTCGGAGAACGATGACAGACACAACTACAATCAACCCCTCACTCGCCAATGTCAACCGTGATGCCACCGAGATCGGCGGACGAGAGATCATGGTCGAGATGGTCGGCGTGAACAAGTTCTTCGGGACATTCCATGCCCTCAACAGCATCGACATGAAGGTAGGCTCGGGAGAGGTGGTGGTGGTCATCGGGCCATCAGGTTCGGGCAAGTCCACCCTCATCCGCTGCATCAACCGCCTAGAACACCACGACCGAGGCCGCATCGTGGTGGACGGCATTGAGCTAACGGAAGATGTGCGTAACATCGCCCTCATCCGCCGTGAAACTGGCATGGTGTTTCAGCAGTTCAACTTGTTCCCCCACCTCACCGTGATCGACAACATCACCTTAGGGCCTCGACAAGTACTGAAGATGCCCAAAAAACAGGCAGAAGATCGAGCCATGGAGCTCTTGGAACGAGTCAAAATACCTGAGCAAGCCCGCAAATTCCCCGGTCAGCTCTCAGGTGGACAGCAGCAGCGGGTAGCCATCGCCCGCTCACTGGCCATGCAGCCCAAGATCATGCTATTCGATGAGCCCACCTCAGCATTAGACCCTGAAATGATCTCTGAAGTACTCAACGTAATCTTAGAGCTAGCAAAAACAGGCATAACCCTGATCGTGGTCACCCACGAAATGGGCTTCGCCCGAGAAGCCGCCGATCGGGTCATCTTCATGGCCGATGGCGAAATCGTCGAAGTCGGCGAACCCGAACATTTCTTCACCAACCCCCAAGAAGAGCGCACCCAGCTCTTCTTATCCCAAATTCTCTAAGCGGGCCTACCCACTAAAAACACCAAATAGCCTGCTTAACTATCAAAAGGCTTAGCTATCAAAAACCGCGAGAATTTGTTCAGCTGCGGCGGCAGGAGGGGTTTGACCAACAGCTACTTGATGCTCTAGATGAGAGGCGAGTTTAGATACCTCAACCGATGACTGAAGACGATCGCGCAAACGACCTTCTACCATGGCCCACATCCAACGCACCTGCTGGCTAGCTCTACGATTCGCCAATTCTCCTGACTTTGTCATCAGCGCGAAATAATCATCCATAAGAGTTACTACTTGTTCCAATCCAGTTTTTTGAATAGCACTCACGGCTACCACCGGCGGCACCCAGCTTGAATTGACAGGTGCGGTCATGGCTAAAGCTGCTCGGTAATCGCGCTTAGCACGTTGCGCGGCGATCTCGTTTCCACCATCAGACTTATTCACCACCAGCGCATCGGCTAACTCCAAGACCCCCTTCTTGATGCCTTGAAGTTCATCGCCCGCCCCAGGCAGCATCAACACCAAAAAGAAGTCTACCATGTCAGCCACCGCGGTTTCCGACTGACCCACGCCCACCGTCTCGACCAAGACCACATCAAATCCTGCGGCTTCCACAACCGTCATGGTTTCTCTGGTGGTACGGGTGACCCCACCCAAAGAACCGGAAGAGGGAGAAGGACGAATATAGGCAGCATCATGAATGGCCAGGTTGGGCATCCTGGTTTTGTCACCCAAGATGCTGCCTCCCGATATCGATGAAGAAGGATCCACGGCCAGTACCGCCACTCGATGGCCTTGTGCGATCAAGTACGTGCCCAAAGCGTCAATAAAGGTTGATTTACCGACTCCCGGAACCCCAGTAATACCTACGCGCCTAGCACCACCGCTATGAGGCAGCAGCCGCTGCAAGATTTCTAAGGTGGCTTTGCGATCTTGATCGCGGGTGCTCTCCACCAAGGTAACAGCTCGACCTAACCAAGTGCGATCAGCTGCCAGCACACCCTCAACACATTCGTCAAATAAAATCGCTGGCATCAAACAGAACTACTGAGCGATCACTGAACGCCCTGAGCTGAGCTGCGATTGTCCAAAGCCTCTAACAACTCTAAAGCAGCTTCCGCTATCACCGTGCCCGGGCCAAAAATAGCCTCCGCACCAGCGGCACGCAGCTCCTCATAATCGCTAGGCGGTATTACCCCACCCACTATGATCATAATGTCACCCCGACCCAAAGCCTCTAGCTCCCCTTTCAGCTCAGGCACCAAGGTAAGATGCCCCGCGGCTAGCGAAGAGGCACCCACTATGTGTACATCGGCCTCTACTGCTTGACGAGCCACCTCAGCTGGGGTTTGAAAAAGAGGGCCCACATCCACATCAAAGCCAATGTCGGCAAAAGCTGTGGCAATCACCTTTTGTCCACGATCGTGACCGTCTTGACCCATCTTGGCTACCAAGATGCGGGGGCGACGTCCAATGCGAGCCGCAAAACCTGCCGCTGCCTCCCGCACCGCGAAAGTGCCGCTACCGTTGGTGTTGGTTTGTGTCATTTCAGATTGGTACACCCCTGAAATTATGCGGATCTGCGGCGCATGTCGACCATACACTTTTTCAAGAGCATCGCTAATCTCACCGACGGTAGCTCGCGCCCGAGCCGCGTTTACCGCTAAAGCCAACAGATTAGAATCTTGGCTTCCACCCGAACAATCGGCACCCGCTGTAAGCGCATCTAATGCTTGACGGCAGACAGCACTATCCCTCTCAGCGCGCAGCTGCTCTAGTCGAGCAATCTGAGAAGACCGTACCTCGGCATTGTCCACCTTCAACACCTCAATGTCCTCTTTGCCCTCCACCTGATAGCGGTTCACCCCCACCACCGTCTGAGCACCAGAGTCAATACGAGCCTGAGCGCGGGCTGCGGCCTCTTCAATACGCATTTTAGGAATTCCCGCTTCAATAGCCTCGGCCATACCGCCCGCAGCCTCTACCTCGCTGATGTGCTCCCACGCCCGCTGAGCCAGATCGTGGGTAAGGCGCTCCACATAATACGAACCGCCCCAGGGATCCACCACCCGGCAAGTGCCCGACTCATGCTGCAATAGAAGCTGGGTATTGCGAGCAATCCGTGCCGAAAAATCAGTGGGCAAGGCTAGGGCCTCATCCAGTGCATTGGTGTGCAATGACTGGGTATGCCCCTGAGTGGCAGCCATAGCTTCAATGGTGGTGCGAACCACGTTGTTGAAGACATCTTGGGCGGTTAGGCTCCATCCCGAGGTTTGACTATGGGTGCGAAGCGACAGCGACCGGGGATTAGACGGATTGAACTGATGCATCAGCTTGGCCCACAGCAAGCGGGCGGCTCGCAACTTGGCTACCTCCATGAAAAAGTTCATGCCGATACACCAAAAAAAGCTAAGACGGGGAGCAAAAGCATCAATGTCTAACCCTGAATCCAAGCCAGCTCGCACATATTCCACCCCATCGGCCAGGGTGTAGGCCAACTCTAAATCAAGGGTGGCCCCAGCCTCTTGCATGTGATAGCCGGAGATAGAAATAGAGTTAAACTTGGGCATATTTGCTGAGGTGTAAGCGAAGATATCGGAGATAATCCGCATTGACGGTGCTGGCGGATAGATGAAGGTATTGCGAACCATAAACTCTTTGAGGATGTCGTTTTGGATGGTCCCAACCAACTTCTCAGGTGCTACCCCCTGTTCTTCACCAGCCACGATATACATGGCCAAAATAGGCAGCACCGCTCCGTTCATGGTCATTGAAACGCTCATCTGATCTAAGGGAATACCGTCAAACAAAATCTGCATATCTAAAATAGAATCAATAGCCACACCCGCCATGCCCACATCACCGCTCACCCGCGAATTATCGGAGTCGTAGCCTCGATGGGTGGCTAGATCAAAAGCCACCGACAAACCCTTTTGACCTGAGGCCAGATTGCGCCGATAAAAGGCATTGGAATCTTCAGCAGTAGAGAACCCCGCGTACTGCCGAATAGTCCAGGGCCGAATGGCGTACATGGTGGCATAAGGGCCGCGAAGATAGGGCGCAATGCCAGGATAAGTGTCGCAGAAATCTAGGGGTGCCCGATCCTCAGCGGTATAAAGTCGACGCACACCAAAACCCTCAGGAGTGCTCCAGGTGAGCTGCTCAGGGCCTGCACCGGTTTGTGCCATCACCTGTTCAACCCACTCGCCCTGGCTAGCAATATTACTAACGGCACAATCAACAGCATTATCAGCATAATCGATTCCGCTGATGCTGTTGTCTGCGAACAGATTGTCTGCGAACAAGTTGATATCAGAAAAATTCGGAATGGCAGAATCAGAAACACTCATAAGCCCAGCCTTTTAGCTCAATCTTTTATGTATGTCTTGTAAAACAGCCAGCACATCGCAACCCAAGTAAATGTAACCATCGGCACCCCAGCGATCATCAGGTCGCCCTGCTAACAGCACATGGCGACATCCGGCAGCTTTAAGAGCACTCACCGTAGTAGCTGCATGATCCTGATACATCGCATCAGAAGCACACACCACAGCAAGGGACGAACCCGAATCAGCCCAAGCTTGAGCTGCTAGTTCTGCGCTGGCAAACCCTTCAGAAGCCATCACCCCAATACCACCCGCGGCCAAGAAATTGGTCGCAAACGTAGAGCGAACATTATGAACGGCTAAGGGTCCCAGGCTGGCCAAAAAAACTTGCGGCCGCTGACCTGTGGCATTAGTTGACTCATCGGCAGCATCACGCAATGCTTCAAAGCAGGCAGCTAGGCGGTGATGACTGACCTGCGGAAGCTGCGAGGTTGCAGCTTGAGAACTTACTTGCGAACCTTGTTCTGCCCAGGGCAAGCGCGTAAGGGTTTCCTCAGCCAAATCGGGAAACTCGCTAATCCCAGTTAGGGGCAGCTTACGGGTGGCGATGTCTTTAGCACGGGCAGAACGAGCGAGAGTAATGCGCTCATCCAAGCTGGCACCCGCTGATATTTCTTGGAACAACCCCCACGCAACGGTGACCAAGGCATCGGTTAGCGATTCCACATAATAAGAACCTCCCGCAGGGTCGATCACTTGACCAATATGCGACTCTTCGCGTAACAAGAGCTGGGTGTTACGAGCGATCCTCAACCCCAGCGGATCAGGCACGCCAATGGCTGCATCGAAAGGACTGACAGAAACAGAATTGGCACCGCCTACTGCCGCAGCAAAGCATGCAACCGTGGTGCGGATCATGTTTACCCACGGATCTCGACGAGTCATGATCGTCCCTGCGGTCACCACATGCTGACGCTGGGCAACCGGACCAAGGCCGCAAGCCTGCGCCACCCTTGCCCACAGCCGCCGTGCCGCACGCAACTTGGCGATAGTCAAAAACTGATCTACCCCGGCAGTATAGCGAAACTCAAGCTTACCTGCTGCTACTGCTAGATCCACGTCAGCTTGCTCGCAGTGACGCAAGTAAGCGACTCCATCAGCCAGCGAGCCTGCTAGCTCCTGAGCTTCAGTTGCACCTTGATCGGCCAAAGCCGCAGCGTTCACCGTCGCCACCAACAAACTCTCACAACCTAAGCTCAAGGTCTTGGTTACCACCTCGCCCACCTGTGGGTCTCGAGGATTCATCCCAAATCCCCCTGCTGTGTCTTCTTTGGGTACTCCCCAGCTTTCCCAAAGCTCACACAGGGGCGAAATGGCAACTTCACTGCCAGGGGCTAGCATGATGGGCACCGTCACAGGCACCCCGATTAGAAGCTCCTGCAATTCTGCTAAACTTGTTTCGTCGTAAATGTGCAGCTCAATGGCATCGACACCCCCAGCTAAATCTTCTAATACTGCACTGTTGCCGGTAGCACGACTATGGGCTTGGCGTACTTGCCAAACTCCCCCTACAGCATCGCTGCCGCGAGTAAAAGGAAACTGCCCCGGCAAGCTGTCATCACCAGCATGATCTGCACCCGTATAAAGGGGTTGAATTTGGATGCCATCATAGGTGGTATGGGTGAGCGCTTTGTCGAAATGCGCCCCTTTGAGCACCTTGGTAACCAGATCCATCCACTGCTCACGCCCAACGAGGTCGAAATCCCCAGCTAAGCTCATCACCTTCACGCTCACCTCCTGTAATCTATTGAGTCTATTGGCTACACCAAATCCAGCAGATGGCCCAAACGCTGCTGTTTAGCGCGCAAGTAAGCCAAGTTCTCTGGACGAGGAGATATCTCCAAAGACACACGGCGGGTGACTGTTAAACCAAAAGCAGCCAGTGCATCATATTTAGCAGGGTTATTGGTCATCAACGCCACCCGCTCTACTCCCAACTCCATCAAAATAGCTGCACCGATGCCGTAATTACGCGCATCTACTGGCAACCCTAGCTCTAAGTTGGCATCCACCGTGTCACGGCCATGGTCTTGCAACGCATAAGCCTGCACCTTGTGCCCTATGCCAATGCCTCGGCCTTCATGTCCCCGCAAATACACCAGTAGCCCCGTGCCATTAGCAGCTATAGCGTCCAAGGCTGCGTGAAGCTGTGCTCCGCAATCGCAACGCCAAGAGCCAAACACATCTCCGGTTAAACACTCACTATGAACCCGCACCAACACCTCAGCGGCACCCACTAGCTCGCCCATCACAAACACCACATGCTCTTGCAAGTTTTGCGTGCCCGATTCTTGGCCAAGCACGCTCATGGCATCTTGAGTCTCGCTGGATTCAAAAGCGTGACAGATGAAACGTCCCCACCTAGTGGGGACTTGACTGGTAGCAATCAAACGTATCTCAGGCAGGCTCAACATCGCTATACCCAAGACACGACACTAGGAACTACTGGCTCAAAGACCATACCAACGCATTAAAAGGCCACAAATCGGGCACCTGAACCGGCTCGGGTACCTGCGGCAAGATGGCGTAGGCCTCCTCTCCAGGAAAAACCAAATTATATTCTGAGCGAGCTAAACGCTCAATCTCTACCGGATCTGACAAGACCTCAATACGTGAACGTAACTGTTCGTTCTCTAAATAAAGAGTTGCAAGCTCGGCTTGAGCCGCAGCCATGGCCGAACGCTGCTCCATGTATGTGCCGATGGGAAACACAGCATAAAACGATGCCAACAAAATCACCAACACAACCACCAAAGGAATCAAGCCACGACGCAACGCTGCCACTAATCCTCCTCCGCTGCGTCGACTGTGGCGACCTGCGCTAGCCCACCACCAAGAGATGCGCCACCATGATAAGCAGCCGCCTCTCCCAATTCCTGCTCAATGCGCAAAAGCTGGTTGTACTTAGCAACCCTGTCGCTACGAGCTGGTGCTCCAGTCTTTATTTGACCGCAATTGGTGGCCACTGCTAAGTCAGCAATGGTCACATCTTCGGTTTCACCCGACCGATGCGACACCACCGAGGTGTAGCCCGCCGTCGATGCCATCTCAACCGCTTCCAGAGTCCGAGTAAGCGTGCCCACCTGATTCACCTTGACCAAAATGGAGTTAGCTACATCTCGACAAATGCCCCGGCTCAACCTCTCAGTATTAGTAACAAACAAGTCATCGCCTACTAGCTGTACCCGCTGCCCCAGGCGCTCGGTAAGCAACGCCCAACCATCCCAGTCATCCTCGGCTAAGCCATCTTCAAGAGAGACTATGGGATACGCATCGCAGAGCTCGCTCAAATAGTTCACCATCGCCTCAGAACTGAGCGAGCGGTCTTCTCCCTCTAAGCGATACTCACCTGATTGATAAAACTCTGTTGAAGCCACATCTAAGGCCAAAGCCATGTCAGTGCCCGGAATCAGCCCAACGGCTGCGATGGCATCCACCAAGATAGCTACCGCCGCCTCATTGGACTCCAAATCTGGTGCAAAGCCTCCCTCGTCGCCAACCCCCGTCGCCAACCCCCGTTCTAGCAACAAACGACGCAAGCAGTGATAGGTTTCGGTACCCCACCGTAAAGCCTCACCAAACGATGCAGCCCCAACGGGGACCACCATAAACTCTTGTAAATCAACGTTGTTGGTAGCGTGAGCACCACCGTTCAACACGTTCATCATCGGCGTTGGCAATACATGGGCGTTGACACCGCCTATGTAACGAAACAACGGCAGCCCCACATCTGCTGCTGCGGCGTGGGCGGCAGCTAATGAAACACCCAAAACAGCGTTAGCCCCTAAACGACTCAGCCCATCGGTACCGTCCAGGCTAATCATGGCTAGATCCAAACCGCGTTGATCGGTGGCATCAAGACCCTGCACTGCTTGGGCAATCTCGATGTTCACCGCATCTATGGCTCCAAGCACGCCTTTGCCCATAAAGCGATTGCCACCATCACGTAGCTCTTTGGCCTCATAACGCCCAGTAGAAGCCCCTGAGGGCACAATGGCTCGCCCGCACGCGCCGGAACCCAAGATCACCTCAACCTCTACAGTGGGATTGGCGCGCGAATCTAAAACCTCGCGACCCACTACTCGTGCTATAGCTCTGTTGGCAGTACTCAAGATTATCCCTGTCTCATCCTGTTGCTCATGGGGCTAGTGATGCAAAAATAGACGAAAAAAGTCGGCTTGCCTAGAGGTACAGCCAAATTACAATCAAGAAATTTCGCATCTGCGAATTTGCTCACCAACGCTGTTGGCAAAAACTCGCAGCTCTGATTCAGCATCTAGACCTTGGGCTTGAGCTGCCAGTACCGCGTCATACAAACGACCTGCAATGGTTGCAGTATCTACATTTGGCTCAAGACCAACCGAGCGAGCTTTGTGAATAACCTTATCGGCGAACAACAAGGCAGGCAGTCCTACAGGTATGCCTTCCATCACCGATGCTCGGCCTTTTTGCTGACGCTTTAAAGCTTCCCAATCCACGCCTGCTTGAACCCCTCTAACATCATGTGATCCGACTTCGGTAGCAGAACCAAAGATGTGCGGGTGGCGAGCCATCAACTTGTCGTGAATGCCTTGAACTACGTCAGCCATGCTAAATTGTCCAGCTTCTGCCGCCAACAACGCATGAAACACAATTTGATAGAGCAGATCACCTAGTTCCTCTTCTAGGTCTTCATAACCAGACAAAGTTTCAGGATTCACGGCATCCAAAGCCTCAAGCACCTCGTAGGTTTCCTCTAATAGGTGTCCTCGTAACGACTGATGAGTCTGCTCACGATCCCAAGGACATTGCTCACGCAAGACCACAGCCAACTCGGCAAACCGAGCCATCTCCTGAGCCATGGGAGCAGCCAACGCTGGCACATACAAACTAGTGAGGTGATCGGGCGTAACAACTCGGTCAAGATCCTCACAATCCACCTCTAACACCTGCTCATCGGCCAGCCCTAGCCGCTGCAACACAACTAACTTCTGATTAGCTTGTGAGCTTTTTTCTGTATCAGTGAAACGTTGTTGACATGCCAACAACGCCAGCTTCACCTCGCTCAAAACCACAGCATTGTCGCATTGCACCACCAAAAGCGGTCCCCGCTCTCCAGCGGCCTCAGTGCTGAACCTGTATCCATCCACCAACCGAACTCCTGCGGCCAGAGGATCAATGCCCAGACGCTCCCAAGCCAATTCCCAAAAGGACAACCCAGCCAAAACCTCTAATTCCAAATCTCCCTGTGCCAAACCTGCCTGTACTCGCAGCAACTCCACAGTGCGCTCAGCTACCAGCGGCGAACCCGGAACGGCATAAAGCACCTCTTCGTCCTCGCTAGCGGCCAACAAACGCTCAACGATGGTGTGATAGACCTCCTCCAACGAAGCGGCCTGTTCGTAAACATGATCAAACGACTCAAAAGGCGCTACAGCTTCAGCAGCCAAATGGCGATTGGTACGTACAAAACGACGAGACGTTCGCCTAATTGCTGAGCGCACCTGCTCAGTCAGCAGTTCAGGACCCGCTGGCCCTAAGCCAACCACGATCACCCTTCTCATGATGCCGCGGTGGTAAGACTTTGATCTTCAGGAACCAAGTCCTTCAGCACAGCTATCAACGCCTCAGCTGCTTTGGGAGCCGATTCCACCGGTAACCGCAACAAGCCTGAACCCTCATGGTAGGAAGCCTGCGGATACAACCTCTCTAAGCGCACCCGACGGCTAGCAAGGAGCTGTACAGGCCCTAGCCGAGCCAACCATTTAGGACCCCCTACCCCGGGTGCCTTGCTCATGGTTACCTCACGCACCCCAGTACGCATGCATTCACACCGCAAACGTGCCCCTTCCAACAACGCTTGAGCCAATGCTGGAACAGGCCCATACCGATCAACCCATTCACTAGCCACATCATCCACTTCGGTGGGCTGCTCACAGCTAGCCACTCGTCGATAAGCCTCCAAACGCAGCTCTTCGGTGGGCATATACTCAGCGGGTATACCAGCAGGCACGGGTAGGTCGATGCTTATCTCAATCGGCTCCGGTGGTGTTTCCCCTTGCAACTCTGCAACTGCCTCCGAAACCATCTGGCAGTATAAGTCATAACCAACAGCAGCGATATGACCCGACTGCCCCGTGCCCAACATGTTGCCCGCCCCCCGAATTTCTAAGTCTCTCATGGCGATCTTGAATCCAGAACCTAGTTCTGTGGCCTCACCAATGGTCTTAAGCCGCTCGTAAGCCTCCTCCGTCAAAACCTTGTCTTCAGGGACGAACAAATAAGCATAAGCCCTAACCCCGCCACGACCCACCCTGCCACGCAGCTGATGAAGCTGTCCTAACCCCAACATGTCGGCGCGATCAACCACCAGGGTGTTCACCGTAGGCATGTCTATGCCCGACTCAATGATGGTAGTACACACCAAAACGTCGTAAGCACGTTCCCAAAAGTCAATCACCACCTGCTCTAGCGTGCCCTCATCCATTTGGCCATGTGCCACTGCAACACGAGCCTCCGGCACCATCTCTCGCAGGTCAGCTGCCACATGTTCAATGTCGGCCACCCGATTATGAACAAAAAACACCTGCCCTTCCCGCAACAACTCACGACGTATAGCCTCTGCCACAGGACGCTCATCGAAGTTACCTACATAAGTCAAGATGGGTTGACGCTCTGCTGGTGGAGTATGCAATAAAGTAAGGTCACGAATACCGGTAAGGCTCATCTCTAAAGTACGAGGTATTGGTGTAGCGGTCAGAGTGAGCACATCCACATCAGCCTGAAGCGACTTGATGGCCTCCTTATTGGATACCCCAAACCGCTGCTCTTCGTCCACCACCAACAGACCTAAATGTTTAAAAACAATGTCTTCAGACAACAAGCGATGAGTGCCGATCACTAGATCTACCGACCCATCAGCCAACCCCGCCACCACCACTCGGGCTTGGCTAGGAGTGAGGAAGCGGCTAAGCGCCTCCACTCGAATGGGATAACCCGCGAAACGCTCACCGAAGGTCTGATAATGCTGCTGAGCCAGTAAGGTGGTGGGTACCAATACGGCTGCTTGAGTGCCATCTTGGATGGCCTTAAACACTGCGCGAATGGCCACCTCAGTTTTGCCGAAGCCCACATCACCGCAGATAAGCCGATCCATGGGTACAGACCGTTCCATGTCAGCTTTCACATCAGCAATGGCCTTATGCTGATCTGGGGTGAGCTGATAACCAAAGGTCGACTCCATCTCAACCTGCCAGGGAGTGTCGGGCGAAAAAACCCGACCCGAGGTGGTGATCCGGCGACGATAAAGCACCACCAGCTCTTGAGCGATTTCGCTGATCGCAGCACGCACCCCGCTCTTGGTACGCTGCCAATCGGCCCCGCCCATCTTGGACAAGGGGGGCCTCTCCCCACCTGAATACCTACGAATAGCATCTAATTGATCGGTAGACACATAGAGTTTGTCGCCGCCTCGATATTCCACCAACAAATAATCACGACTAACCCCATCAATGGCTCGACTCACCATGCCGTAATATCGGCCCACACCATGATGACGGTGAACAACGTGGTCACCCACATTCAAATCACCTAGTTCTCTGGCTGCATTGCTGCGGCGAGAACGCTTGGGGCGATGAGCACGACGACGACCGACTAGATCTGCCTCACCCAACACAGCCAGCTTGGAGCCTGACAACACAAACCCCCGTTGAATAGGAGCCACCACTACAGAACAGGTAGACAAATCCACTCCATGTTCGCTCAGCACCGCAGCAACCCGATTAGCTGAACCTGCGCTGTCGGCAGCCGCCCACACCTTGTATCCCTCCCGTAACAAACGAGACGCTTGCTTTGCGGGTGCATCAGGGTCACCAATAGGCGATACCCACCCTCCCGCTACCACCGTGGGAGTGGCAGGCCCAGACGGAGCTGCCGTAAGCGTCCAAACATCTGCTGCACAGTTAGCCAACAAGCGGTCGTACTCCACATGCAAACGGGGAAACTCCTCGTCAAAAGCACCCCAGGTTTGCGCTAATACTCCAGCCAGATCAGCCTCTTCCCCAGCAATGTCGCTAGCTCGATCCCGCAACCGGGCTGGCTCTAGCAACACCACTAGGGCTTCAGGGCTAAAGTGATCTGCAAGAACCTCGTCGCCATCACACAACCAAGGCAACCACGACTCCATACCATCGAAGAACTGTCCTTCAGCTAAACGCTCCCATTGCTCACGGCCCCAAGGACGGGCCGCCACCAAATTCTGGGCAGCTTTACGCACATGCGGGGTGGGACGCACCTCGCGTGCGGGAAAAATCATCACCTGCTCAACAGGGTCTATAGAGCGCTGATCAACCACCGAGAACTCGCAGAGACGATCAGCTTCGTCACCCCAAAGGTCTATCCGTGTTGGGCGGTCTGCGGTTGAAGCAAACACATCCAAGATAGAACCCCGCACTGCAAACACCCCACGGTGTTCCACTTGCACATCACGCCTATAGCCCCGTTCTACTAAACCTTCGACTAACGTGCTGAGGTCAACTCGATCCCCTTGAGCAACGGTGATGGGCGCAATTTCGTCGACTTCTGGGGTGAGACGGCTGAGCAAAGCTCGCACCGGGGCTACCAACACCTTAGGACCCTCAGAGGGATTACGCAGATACCACCGGGCCTGACAACGCTTGCCCATGGTCTCTATACCCGGGCTGATGCGCTCAAACGGAAGCGTCTCCCAAGCCGGAAACAGCCCGGCACCACCCTCCAACATCGTCTCAAGGTCACCTGCTAAACGCTCCGCATCGCTGCTAGTAGGGGTTACTGCCACCACCGGCCGTCGACCAGCCAGCTCGGCGAGGGCAGCTAGTACCACAGCCTGACCATGCTCAGCCACCGCTAAGGTGGCAGCACGGCGGCCTAACACTTCAATAATGGCCCCGTCTGAAGCCAACTGCCGCCCTAGACCAGCTAGCCCTGGCTCAACAACCATCAGTTGAACTTGTTCATCACAGCATCAAGCGGTTCGTCTAACAGAGCTAGAGCCGCCTCGGCTGATCGTGCTACTGCATCGTCTAACATCTCACGATCGGCCCGACCGGGGTGTTGCAACACATAGTCGGCACCTGTCCCAGCACTAAGAGTCCCAGTACTAGAAGGCTTGCCCACACCGATGCGAATACGGGTGAACTCTGCGCTACGCAGGTGTGTCCGAATAGAAATCAACCCATTGTGTCCCGCAAGCCCGCCGCCGTATTTAATACGAATACACCCTGGAGGCAGATCTAGCTCGTCATGTACCACTACTAGGCGCTCTAAGCACCCAGCAATGTTCCAACGCCGCACCAAAAGCCGCACCGATTCCCCGGACTTATTCATAAAAGTCTGTGGGAAAGCCAACACCACCCGACGCTCATCCACTTTAGCCTCAGCAACCAAAGCTGCCTCTGATGTTTTCCGCAAAACCTGCCCGCAACGCTGCGCCAATAACGCCACAACCTCAACGCCCACATTATGGCGGGTACCAACAAAACAATCCCCAGGATTGCCAAGCCCCACGATCACCAAATCAGCAGGAGTACTAGTGTGGATTTTACGGGTTCGCCAGCTAACAGGCACGGCGACAGGCGCCGAGGTTTACTCGGCAGATTCTTCTGAGGACGCACCTTCTTCAGCTTCGCCCTCAGTTCCAGCATCTAGTAGTTCGCCCTCTGCATCTAGTTCCACCCCAGACTCTTCTACCTCGATCACAGCTGTAGAAGTACTTGCCAACGGCTCCTCAGGGTCACCGGCTAACTCAACCCCCTCCGGCAACAAAATATCGCCTGCTCTCAATGTATCACCCATGGTCATTTCTGAAATATCGATGGTTAACTCATTAGGTATGAACGCTGGCTTAGCCAACACACGCACCACAAATGCCGCTTGATCCACAACCCCGCCCTCATAGGTAACCCCTAAGGCCTCCCCTACTAGCACCAAACGCACCTCTACTTCTACAGCAACGTCAGCATCCACACGAATAAAGTCCACATGCATAACTTCGCTACGCACTGGATGGTATTGAAGTTCTTTTACCAGCCCAAGTTGATGATCGCCGTTCACATCCAAGGTGAGCAAAGCATTTAAGCCAGCCTCTGTGTGTAACACCGTTCGCAGCTCGCGAGCATTCACCGCCACTGGTACCGAATCACCACCTAAGCCGTAAACCACACCGGGGACTTGCCCATCGCGGCGTAGTCGACGAGACGAACGAGTGCCCCTACCTCGTTTGGTGTCAGCCTTCAAGATCAACTCAGCCATAATGCAAGCGTTAATGCTACTGCCCACAACCCAAACACGGCCAAGACCTAGCTAAACAACTTCCCTATATCTCATCTTTCCTGTATCCCCTCTTTAAAGATTCAGGATAGATTCTTACCGCCAAATATTTCCGATACTGAGGTATCTTCAAACACTGCATCAATGGCATCGGCGATAACGCTGGCCACCGAAAGCACTTCAATCTTGTCAATCTGCTTTTCAGGCGGTAGTGGCAAGGTGTTAGTAATCACCACTTTAGAGATCTGCGAATTCTTAATGCGGTCAATGGCTGGCCCCGAAAACACCCCGTGAGTTGTGGCAGCCACGATATTGGCTGCACCGCACGCCGCCAAAGCCCCAGCAGCAGCCACGATCGTGCCACCCGTATCGATCATGTCATCGATTAACACACAAGTGCGACCAACCACATCACCCACCACCTCGGTGGCTTCCACCGAGTGCATCACGTCTTTGGCACGACGCTTGTGGACGATGGCAAGGTCGGCTCCCAACTCGTTGCTGTAACGCTCAGCCACCTTCACTCGACCAGCATCAGGCGACACCACCGCTAAATCACCAGCGATGCCCTTGAGATACTCAGCAAGCACCGGCATGGCTGTGAGATGGTCCCATGGCCCGTCAAAAAACCCCTGCATTTGCCCGGAGTGCAAATCTACGCTCAACATGCGATCCGCCCCCGAAGCCAAAAAAGCATTGGCCATCAACTTGGCAGTTATGGGCTCACGACCAACGGCCTTGCGATCTTGGCGGGCATAACCAAAAAATGGGCACACAGCCGTGATGCGCTTGGCTGATGCTCGCCGAGCCGCATCCACCATAATGAGGTGCTCCATCATCGCATCATTAATGGTGGCCTCCCCATAGGCGGTATGGCTCTGCACGATGAACACGTCGGTGCCTCGCACCGACTCACCAAAACGACAATGGATCTCGCCATTAGCGAAATCCGCAAGATTAGGCTCCACCAGATGCTCATCAAGAACCTCGGCAATCTCGGCGGCAAGAGCTTGATTAGCCCGCCCCGAAATGAGCACCAGCTTTTTCTTGGTAACAACTTCCATAGCCTCAGTTGCTTACTTTAGATGCTGTCAATGCTCTAAGTGTTTTAAATGCTCTAGATGCTGTAAATAATATGCTGTAAATACTTGCGATGCCTCACTCGTGAGCCACCACATAAAACGCGGCTGGCGAGGCAGGGCTCGAACCTGCAACCTCCTGGTCCAAAGCCAGGCGTTCTGCCAGTTGAACTACTCGCCAAATTGAGCCCTAACACTAATGCACTAGGTACCTCTAACAGACTATCCCTTCGTCAGGTTCTACCTGCTTGGGTTATAGCTGCGATACCCAACCACGCTAGCGTAGAGGTCTCATGGGATCGTTGATCAAAAAGCGTCGCAAGCGGATGCGTAAAAAGAAGCACAAAAAAATGCTAAAGCGCACTCGATTTCAACGTCGCGCTCGCGGCAAGTAGCTAAGGGTCAGCCAACCTCACTGGGTGAAATCGTATTGACCACAATGCGATCAGCACCTGGATAAGCACCCTCCACAAACCATGTTGAACCGCTTCCTGCTAAACGCGCCTTTTGTCCAGTAGCACACTCAAGCTTATCGCGATACAGCGCCAAAGCAGGTGCCACATCTAAGGCTGCTGGCTCTAAATCGTTGCCGTTGACACCCTGAGGTTGACCCATCTCATCCCAACGTCGATAAACCTCTGAGGTCGAACAACCAAACGGGGGAATCAACAAGGTAAATTGCTGCACGATGTGCTCTAAGGGTTGGATCTGCTCGCCTATTCCGGTTACTCGGGCCCGCCCCCCCACCAAGCAAAACGGCACATCAGCACCCAAGCTAGCGGCTGCTTCTAAGTCGCTATAGCCGTCGCTATAGCCAGCCCAGCGTAAAATAGCCGCAGCATCAGCCGAACCACCGCCCAAGCCTGCTTTAGGCGGAATGTTCTTCGTGACGACGACCTTGGCCGCGCATTTTACCAATCTCAGCGCATGCGTGATGAGGTTGTCGATTGGATCAATTACTTCATTACCGATTGTGCTAACGCCGATTGTGCTAACCTTTTGAATCACGATTTCGCTGATTGGCTCACTATCTGGGCTTTGCGAGCCAGTAGCTTGTATAGGCTCAATGGTAATCTTGTCGGCCAAATCTAAGGTCACCATCTCTGCATCTAAGAGGTGATAACCATCAGATCTCACTCCAGTGATGCATAACGACAAAGTCAACTTGGCTGGTGCAACTATCACTAGAGATTTTCCACCAAAATCACTCCTAACTACTACTAACTACTACTACACTCTTAACTACTACTACTAGCTACGGCTGTGCGCATCGGCTAAGTGTGCTTTAGCAAGGCAAGCCCACTGAGCTAAGGTAAGTTGTTCTGGGCGAGCAGTAGGGTCAACGTCGGCTCTAGCAAAACAATGCGGGTGTACGATCGTGCTCAACGAGCGGCGCAGCATCTTACGACGCTGGCCAAAAGCAGCCCTGATGAGATCAAAAAGCAACCTAGGGTCAACATCTGTGGCTGGAACGGGCCTGCGCTCTAAGCGCACAACAGCCGAAGAAACCTTAGGTCTAGGATAAAAAACCGAAGCAGCAACACTACGAACTATTCTCGCCTCGCACCAGTAGGCCACCTTCAGGCTTGGTATGCCATAAGCCTTAGTTCCAACATCAGCAACCAACCGCTCAGCCACCTCGGTTTGCAGCATCACCGTAAACGAACCAATGCGGGGCTCGCTATCCAGAAGATCCAGCAGCAGAGGCACTGCAATGTTGTAAGGCAAATTGGCCACCAACACCCAGCGCTGTGAGCCATCGCCCAAATGCTCTCGCCACTGCTGAGTAGTGGCATCAGCATGTACCACCTCCACATTGACAGCTTGTGAAGCCTCTAACACCTCTTGCAGCGGTGCCAGCAAATAGCTATCCGCCTCCACCGTCAACACCCTTTGCACCTCGGCAGCCAGCGCTGTTGTGAGCGAACCCAACCCAGGACCGATCTCCACAACTGAATCTTCAGGCGACAAGCAAGCTGCCCTCACGACTGCGACAATGGTATTGAGGTCAACCACAAAGTTCTGGCCTAACGCCCGACTAGGCACCAACCCATGCTGGCCCAACAACTTGATAACCTCATTGCGAGTCAGGCTCATACTGCTAGCTCATATTGATGATTAACATTGATGACTCACATTGATAATTGATAAAAAGTGACTGCGTTTTGCCAAGTGTGGTGGGCAATCTCCTCTATGGCAATGTCGTAAACCTGCGCTAGAGCCTGACCCACCAACGGCACATTGGCCGGGGAATTTGGTTTGCCTCGCAGCGGTACCGGGGTCAAATAGGGCGAATCTGTTTCCACCAAAAGTCGATCCAGCGGGCATAGCTTGGCTGCATCTCGCACCTCATCAGCAGATGGAAAGCTCACGATTCCGCTGAAAGACAAAAAAGCACCCCTATCTAACGCTGCCCTTGCCTCATCAGGCCCGCCAGTAAAGCAATGAAACACTGTACGCTCAACCATCCCGGCCTCGTCTAACAACGCAAAGGTGTCATCCCAGGCTTGACGAGTGTGGATCATCAAAGGCATCTGCTGATGATGGGCCATTTGTATATGTTCACCAAACACCTCTTGTTGTACCCCTGCCGGTGAGTAATTGTAGTGATAATCCAAACCGGTTTCTCCCACCGCAACCACCCGCTCAGAGCCGAGCAACTCCCAAATGCCCGTGCTCCCATTGCTCGCTTCATGCGGATGAACCCCAGCGGTAGCCCATACCCGACTGCTTGTCGCCGCCTTAGCTATAGCAGCCGTAGATGAGTCCACATTAGTGCCAACATCGATCATGGCCTGCACACCCGCAGCTATTGCCTGCTCAAGGGTGGATTCCAACTCATCGGCCTCTAAATGGCAGTGGTTGTCGATCCAACGCATCGTCAACCCGTCAGTCAAACGCAACCCTTCAGTCAATCCAGCAAACGAGGAAACAGCGGCTCACCATCTACCACCGCCAACCCGCCTGGATACTGACCCCACTCAGCAGCCTCGGGTAAGCGCTGATCCAAAGGCGAACCTGACAAGCCTAACCGGCCCCAAGCGACCTCACACGCAAAAGGCATAGCAGGACTCGCCAAGATGCATACAATGCGCAACGACTCCAAGACATTGCCCAAAATCGTATCTACAACAGAACCCGGATCTGTCTTCCATGGCTCGGTTGCTTGCAGATACTCGTTAGTGTCGCGGATAAGCCTCCAAGTGGCCTCAAGCGCGACTGAAGGCTGAAAACGCTCCCATCCTTCAGCGGTGTCGGCATAAACCGCAGCAACAACATCAGCTAAAGGGTGATCAGTATCAGGAGCCGGACCCACACCACCGCATTTACGATGTACCAGAGCACAAGCACGCTGCAATAAGTTGCCGAAGTTGTTTGCCAAATCGGTGTTATAACGCTGCTGCAGCGACTCGTGACTCACCTCACTGTCAGGGCCAAAGGGAGTATCTCTGAGAAGGGCGTAGCGAAAACCATCCACTCCGAAATCACTCACCAAATCGCTAGGAGAAATCTGGTTGAAAGCGGACTTGCCCATCTTTTTACCCCCCACCAACAACCAACCATGTACATGGAACTTAGGCAGATCGTTAACCCCTGCGGCCAACAACATAGCTGGCCAATACACACAGTGAAAACGGATGATGTCTTTGCCGATTAAATGCCGGGCCGACGGCCACCAAGCCGCAAACCGACCCTCGTCGTCACCGTAACCGGCGGCGGTGGCGTAATTGGTCAGGGCATCATACCATACGTAAAACACATGGCCGTCTGCCCAAGGCACTGGAATGCCCCAGTCAATGGAAGTACGGGTTATAGAAATATCCCGCAAACCACCAGCAATGATCCCCAAAGCCTCGTTACGGTAACCCTCAGGCGTAATGTTATGGGGATTGGCCTCATACCAATCCAAAAGCTGCTCTTCAAAAGCAGAGAGAGCAAAGAAATAGTTCTCCTCGGTCATGCGTTCCACCCGACCAGCTTTCAGATCTTCTTCGGTTACATCCTCTTGCGAGATGTATGCCTCATCTGCCACCGAGTACCACCCGTCATAAGTGGCCGAGTAGATGTAACCGTTGTCATAAGCTCGCTGCATAAGCTTCTGCACGGCCCGGTGGTGACGAGGTTCAGTCGTGCGAATAAACTCGTCATTAGCTACCCCCAGCTCAGCCCAGGCCGCGCGAAACCTCTGGCTAGTGCGATCAGCCTGCACCTGCGGGGACAAGCCGTTAGCCTCAGCTGCCCTTTGCACTTTAAGCCCATGCTCGTCAGTACCGGTGAGATAAAACACCTCATCGCCTAATAACCGATGCCATCGGGTTACAGCATCTCCATTGAGCACTGAATAGGCGTGGCCAATGTGAGGGGCATCGTTCACATAAAAAATCGGGGTCGTTAAGTAGTAACGCGACACTGCTTCAGGTTATCCCTTGATTCTGGCGAGGCTGTCTTCATTCCTCATCATCCGCCAAGCTGAGTTGGTAAGCCACCCTACGAGAGATGCTCAGGTCGGCTGCTACTGCTGCGGCTGCATCACGTCGAGACAAGCCGCTAGCAAGCTGTTCACGCAAAGCAACCTTGATTCGAGATGCCGAAGGTGACGAGGGGCCATCACACCCCGCCACCA
This sequence comes from Acidimicrobiia bacterium, assembly GCA_009843865.1. Taxonomy (GTDB): domain Bacteria; phylum Actinomycetota; class Acidimicrobiia; order Acidimicrobiales; family Bin134; genus Poriferisocius. The sequence continues at coordinate 45,345 of VYCQ01000002.1, forward strand.
CCAACACGTACTCCCCACGGGGTTCTGTATTACAACCGAACTGCACTGCATCGCCCAAATTGCCCCGCCATATCTCCTCATGCAACTTAGTCTGCTCCCTTACAATGGCGATGCGTCGATCCTCACCCAGCACCTCGGCCAAATCTTCTAAGGTGCGAACCAACCGATGCGGTGCCTCAAACAACACCATCGTGCGAGGTTCTCGCGACAAAGCAGCTAAACGCTCAGACCGATTACGACCTTTACGAGGAATAAAACCTTCAAAGCAAAATCGTCCCGTTCCCAGGCCGCTCACAACTAACGCTGCCAACACTGCAGATGGACCAGGCACCGTCTCCACATGACCATTAGCGGCCAGCACCGCCTCTACCACCTTGGCCCCCGGATCAGAAATAGCTGGAGTACCCGCATCGGTAACCAGCGCCACCGCTTTGCCAGCAGATACCAGAGCAGCAATTTCTGTGGCTTGTGCTGCCTCGGTGCGTTCGTTCACCACCTTGAGCTGTGTGCCCATCACTCCAGCATGGGCCAAAAGCTTTCCTGTGCGACGGGTGTCCTCGCAGGCTACGACATCGGCATTTGCCAAAGCGTACACAGCACGCGACGACAAATCCTCCAAATTGCCAATAGGGGTTGCAATCAGTACCAACCTGCCGACCATGTGTCCTCCCGGAGCACGAAATATTTAACACGGAATACTTGACTTTGCTTTAACTACTCCCTGTTAATTATTCCCTCACCTCTAAGGCCGTTTGCCTTATTTCAAGGCGATCTGTGGGCATTAACCCCCAATGAGCCAAAGAACCCGCCTCAGCCTCCAGCACAGCCCGAGCCCGCCAAACAGGCATACCAACACGATGCCTAGCCATAGTTTTGGTTTTCAGCACCACCATATTGCGATCCAAGTAGACCACATCAATAGCAAAGCGCATACCCAAGGTATGTACCCAAAAAGCTGGACGCAACAAAAGAGCTTTATCAAACTCTTTGCGACCCAGCAACCCTACCGCACGCTGATGCCAACTAGTTGCAACCTCAACGGTGGCCAACACACGGTTATCACAAACTATCCAGGCCATAAGATGATTTTCTAACGCCAGCGTCCACAATTCAAGCAGACCATCAATTCAAATAAGCTTGCACTGCAACGGCTTAGCACAGTTTATGGCTGTCTTATCTGACTTATATCTAACTTATGGCTGTTAAGGCGCTCTGATCTGAGACGTTTTAAACATTAAAGTTAAACGTTAAAACGAAACTCCATTACATCGCCATCAACCACGGCATAATCTTTGCCTTCGGTGCGTAAAAGACCCTGCTCTTTAGCTTGTGCCCAACCGCCAGCACTCAACAGCTCTTGGCAGCTAATCACCTCTGCTCGAATAAACCCCCGTTGGAAGTCACTATGGATGCGTCCAGCGGCTTCGGGTGCCAAGGCACCCAAACGGAAGGTCCAAGCACGAGTTTCTTTTTCACCAGTAGTGAAGAACGTTCGCAAACCCAACAAATCGTAAGCAGCATGGCTAAACCGACCCAGCGCCCCCTCACCCAAACCCAACCCCTGAAGCACTTCTGCACGCTCATCAGCAGAAAATTGAGCCGCCTCAGACTCCAACTGCACGCACACCGCCATAACCACAGCCTGTCCAGACAACTCGGCGGCCACAGGTGCCACCACTTCGCTAGCATGACCAAGTTGATCTTCACCAACATTTACTACCGCCAAAACTGGACGATTAGTAAGCAAAAAGCTCTCCTGTAAAGCAGCCCGCTGAGCGTCTGACAGGTGACTACGGTAGATAGGCGTACCGTCGCTCAAGACCCCCAACGCCGCTTCTAACGCCGCCACTTCAGAGCCTAGAGAACTATCTTGGATAACAGCCTTGCGACGCTTCGCTAACCGGTTCTCCACAGCTTCTAAATCGGCCAGGGTTAGCTCCAACTCCAATATTCGCAGATGCTCTAGAGGATCGCTAAGACCAGGCACGTCTTCGGCCACAAAGGCTCGCAACACATATACCACCGCATCTACTTCACGGATACCAGCCAAAAAGCGATTGCCTAGACCCTCCCCACGGCTAGCTCCCTCCACTAAACCGCCAATGTCGGTGAACTGCACGCTGGCCGGAGTGACCACACGAGACCCGCTGAGCTCGCCCAGAACACCCAAGCGAGGGTCACTCACCTTAGCTACACCCACATTAGAGTCAATGGTGGCAAACGCATATGGCGCAGCGAGCGCGTCTGAACCGGTCAAAGCGTTGTACAAGGAGGACTTGCCAGAATTGGGCAGCCCCACGAACCCAAAGCGTTCCACGGATTTATCACGCTAGCGGTTAGCGTTAGCATTGCCTTATCAACCGGAGGTTGAAATGTCCAAAAAAACCCAAAAACGTAAAACCCGAGCCCGCACCAAGAAGGCGAACCATGGACGCAAACCCAATGCTGGACGCAATAGCTAACCCAAACACCACTGCTGAAACAAGCACAACGGCTAACTCAATGCCACTGAACATCTTGATTTACGACGGTGACTGTGGCTTTTGCACCTCCACAGCCAAATGGGCCAAGCAACGGCTGAACAGCAACTACCAAGTGGTGCCCTGGCAACACCTCAACTTGGATGACTTTGGCCTAAGCAAGGCCGACGTAAACCGCTCGGCCTACTGGGTCGACTCAAATGGCAACCTGTATGAAGAACATCGTTGTATCGCCAAGGTACTCAGTGCCATGGACAGACCCTGGAAGTTTATAGGTAGCCTGTTAACCTTTGGGCCCATCAATCTAGTAGCTCGCGCCGTTTACCGTCTGATAGCAGCTAACCGTGGTCGACTAAGCCGTCTGAGCGCCAAGTTCTCGAACAAACCCGGTTAGCAGCACTTGTCGTTGGGGTAGTGTTTGGGTGGTGTTAAAGTCTGCCCTGCAAACAACCAACATCCACCAGCGTTCAACCAAGGAGTCTGAATGCAGAACAAGCTTTTTCTCCTATGTTCGGCACTGCTCAGCTTTGCACTCCTAGCAGCAGCTTGTAGCAACGACGACCACACCGACACCCAAGATGGCGCATCCGACACGGCCCTGATATCCCTAGAGCAAGAATGCGATGCTTGGGACGGCATTCAAGCTCCCGACGGCTTTCGAGTGAACATGGTCACCGACATCGGCAAAATAGACGACGGCACCTTTAATGAGTTCGCATATGAGGGCATGGTCGCTGCTGCTGAGTGCTTCGGCATCAAAGAAACCGGGGTGATCGAAACAGCCTCAGAAGCCGACTACACCGCCAACTTAAACACCTCAGCCAGTGAAAACCCTGATGTGTTGATCACCGTAGGCTTCCTCATCGGCACCGACACGCTTGAAGCAGCCAACGAAAACCCTGATATCAGCTACATTGGTGTAGACCAATTCCACCCTGAATATCCAAATAACTACATTGGCGTTTTGTTTAATGAACACGAGGGGGGTTTCATCGCTGGTGCTCTTGCAGCTTCTCTTAGCCAAACGGAGGTGATCGGCGTGGTCGGCGGCGTGGAAATTCCCCCAGTAGTAAAGTTTTTGAACGGCTACGAAGCTGGTGCCAAACACATCAACCCCAACATCTCAGTACTCAAGGTTTATAACGAGAGCTTCGCCGACCCAGCCAAGGGCGCGTCTGATGCCCGACAGTTCATTGGTGAAGGTGCCGATGTGGTATTCGGCGCTGGCGGCCCTACCGGTTCGGGTGGCATCAAGGCCGCTGCTGAAGCTGGTGCCTTTGCAATTGGCGTAGACCAAGACGAGTACTACACCACCTTTGACGGCGGCAACGCTCCGGGCTCTGAAAACTTGGTTAGCTCTGCCATCAAACGCGTGGACTTGTCGGTGTTCCGCAACATTGGTGAGGCTGTTCGCAACACATTTTCAGGCGGTGCTTACACATTGACCGTAGACAATATGGGCATCACCTATGCCCCATTTCACGATGCAGTGGTGAGCCCAGAAGCCGCCACCACGGTAGAACGGGTACGCGCGGGCCTAGCCGACGGCAGCATCGAAACCGGAATTTGCGCTATTGACGGGCTGTTCTTGGGCGAAAACTCAGCCTGCGACTAACTTTCAGCGAACCCCCAAAACAGGGCTACATCACGATCAGCAATGCCCTTCAGTGGCGGCTTCAGTATGGCCACGCAATCACAAACGCAGGAGGGGTTGATGGTGTCCAAGACCTCATCTCGTAAGGAACTCGGCGACTTCCAGACACCTCAAGAACTCGCAGTGAAATGCACTCAAGTTTTAGCGACAATCCAACATGGAACGCGCCGGATACTAGAACCGACATGCGGTGAAGGAAGCTTCATGCTCGCTGCTGCCTCGGTTCTCGAGCCCTCCATCGACATGATAGGAGTAGAGATCCAACCTATCCATGCCAATATCGCGCGCCGTCATCTCAGCTGCTCAACCGCCAAAGACATTAAGTGGCGAGTCGAGGTAGGCGACATCTTCCGGCACGACTTAAGAAAGCTCCAGTGGAAAATAGATGGGCCATTGCTGGTTCTCGGGAATCCTCCCTGGGTCACGTTGTCTGACCTCGGTGCTATGGACTCAATTCAGATCCCCAATCGTACAAACCTGCGTTCCCTACGGGGAATCGAGGCACTTACAGGTGAATCGAACTTTGATGTCACCGAATACATCTGGATGCGGCTGCTTACGGAGTTACGTGAAGAAGAGCCGACAATCGCTCTCCTTTGCAAAACCTCCGTCGCACGCCGGGTTCTCACACTCGCAGCCCACCTAGATCTACCTGTAGCCAAATCGTTCCTGTGGCGCATTAATGCAAAAAAATCGTTCGGGGTAGCAGTCGATGCCTGCCTGTTCGCTGTTCAACTAAATGGAACTAGCCATAACTACGAATGCCAAGTCTTCGATTCGCTAGATACGAACTACCCGACGAGCACCATGGGGCTGATAGATGGCGCACTTGTCGCTGATATAAATGCTCACACTGCGTCTCGACAATATAACGGTTCATCGCCAGTCGAGTGGCGGCAAGGTGTCAAGCACGACTTGGCAGATGTCATGGAGCTTCGCGCCGACGAAGGCGGCAAACTCCACAACGCTCTCGGCGAGGTAGTTGAGGTTGAGGCCGACAGGGTGTACCCACTCCTCAAGGGCTCAGATGTAAACACGGGTAGGTCTCCAAAACGCTATGTGATCGTGACTCAACGATCACTAACAGATGAGATAAAGAGCCTTCAATACACAGCACCCAAGCTCTGGGACTATTTACAGACCCACGCGGAGCGATTCGCTGCCCGTAAGTCATCAATTTACCGAAACCGAGCGGCTTTCTCAATGTTCGGCATCGGGCCTTACACATTCGCACCATGGAAGGTTGCGGTCTCTGGCCTCCACAAGACCCCTAGGTTCCAGATCATAGGTCCAAGCAAAGGCTCGCCCATTTTATTCGACGACACATCGTACTTCCTGCCGTGCAAAACCGCGCCTGAAGCAGCCATCCTGCTCAGTGCGATGACAAATGAAGCTACAACCCTCCTCCTCAAATCATTACTGTTCGCTGATGCCAAGCGGCCCGTAACGAAAAAACTGCTCCAACGCATAGACCTCGCTGCGGTTCTTCACCACAACCGAGCGGATATCGAAAAAGAAGCACGAGCCGTTCTCAACAAAATCGGTCAGCACCTACAAGCTACGGCAATTACCCAAGCAGTTGACCAACTCTTGCAGCAGTGGGACGAGGCTCCTGATGCGCCGTCGCTCTTTGATGTCGTTGACGATGCCGTTGACCTAGCCGCACACGAGCCCATCAGCGTCTACTGACCAAAACCGGCAGTACAGCGCACAACGTTCACGAGAAACAACCAGTGGGATATTTACCTATTCACTCAGCCACTCAAAAGCACACTGTGGGGCTTTGAGAAAAAACTCGAAACCAAGCATCGCGTGAAGCGTCTAGCAGCTTTCGTCACATAGCGTAGTCTTGGCTGTGCATGGCTCAGATAAACACCGGCACTGCTGCCCCTGTACTCGAAGTAGACAACGTAACCAAAACCTTCCCGGGTGTAGTTGCCAACGACAACGTGAGCCTCACCCTCAACGAAGGTGAAATCCACTGTCTGCTAGGTGAAAACGGTGCTGGCAAAAGCACCCTCGTCAATATGGTATTTGGGCTCTATCAGCCCGACAAAGGCACCATACGCGTGCATGGTAAAGAAACACGCTTTACTGATTCCGGCGATGCCATTGCCAAGGGCATCGGCATGGTACATCAGCACTTTCAGCTCATCCCTGTATTCACGGTGACAGAAAACATCATCTTGGGCAACGAGATCACCAAAGGAACCCTTCTAGATTTCAACACCGCCCGCCGCCAAGTACTTGCCATAGCCGAACGCTACGGACTCGCGGTAGACCCCGATGCCACGGTGGGTGATCTATCGGTGGGCGAACAGCAACGGGTGGAGTTGGTGAAGGCATTGTTCAGAGATGCCAACATCTTGATTTTGGATGAACCCACCGCCGTGTTGACCCCTGGTGAAGTGGACGACTTTTTTAGCGTTGTTCGGAACCTCACCCAACAAGGCAAATCCATCATCTTCATCACCCACAAACTACGCGAGGTGCTAGCAGTGGCCGACCGCATCACCGTGCTGCGATCTGGCAAAGTAGTAGGCAACACGACCGCTAAGAGGGCCACCCAACAATCCTTGGCCAACCTAATGGTGGGGCGCGATGTGGTGTTCCGAGTAGAAAAGACCACCACCAACACAAGCACCACAGCGCTGCAAACACGCGGGTTGCGAGTTCAAGACAACCGAGGTGTGCAAGCCGTTACAGACTTAGATCTAGAAGTACGAACAAGAGAGATTCTTGGTATTGCCGGTGTAGAGGGCAACGGCCAAAGAGAACTGGTAGAAGCCATCTGCGGAATGCGCCCCCCTAACGGTGGCACAGTGCAGATGCTGGGACATGAAACCACCGCTTGGAGCCCCCGCAGGATCAAACAACTAGGCGTGGCGCACATCCCTGAAAACCGCTCCAAGCACGGGGTGGTGGCACAGTACTCCATTGCCGACAACCTGGTGCTCAACCGCTACACCCATAACAAGTTCTCCAAGCGAGGCGTGCTCAACCGCTCAGCCATCAACACCGAAGCTGTAGCACTAATTGAACAATTTGATGTACGCGCAACAGGGGTAACAGCTGCACTAGACACCCTGTCAGGAGGCAATCAGCAAAAAGTGGTTGTAGCCCGCGAACTCAGCGGCAACCCACAAATCTTGGTAGTAGCACAACCCACCCGTGGCCTAGATGTGGGCTCCATAGAGTTCATCCACCGCAAAATCATTGAACTGCGCGACCGTGGAGTAGCGGTGCTATTGGTGTCCGCAGAGCTTGACGAGATCATGGCGTTATCCGACCGCATCGGCGTGCTCTACCGAGGCCGTCTAGCAGCCATAGTGGACGCAGCCGATACCACTCGCGAAAAACTAGGTCTGTTAATGGCCACCGGCTCAACTACTCACCCGCCTCAAGCACAACAGTGAGACAGCTAAGCAAAACTGACCTCGGCATCACCGGGGTCTCAGGACAATTACACCGGTTCTTGACCCAAGCATGGCGGCTTCAACCCCTCTATGTGTCGCTTTATGCCATCTTATTGTCATTCCTCATTGGCGGCATACTGATCTCTGTGATTGGTGTCAACCCACTTACGGCCTACTGGGCATTGTTACGAGGCATGGTGGGCGACGGCAACAAGCTGGCAGGATCGCTAGCCCGCTCAGTGCCCTTTATCGGTTCGGCACTGGCATTGGCTTTCGCCTTTCGTGCTGGTTTGTTCAACATTGGAGCCGAAGGACAGCTACTAGCAGGTGGCCTAACCGCTGCCTATGTAGGGGCACTGTCATGGATGGGCAACCTTCCTGGTATCTTGACCATCCCTCTAATCTTGATGGCAGGCACACTAGGCGGAGCCATTTGGGGCGGTATACCGGGAGTGCTTCGTACCAAGACGGGAGCTCATGAGGTCATCAGCACCATCATGTTGAACTCGGTGGTGCTGTTCGTAGCCCGCTGGATGGTGGGCTCACGCGATCCGGTAGTGCTACGTGATACCGAAAGCACTGTGCCACGCACCAAAACCATCTCTGACACCGCAGTGCTACCTGAGTTGGTGGACAGCCTACCTACCTTGCACTTTGGATTATTAGCTCTAACAGGTTTGTGCTTTGTGGTTGCCTTCATAAACAACCGCACCAGCCTCGGCTTTGAAATCCAAACTGTAGGTTTAAACCCGCATGCCGCCCATTACGCAGGCATGAACGTACACAGGGTGATCGTGTTAACCATGGCCGCTTCGGGAGCTTTTGCTGGCCTAGCTGCCGCATCTGAAATATCAGGTACCAGCGGATACTTCCAACCAGGCACCTTTTTCTTGATGGGCTTTGATGGCATTGCCATTGCCCTTCTGGCACGTACCCAACCGATTGCCATTATTGCTGCGTCCCTGTTGTGGGGGTCGATGCTGTCGGGAGCACCTCTCATGCAACAAGAGGCCAACATGTCCATTGATGTTGTACGCATCATCCAAGCTTTGGTGCTGTTGTTCGTAGCTGCCGATGCCATGGTGCGATACCTGTTCAAAGTACGAAAACAAGATCAAAGCCCATTCCAAGCCAACACCATTGGGGCGACCCTATGACCACCTTTGAACAAGCCGCCTCGCTGGCTCGATTACATGAACGGGTTCGTCTAGATCGAGGCACCATCACCGGTCTGCTGTTCGGCCTGTTGGGGGTGACGCTGATCGCCGGAGTGGCCCCGACTATCGACAGCACCACCCGTCAATTTAACTTTGAACGCCCACCTGACCCCGCTGGTATTAGATTCCACCCACCCACCTGGATCATCACCATCGGCGTGTTGTATCTGCTCACCGCAGCATTGAGCTTGGGTTCCCCAGCAGCTCAACGATGGGCAAGGCTCACAAGAGTTTTGAGCGCGCTCAGCTTTATACCTTTGACACTGGTGCTCAGCCTGGCTTTATCAGACAATGCTGGCACCAACGTGGTGAACCTACTGGGCCAATCCCTAGTACTGGCCACACCCTTAGCACTTGGTGCCACCACCGGATTGTGGAGCGAACGATCAGGCATCATCAACATAGGCATTGAGGGCACCATGCTAACCAGTGCTGGTGTCGGTTACATGATCTATGCCCTACTCGGAAATGCTAACTCTGCCTTCTGGCTATGGTTCTCGATCGTAATAGCAATCTTGGCTGGCGGATTAGTAGCCGCATTACACGCAGTGCTGTCCATCCGCTTTGAGGTAAATCAGATTGTTTCCGGTGTGGTAATCAACCTGTTCGCCCTGGGCTTAACCGGTTTTTTACGCTCTGAGGTGATCTTCAAAACAGGCAACACCAGCGGGGTGAGCACCTCAGATATCGGCTTGCCCTTGCTGTCATCCATCCCGGTGGTGGGCACACAACTTTTCAGCGGAGGACCAATCTATTGGATGATGTATTTGGTGGTATTCGGAACATGGCTGGTGATGTTCCGTACTCCTTGGGGACTGCGAGTGCGCTCATGTGGTGAAAACCCTCATGCTGCCGAAACCTTGGGCATCAACGTGCTGCGCATTCGCTATCAATCGGTGATCTTAGGAGGCTTCATTGCCGGTCTAGGTGGAGCTTGGTTCTCCATGGAGTCACAAGCCGGGTTTGACAACAATATGACCAACGCCGCCGGATTCATCGCTTTAGCCGCGTTGATCTTTGGCAAATGGACACCTTGGGGTGCCTTTAGCGGAGCGTTACTATTTGGTTTCTCCCGAGCCTTAGGTACCCGCTTACAGTTCTTAGGCGTAGAAGTAAGCGGGTTTGAGATTCCTAGTGAGTTCTTTCAGTCGCTGCCGTTCGTCGTCACGCTGGTGGTAGTGGCCGGAGCCGTGGGACAGTCAATTCCCCCCGCGGCCGCGGGTCAGCCCTTCCATCGAAGCAAATAGCAACACACCACATACCGTGCTAGATACCGTGATAGCCACAGACCGGCGACCCTCATAGCGTGCCTAGTAAAGGTACAAAACGCAGAAACCACTTCGTACTAGCTACTTAATTGGCCGAACAGTTCAACTATGAATGAAGTGAAATTAACTACCACCATCACCATGTGGTCTCAGCAAATGCGATCAAGGTGGAAATGGAACGAGGGACCGGTTTTGAAGTTAAAGCTTGGTTCCCGATGGCCACTGAGATAACAGGGCGATTTCGCGAGTCACAGAATCTGCTAGCAGGTAAAGACATCAGGGTAGTGGTGGTTTCTTGGATGCTGAGTCATGTCATCTTCGGCACACCGGAGATCGTTGGTGTACTCGTGGTTGACGCTCAGTCCGTGTCTCGATTGCGTGATCTGCACTATCACAAACCTCCCGACTACATATGCGAGGAGCCGCAGGACACCTCGGTGCCCCAGAACATTTATTGACACGGACAATCGACACATTGTAACAAGTCGCCACATATATTCGATCAACAAAAAGAGCACACCCTGCTATCTTGAAACCGCACCTCTCACCAATCTCTCGCAATCAGCTGATTCACTCATGCTTTCCACAATACCGACGTGAGTGACAGCGACGTGAGTGACAGTTTTTTCAGACACAGACATTTTACAGATAATCGGCAGCAGATGATCGACACCATAGGACTAGATGCAGACGACACCTTATGGCACAACGAGTCCATCTTCGCGAACTATGAAGACCGTATGGCGCAATTGGTGTCAACTCATTTACCAGGTATCAACTTCCACGACCGCCTTATTGACTTGGAACGTCGCAATGTCAGAATCTTCGGCTACGGCATCAAGGGCTTTGTGCTGTCGATGATTGAAACTGCCATTGAAGCAACCGAAGGGCGTATCACCAGTGAAGAAATCCACACCATTGTAGGTTGGGCTAAAGAAATGCATCAGCACCCCGTGGAATTGCTAGACGGCGTAGCCGAAACCATCCACGAACTTGAAATCAACTACCGACTAGTGCTCATCACCAAAGGAGACCTGTGGAATCAAGAAACCAAGATTGCTGCATCAGGATTAGCCGACCACTTTGATGCGATCGAGATAGTAGCCGAAAAAGATGAGGCCACCTATGCCCGAATATTTACGCGCCACGATATCGCTGTAGATCGATTTGTGATGGTGGGCAACTCTATACGCTCCGATATAGAACCGGTAATAGCACTAGGCAGCCATGCAGTACACATCCCCTACCACCTCACTTGGGACTTGGAACAACGTATTAACCTCAGCGTCGACTCTGTTCACCCCCACTACACAGAACTCAGCAACATCCGTCAACTCCCCACCTGGCTCGCCAGCCAGCCATAAACTCCAACAGTACCAACCAACAACCCGCTGGACTTTTACAATCCCTATCAATCAGCCATTATCAATCGGCCATTATCAATCAGCAAGGCGCTCGATGCTGGGATCAAAACCAGGAAGCTGATGCTGCACTGCCCCTTGATATATAGCTAGTTGCTCAAAGACCATTGCCTCTACCTGCTCCCAGTTAGCGGCCCGTGGCTCGCTCAGATCACGATTATAGGGCTGCTCGAAAACGATTACATTGCGCCCTTGCGATCGCAAGGCATCAATGTTATGAGGGGCATCTTCTACATAAATGTGGGCATCCACGGCTGTCTTGCCGCCCACAAAACATAAATCCCTGTAAGGGATCTTGGCTTTATCTAGCCACTTTGCGGTATCGCCCGCAGCAATAGCGTGATCCCAGTTGGTGTACAGCCGATGTGTGATAATGCGAATCCAAACCCCTGCCTCCGACAACCGCCATAGTGCTTTGGAGGCTCCGGGCATAGATGGCATGTCAGCCAGCATGCGGTGTTCCACCACAGCTTGACGATGAAACCTCTCAAAATCGCCCTCTTGAAAATTCCATTCCTCAAAGCCCCAACTGCATTCCAGCGTTAACGAATCGACTGGCACGTTCCTCTCGCGAGCCACAATATCTCTAAAAGCCACGGTGTGCTGGGCACAAACACCATCAATGTCGACACCAAATACAAAAGGCCTGAGATTCATCTTGTCGTGGGATGCCAGATCATTTTGATTTCGCAAAATGCGTCCACCTTTCTTGAGTTCATCTTTCTCGGTTACATCTGCGATTGCTTTTTTAATTTCGAGGGGCCTTTTGCCTACTATTAGAAAACTAGACAACAAATTTAGACAACAATTCTCACAGGGGAGGTGTAACCATGCGCCCACAACGAATATTAGTAGTGGTATTGATGTTGGCAGTGATGAGCTTTGGGTGCGGAGGAGGCAGTGAAACTACTTCAGAAGAACGGCCATTAGGCACAGATGTGGTGGAACAAACCTCCATCCCGATACCAACCGTGGCACCTCCCCCTCCTACCCCGTCGCCCACTCCTGAACCATTCATTTACGTAGTACGTGAAGGCGACACATTGGGCGGGATCGCTGAAGAGTTTGGCACTAGCTTAGACGCGATCATTGCTGTGAATAACTTGATAGATCCCAATGCTTTAAGAATCGGTCAGCAAGTTGAGATTCCCCAAGAGGTACCAGTTTTGTTGAACAGTGATGGCACCGTACGTCCCGGAGAACGAACCCACATTGTGCAAGAGGGCGAAACCCTACTAGAAATTGCCCTTAAATACGACAAAACCCTTGATGAGATAACGAGTGCTAACAACATTACCACGGCTGCTCTAATCCAAATCGGCCAAGCGCTCATCATCCCCGCCAGCGAAGAGGAATAGCCTCTGCCAACTAACAGGCATCAGGGTATCCACATATTCAACTATAGGTGCTTCTAGTGTGTGTGCTATGGCTAGCTTGGCTCGGACATGGTTCTCGCGGACTTGGTTCCTCAGCTCTCGGACGCGTCGCAAGACCACCATGTGGTGCTCTCACTGTGACGTAACATGGTGGGGAACTACCCGCGACACCTGCTGGTTGTGCCATCAGCACACTACAACTACCCCGGCACCTAACGCTGATGTGCGCGTGCTGACTGCGAGCACCACTGCCAACATGTGAACGCCTGTGCTAGCGATTCCTATCTTCATCATCACAAGCTGCTTGCTTGTTGTGGCAGCCATCGCCTATGCCACCCGCAGCAAAAAGACATCATGGGACAAAATACCAAGGGACACAACATCACGAGATATTGTGACTAAGCTGCCAAACCTAAGCCCTAACCCTCAGCTAGCTGTCGTCACCAACTCAGATCAAAGCCCAGATACAAGCCATAGCAACTCGCAGGAAACTAACCCTCAAAACGCGAGAAAGACAAACACCACAGCCACCTCAGAGCTTTCTCAAAACCGCGAAGCGCTTCACCGCTGGCACGTACGTCATGAACAAACCGTGTCCAATTGGATCACCAACCATCAAACAATGCTCACAGATATCAAAGCTTCAGATCTGCAAATCCAAATGGACAAGCGCAAAGAGATGCTGGCAAACAACGAGCTGCTAACCCCCAAGATGCGCGAGGCCATAGCCAGCCACCCTTCGCCTATGATGCGTGCCAAGTTAAGTGCAATGCATGTGTCTGCTGAAGCTTGCCTGTTCGCCGTGTTCAAGAGCGACTACATCTCGGCCCGCCGCCAGCACCTTATATACGTGCAGTATCGAGATGAGTGGATTAAGCAAATACACCAATTCTGCACAGTCCCGATAAATAGCCTCCCGATAAATAGCTTGCACTCTGCAATGCAGACAGATGAGTTTGAATTAGACGAAATCAGAGATGCTCTAGAAGATGCGTTATCGCAATCCACCACGCCCCCCATTAACCCACCGAGATACGAGGCTCCGCTACTGCTACGAGACGAGCACTCTGCGCTAACATCGCTTGCAGAACAAAGCGAACATGTGGCTCAAGCAGCCGATGGCAACCCCAAACATTCCATTGCTGAACTAGAAGGTGGTCGCATTCGCCGCCTCTTGCGAAGCATTACCTCATAGATCAGAACCTCATAGATCAGGGCAATTTAATCAAGCTTCGTTAACAACGATAGACTGCGATACAACGCGACTTGACATAATCAATCGAACAGTCAAACCTGCGCAAGGAGCAGCCAATGGCGATCCAACTAGGCGATATCGCCCCCGATTTCACCGCCGACACCACCGAGGGAACCATTTCCTTTCACGATTGGAAGGGCATCTCTTGGGCAGTGTTGTTCTCGCACCCTAAAGACTTCACCCCAGTTTGCACCACCGAATTGGGCTACACCGCCCGACTCGCTGAAGATTTTGCTCAACGCAACGTTAAGGTGATCGGCTTATCATGCGATTCAGTGCAAGACCACCTAGCTTGGTCGCAAGACATTGAAGACACTCAGGGTATCCGCCCCAACTTCCCGATGATCGCCGACCCCAACCGCACCGTGGCCAACCTGTACGACATGATCCACCCCAACGCTAGCGACACCATGACCGTTCGCTCGGTGTTCGTAATAGCCCCCGATAACACAGTCAAGCTGACCATCACCTATCCGGCCAGCACCGGACGGAACTTCGATGAAGTGCTACGGGTGATCGACTCGCTTCAACTCACTGCTACTAAAAAAGTTGCCACCCCTGTGAATTGGAAACAAGGTGATGATGTAATCATCCTACCAGCACTATCTAATGAAGAAGCCGCGGAACTATTCCCCAATGGTTGGGATGAACAAAAGCCTTACCTGCGAGTAGTGTCTCAATGATGACTTTTGCCGACAAGAGCCTGACGTACACCATCTGACATACACCAAAGGAGAACTGTCTATATGAACGAAGCGTCTACTATGGCTAACGAAACCATAGCCGCCGCCCGTGCGATAGGAGCAGTCAAGATCTACGGTTCGGGCGAAACCGAAGTTCGAGCGATAGACAACATTGACATCACCTTCGAAAAGGGCAAGTTCACCACTATCATGGGCCCGTCAGGGTCAGGCAAGTCAACGCTCATGCATTGCATGGCCGCACTTGACAACCTCACCGAAGGCGAGACCTACATAGGCGACACCAACCTGAGCAGCCTGAGCGACAAGGAACTCACCTTGCTGCGCCGCGACCGTGTGGGTTTCGTCTTTCAGGCGTTCAACCTGGTGCCCACGTTGAACGCTATCGAAAACATTACCCTGCCCATGGACTTAGCCCGGTGTCAACCCGACCAAGCATGGGTAGACAACGTGATCTCCACCGTAGGGCTAAGCGACCGTCTACACCACCGGCCCAGCGAACTGTCTGGAGGCCAACAACAACGAGTGGCCGTGTCAAGGGCGCTGGCCAGCAAACCAGAGATCATCTTCGCAGACGAACCAACCGGCAACCTTGACTCTCGCTCTGGTGCTGATGTGCTCAACTTCATGCGCAATGCGGTTAACGATTTGGGGCAGACCGTTGTAATGGTTACCCACGATGCCAAAGCAGCATCGCATGCAGACCGAACCATTTTTTTGGCAGATGGCCAAGTCCAAGGCGAAATGCTCAACCCTACAGCCGAGGAGGTGCTTGATTACATGAAAATCCTGCAAGTTGGAAAGTTCGTAAAGAGTGCATCAGAGGAAATCAAAGTGGAAGAAGTCTTGGAATACATAAAGGACCTAGACGAATAGAGGTGAGACGATCCAATAATCCTCAGCGTCGATGCCCTAGCATAAGCAGCTAGCAAACAAATGACCCTCTGGCGATACAGCCTCCGAAGCATCGCTGGCATCAAAATTAGGTTCGCGCTCACAACCCTCACCTTGATCATCGGCGTGGCCCTCACCGTCGGTTCTCTAATCATCACCGACGGCCTCCAATCCTCTCTAAACGACTTATCGGGCCGCATATATGAAAAATGGGACTTCACCGTTCGCGCTGCCTCCCAAGTCGGCGACCGCAACGAAGGTGTGCCCCTGCTACCTGAATCGTTGGTGGATGAACTCGCAGCGATAGATGAAATTGAGGCAATCACAGGGTTAGCACAAGAGTTCAACACCGTTGCCATTGACAGCGACGGCAACGCCTTGGACCGCGGCTTAAGACGTCAAATTGGCTATGGCTGGCCCGAGGATGCGTCGCTCAGTACTATCTACGTTTATGACGACGGCATAAGCCGACGGCCTAATGGACCCGATGAGTTCGCGATTGATCATCACACAGGCCGAGACAACGGTTTCATAATCGGCCAACGCTACGATGTGGCCACTCCCACCGGCACCTTCAACTTCGAATTGGTGGGCTACTTGTATTTCATTGATCCTGAGACCAAAACCGCGCTTCAGACCGTCTCATGGGACATGCAAACCACCCGACAGCTTCTACACGACGGAGGCGGCTACGATCTCATTCCCGGCAGGCTGGCACCCGGGGCATCCTATGAACAGGTAGTGGCGGCTATCAAAGATCGCCTAGGCACCGATATCGAAGTTGTATCCCAACAGAAACAAGCAAATGAAACCAACGCAGAATTTGCCGAAGGTATCGACCTCATGCGCAACTTTCTGCTGCTTTTCGCCTTCATCATCTTATTCATGTCGGCGTTCATTGCTTATAACACATTCACCCTCGTCATGGGACAACGTGTTAGAGAGTTGGGATTGCTGCGGGTTCTCGGCGGAGGCCGAGGTCAAGTTGCCCGAGTGGTAGCAGCCGAAGCTCTGATGGTGGGGATAGTAGCTACCATCTTGGGGTTCGGCCTAGGCATCTTGGTAGCCCTTGGCTTGCGCGGCTTAATAGAAGCCTCCGCTGGCGGCCTACCCACACCCGATTTGGTCATCAACGTATGGGCCTTTGTTGCCGCGGTGATCGTCGGGGTTGGTGTGGCCATGGTCACCGCCATCTTGCCAACGATACGAGCTCGTCGAATTACCCCCATGGTAGCGCTGGCCGATAATCCCGAAATCAATCTTTTCCAGCGTCGTCGTTCGACAATCTTTGGCTCAATAACTGGTGGACTGGGGTTAATCTTGATGCTGATCGGCTTGTTTAACAATCTTTCCACCACACTACTTACTCTTCTGCTGAGCTTGGGAGGATTGTTGATCCTGTTGGGAATCAACATCTCCACCCCTGCCTTAGCTCGATCAACGTCGCTGTTCTTAGGCTGGCCAGCCGAACGGTTATTCAACATCAAGGGTCGCTTAGCCCGACTAAACGCGGCTCGCAACCCTCGTCGCACCGCCACTACCGCCTCAGCACTAATAGTCGGCCTAGCCTTGGTATCGCTGGTCACCGTGCTAGCAACATCGGTTAAACAAACTTTAAACAATCAACTAGAACACTCAATACACGCTGATTGGCTGATCTGCGCCAGCGATTGTGGCAACGAGTTAGGGCGATTCAGTCAACAGGCCACCCAGATCATGGCAAACATGGCTGAATTGGAATCGGTTATGGCCTACCAATTCCGTCCCGAAGGCGTGCAAGATACCAACGGCAACAAACATAAGCTCACAGCCACCGATCTCGACTCCTTCTCTCTCCATCTCGACCCAGACCTTGTTAGCGGCAACCTAAGCGGGACAGGCTCGGGTGATGTACTTGTGTATAAGGACCTAGCTGATGATTTAAACCTCGTCGTCGGCGAGAACATGGTGTTGGAATTTCCTGGCCAGCGAGCATCAAGCTTCAACGTAGTGGCCATCCATAATGAGAAATCAGTAGTCGGCCCCATTGTGATTGATAGCAACGACTGGGATGTGTTCATGACAGGGGGCCAAGACAGCTTAGTTACAGCAATTACAGCCGCTGGGGTTAACAAAGACTTAGCTCAGGCCCAACTAGCAGCCAACCTCGCTGACTTCCCTCAGCTCACCTTAGAAAACCAGACCGAATACCGCGAGAGCAGAGCCTCTTTGATCGACACCCTGCTAGCAATCATTAACGTGTTCTTGGTTTTCGTGCTGCTCATCGCGGTGGTGGGTATAGCCAACACCATGGCCCTGTCGATATTTGAGCGCATCCGCGAGATAGGTCTAGTGAAGGCTATCGGCATGACCAAGTCGCAGATCTGGGGGGCAATCCTCACAGAGAGCATCATCGTGGCTGTATTTGGAGGGCTGCTCGGCATCACCACCGGTGTGTTGATTGGATCGCTTGCGGCAACAGCCCTCCCCCACGACATCATCGCCAACCCATCGGTGCCGTGGGGAACACTAGTGGTCTACCTATTGGTGTCCGCTATAACTGGAATGCTGGCTGCGTACTTCCCTGCCCGAAGAGCTAATCGCCTCAGCGTAATCGATGCTATCTCTCAGCAATAGCTAAAACCCTTGAACCTGCTTCGATACACCCTCAAAACCATCGCTGCTACTCGCGTTCGGTTTTTGTTAACCATGCTATCCGTGGTCATCGGTGTAGCTTTTACGGTGGGCGTGTTCATCACCACCGACGGATTGCGTTCTACCTTTCGCGATCTGTCAGAAGACATCTACAGAGGCGTGGATCTCTCGGTACGTGCTGAGACCAATTTTGGCGACCGTGACATCAACGCACCCCTCATAGACCCAAACCTTGTGGAGATAGTGCAATCAATTGACGGCGTGGCTGCTGCTGAAGGTGGCGTTACAGAGCTAAACGTGATCGCCATTGACCCCGAAGGCGAACCACTCAGGAGCTTCGGCCCACCTCAGATAGGCGTGGCCTGGTCTGCTGATCAGCAACTTAGCCAGCTTAGTGTCTGGCCCGATGGCGCTAGTCGTATCCCGATGAAGTCTGATGAATTTGCCATGGATGCCAACACCGCGCGCGACAACGGCTTTGAAATAGGCCAGCGCTACCGAGTGGCCACTCCAACCGGCACCAAAGAGTTTACCTTAGTAGGGCACTTCCGTTTTGGAACCGGTAAAGATGCCACTATCGGTGCTCAGATGGTGGCTTGGGATGTAGACACTGCACTGAAAGTGCTGCACGACGGTAACGGTTTCGACAGCATTGACCTGCGCCTTGAACCTGAGGCCACATCTGCAACAGTTAGCGATGCCTTGACACAAATCTTGCCTCAAGGAGTAGAGGTGGTGTCCAACGAGCAGCTCGTGGATGAACAAGCCGATGAGTTCAACGAAATCATCGGCTTCTTCCGCAACTTCTTACTGGGGTTCGCCATCGTGATCTTGGTGGTGTCTGCCTTCATCATCTACAACACATTCACGATTGTGGTAGGACAGCGCATCCGCGAACTTGGACTGCTGAGAGCTCTCGGCGCTAGCGGTGCTCAGGTGTCTCTGATGGTTATCGGTGAAGCCCTGGTGGTTGGACTCGCAGCCACTGGAGTGGGTTTAGGGGCTGGAGTGCTTATAGCTTTTGGCCTCCGCGCATTATTCGGAGCTTTTGGTGCAGACCTGCCAGATACTCCGATCATGTTGCAAGACACCACGATCTTCATTGCGTGCATGATCGGTATTGGGGTAACCATGGTTTCGGCCATCTGGCCAGCACTACGTGCCCGCAAAGTGCCTCCAATGGCCGCATTGTCGGCTGATGTGCGATTAAGCGTAACCGATGTACGCCCTGCCCGTCAGCTCGGGTTAATGCTTTACGGCAGCGGTATGGCCATCATCGTGGCAGGCGTTTTAGCTCAATCCACATGGTTAACTGTGAGCGCAGCTCTGCTGAGCGCCTTGTTGCTTTACAACGGCGGCTCACGGATTCATCCCACCTTCGGTCGGGCCTCCGTTCTAATTCTGGGAGCTTTGTTATTGGTGGCTGCCATCACCGTCAACTTCTCTACGATCGATATTTTGGTGCTATTGGGGATGGGCGCTCTTTTAGTATTTATAGGTGTCAACTTAGTGAGCCCGATCTTCGCTGGTCCGGCGGCGCGCTTTCTAGGCCGCCTCGCTCCCATGCTGTTGATCTTAGGCATTCCTATCTTGCTGCTGATCGGCTTCGGAGCCATCCTGACGGGCCGCTTCGGCGTATGGCGCAGGTGGGTTAACGATCTGATCACCGGGGTCGGCTGGCGCATAGCCCGTCAAAATGCTGCTCGTAGTCCACGACGCACCGCTAGCACAGCCTCAGCTTTAATGATCGGGCTGGCGTTGGTGTCTATGGTGACGGTGTTAGGCGAATCATTCAAAAAAACCTTAGCTGATGTCTTAGATGATGCGGTTAACTCAGACTGGTTGATATGCGTGGCAAGCTGCGAAGACCCTGATGCGTCTTTTTCCCCTCAAGCAGCTAACAGTATGGCCGCTTTATCAGAATTAGAGTCGGTGACATCTTATCGATTCCGTTTTGAGGCGGCCCGCACCACCACCAACCTTGAAGTCCACGACATTGGCTCGGCTGATCTGAGCGTAATTACCCGCCATATTGATCCTGATATTATCGCCGGTAACGCTCAAGCAGCAGGCGCTGGCCAACTCTTTTTGCACGATGATGAGGCTGCCAAGCTAGATGTGGATGTGGGCGATTCAGTAGAGCTGGAATTTCCAGGAGGACAAACAGCCTCATTTGAGGTGACTACAGTATTCGCAGACAACACGGTGCTGGGTTCTTGGGTCATTGACCATGCCGACTGGGATCGTTACATAACCGGGGATCAAGACCAGCTCATTTTTGCCATCACCGCGCCAGGTTTTACTGCTACCCAAGCGCGGGCAGCCTTAAAAACGATCACCGTTGATTATCCCCAGCTTGAGGTGCGCAACCAATCTGAGTTCCGAGCCAACCAGGAAAGCAACATTGACAACTTCTTAGTTGTCGTCAACGTTTTCTTAGGCATTTCTCTTATTGTGGCACTCATGGGCGTTACCAACACTTTGGCTCTTTCAGTTTTTGAACGAACCCGCGAAATCGGGCTGCTAAGGGCTGTGGGCATGTCGCGAGTGCAAACTCGACGGTCTATCCGCTGGGAGGGTGCCATCGTTTCAGGTTTTGGTGGGATTATGGGGATGATGATCGGCATCGGGTTCGGGTGGGCTGCGGTGGTCGTCATTCCTGATAGCTTCATCGCTTCCTTTGCCGTGCCCTGGCCCACCCTCATGATTTATCTATTGCTAGCCGCTGGTGCCGGGCTGCTAGCCGGTTATGTGCCCGCTCGCAGGGCAAGCCGCCTCAACGTGTTAGAGGCCATCAGTTACGAATAAGCAGTTAAGAATAACCCGGCCAATGAGTCCTCCTCTCACACAGGTACGCTGAGACAATGCAACACACCGCCGAGTGGAACGCACTGCGTTTGCATCAAACCACATTGCAAGATGTGCATTTACGCGACCTGTTTGCTGATAACCCGCAACGTGGCGATAACCTCAGCGCTCAAGCTCATGGCTGGTTTTTGGATTACTCCAAAAACCTACTCAACTCAAAGACCATAGATCTTTTGGCAGCATTAGCAGATAAAGCCGATCTGCGGAAAAAAATTAATGCCCTACTAGACGGCGAAACAATAAACGTCACCGAAAATCGTCCTGCCTGGCACGCTGCACTACGTCATCCCGACCCACCACCTGAGGTAGTTCGCGAGCTGAATCGCATGGATGACTTTATAAAACAAGTTCACAACGGGCGCTGGCAAACCGTGGTAAACATAGGCATCGGCGGTTCTGACCTTGGCCCTGCTATGGCCACCACAGCACTGCGAGCATTCGCTCATCAAGGTCTAGATGTGCGATTTTTATCCAACGTTGACGGAGCCCATTTTGAAATGGTCACCGACGGGCTCACCCCAGCCCACACTCTTTTCATCGTGGTGTCCAAAACCTTCACCACCACAGAGACCTTAGCCAACACCCAAACTGCTAAAGCTTGGCTAACAAATGCTCTAGGCACACAGAAGGTGAACGACCACTTTGCAGCCGTGACCGCGCACCCTGACAGAGCACAAGATTTCGGCATCTATCCTCAAGCCACCTTTACGATGTGGGATTGGGTTGGCGGGCGTTATTCTCTGGGCTCGGCTGTGGGCCTCAGCTTAATGATGGCCATTGGATCTGGCGCATTCAAACAAATGCTAGCTGGAATGCACCAAATGGACGAACACTTTCGTAGCGCGACTTGGGCTGAGAACTTGCCCGCTCTAATTGGGCTAATTGGGCTGTGGAACCGCAACTTTTGGGCACGACCAACTTATGCAATATTGCCTTACTCACAAGAGTTAGCCCTATTTACACCCTACGTTCAACAGCTCGACATGGAAAGCAACGGCAAATCAACACGAGCCGAGGGCACGCCAGTAGCCACGAGCACAGGCCCAGTGGTTTGGGGTCAGCCAGGCACCAACGGCCAGCATGCATTTCATCAGCTTTTGCATCAAGGCAGCGACATCATACCAGTTGAGTTCATAGGCTTTTGCCGTCCCAATCACGACCGCACAACACACCACGACCTGCTCATGGCCAACCTCTTCGCCCAAGCGGCAGCCCTAGCCTTCGGCTCTGGGGAGGGTGAAACCAACACCGATAGCGATCCTCACCAAAGCTTTGCTGGCAACCGGCCCAGCATATTGCTTCTAGGCGAACAACTCACACCGTTCTCATTAGGTCAACTAGTAGCGATCTACGAACACAAGGTGTTCACCCAAGCCAGCATCTGGAATATAAACCCCTTTGATCAACCCGGTGTTGAGCTTGGTAAAACTCTAGCCACCGGAATCTCTTCAGAACTTGCGGGCACCACCAAGCCAAAGTCCACCCACGACTCCTCTACCCAATCCCTCATACGCAAATATCTCGCACTGCGATAAACATCTCCTAAATCGCTACGCACCCCTCTGCATAGAACAGTTACTCAGACGCTGAATCAAGCGCTAAACGAAGCTAAAGTGACTTAATTCGACATTTGTTAAAGAATGGTGCTAACCAAAAGATCACCACGCGGGAGTTCGAGGATCGTCGGACTGAGAGGGTGTCCGCTGGCACCGACCGCTGAACCTGATCCAGATAACGCTGGCGAAGGGAGATGAGGATGACAACAACGACACACCAGCCAACCACAGCACGCCACAAGATATACGCCCCGGGGTCTCGCCCCGATATACAAGTGCCGTTCACCCAGGTGAACCTCACCCACCCCGAACTGCCGGTTTTGCTTTACGACACCAGCGGACCCGGTTCTAATCCATCTGAGGGGCTACCGGCTTTACGTTTGGATTGGATAATCGCCCGAGGTGACACTATCCAAATTCAAGGTCGCACAACCGATGCTCGCGACGATGGACGGCACGCGGCACGCACAGGTCAGGCATCTGACCCATTCTTGGGACAACGCCGCCCAATCCTGCGAGCTAAAAAAGCTCCTGTAACCCAAATGGCCTATGCCCGCAGAGGTGAGATAACCCCTGAGATGGAGTTTATTGCAGTACGGGAACAGCTCGATGTCGAATTAATACGTTCCGAAGTGGCTCGAGGCCGGGCAATCATTCCAGCCAACGTAAACCATCCCGAGTCTGAACCCATGATTATCGGACGCAAGTTCCTGACCAAAGTAAATGCCAACATCGGCAACTCAGCAGTTACTTCGTCGATTGCAGAAGAGGTGGACAAACTAAACTGGGCCACTCGTTGGGGTGCTGACACGGTCATGGATTTGTCTACCGGGGCCGATATCCACACAACGCGCGAGTGGATCATCCGCAACTCGCCGGTACCCATCGGCACCGTACCCATCTATCAGGCCCTAGAAAAAACCAACGGACATCCCGAAGAACTCACCTGGGAGATTTACCGCGACACGGTGATCGAACAAGCCGAACAGGGTGTGGATTACATGACAGTCCATGCAGGGGTGTTGTTGCGTTATGTGCCGCTCACCGCTAAGCGAACCACCGGCATCGTCAGCCGTGGTGGTTCAATCCTGGCCGCCTGGTGCTTAGCCCATCACCAAGAAAACTTTCTCTACAGACATTTTGAAGAGCTATGCGAGATTTTCGCCGCCTACGACATAACCTTCTCGCTGGGCGATGGCTTGCGCCCCGGATCAATCGCCGATGCCAACGACACAGCTCAGATGGCTGAGCTGAAAACCCTTGGCGAGCTAACTGGACGAGCTTGGGCTCACGATGTGCAGGTGATGATTGAAGGGCCGGGACATGTCCCGCTTGACAAGATCCAAACAAACGTAACATTAGAACAAGAGTGGTGCCAAGATGCCCCCTTCTACACCCTGGGACCGCTCACCACAGACATAGCCCCGGGCTATGACCACATCACCTCGGCTATTGGAGCTGCCAACATTGGGTGGTACGGCACGGCCATGCTCTGCTATGTGACCCCCAAAGAACACTTGGGCCTACCCAACCGAGCCGATGTGAAAGACGGGGTTATCGCATACAAGATTGCCGCCCACGCTGCCGACGTAGCCAAAGGTCACCCGGGAGCTCAAAAGTGGGACGATGCGTTATCCAAAGCCCGCTTTGAGTTCCGCTGGCACGATCAGTTCAACCTTTCTCTGGATCCCGAAACTGCCATGAAATTCCACGACGAAACCTTACCAGCGGAGCCTTCTAAGACAGCCCACTTCTGCTCAATGTGCGGGCCCAAGTTCTGCTCTATGAAGATCACTCAAGATGTACGGGACTATGCAGCACACCAAAAAATCGACGAATCGGCAGCCATTGAAGAAGGGCTGCGGGCAAAGTCGGTTGAGTTCCGTAGCAAAGGCAGCAAGCTCTACACAACCGAGCAATGAGCCCCCATAAAACAAAATCAGCAAGCACGAAATCACCAGACACGAGAACAACAGTGCCTCGGCTACACATCATCGTCGACTGTATTTCTCTAGCCGAGGATGCCTTTGCAGGCGGTGCCCCTGCGGTGCAAGCACGCATCAAGAAAGTTCATGATGCCGCAGTATTGGCCGAATGTCAGCGCATCGTAGCTGCGGCTCAAACCTCTAAAGCCATGGTCATCATCAACGACCGTGCCGACATTGCTTTAGCCTGCGGTGCCGACGGTGTCCACGTAGGTGCTGAGGATTTACCAGTAGCAGCGGTGCGTGAGCTTGTCGGCCCCAACTTGTTAGTGGGTGCTACGGCCCGTGACCCTGCAACCGCCCTACGTCATCAAAATGACGGTGCTTCCTATTTGGGGGTAGGGCCAGTTTATGCTTCAAATTCCAAACGCAACCTACCAAAACCCTTAAGCCCTGCTGGCTTAGCCGAGGTGGTAACAACAGTTGATGTGCCAGTAATCGCCATCGCTGGTATCTCTGCATCTCAGATCCCCGAACTACTTGATGCCGGTGCCCACGGAGTTGCGGTTTTAGGAGGTGTCGCCAATGCCGCCTCTGCTACCCAAGCCACCGCTGAACTAATGGGAGCCCTAGGTGGCTGATGCACATGGGGCACTAGCAGCCACACAAAACCCCAAGGCAACTTCACCCGAAGCAATAGTCGTGGGTGGTGGGATCATTGGCCTGTCAGTGGCCTGGAAGCTGCAAAGCGGCGGCATCAAAACTGTGGTGTTTGACCCCTACCCAGGTCTCGGCGCTAGCCACGCAGCTGCTGGAATGCTAGCCCCAGTTAACGAAGCCTACTGGGGTGAACACGATGTGCTGCGCCTACATCTAGCCGCTAACCAAGCTTGGCCAGAATTCGCCGCAATCCTCGGTGCTAACACGGTGGACTACCGACGCGATGGAATGCTTAGGGTGGCCTTTAACAGCGATGACAAAGCTCAGCTCGCCCACTTCAGCGATCTGTACCGTAAAGAAAATCTGCCAGTCGAGCTATTACGCAGTCAACAGTGTCATGAGCTAGAGCCACTGTTATCGCCCGGTGTTCAAAGCGGAATCTACTCACCGCTCGATCATCACGTAAACCCACGACTAGTGGTGGCTGAGCTTGTAAAACTAGTACCGATCATTACCAAAAGCGTGAAGCATGTGACCCACAATCAAATAGTCACCGAAGACGGCCAAACTATGCACTGCCGCCAGGTTGTGGTGGCTGCTGGTGCCTGGACAGGGAAGCTGTTGAATTTGCCCATCAGACCAGTGAAAGGCCAGATCATCCGTTTGAAAGGGAAACCAGGTTTACTGCACCGCCCCGTGCTTGGCTTGGTTAGAGGAGCCAAAATCTACGCAATTCCTCGCAGCGACGGCGAGATCGTGGTGGGTGCCACACAAGAAGAAATGGGATTCGATACCCGTGTCACAGCGGGCGGCGTGTATGAGCTACTACGTGACATGCTTGCCTTATGCCCTGGTCTTAGCGAAATGGAGCTGGCCGAAACGTGGGCTGGCCTACGCCCTGGCTCCCCCGACAACGCCCCCATAATCGGCCGCGGACACGACGACATCATCTTCGCCAGCGGCCACTTTCGCAACGGGGTGCTCACTGCGCCCATCACCGCCAACTGTGTGACCGCCCTAATTCAAGAACAAGACCCGCCCATTGACCTAACAGCATTTAGTCCAGACCGCTTTATGTCCACCCCCATATGATCTTGTCAACAACATGCTCATAGTCTTTAATGGTCGTAACCACAATGTTCCCGAAAATTATACTGTGAGCGCGCTTGCCCCCAATCAACGTGGAGTGGCCGTGTCAGTGAACCGACAAATCGTGCCCCGTAGTCAATGGCCTCTTACGCGACTTTGCGACGGCGATCACGTTGAGATTTTAGAAGCGGCCCAAGGTGGCTAAGTTAGTCGCCGACGATGCTTGGTCAGTAGCTGACCACAAGTTGGCTAGCCGGCTTATCTGCGGTACCGGCGGTACACCCAATCTAGCTGTACTGCAAAAGGCGCTGGCAGCTTCGGGATGTGAGCTAGTAACCGTGGCACTACGCCGTATATCTCCCCAAGCTTCTGGCTCAGTGCTAGATGTAATCGAGGACTTGGGCCTGCAAGTATTACCCAACACCGCAGGCTGTCACACAAGCTCTGACGCGGTGTTGACTGCCAAGCTGTCACGCGAAGCATTCACAACCAACTTAATCAAGCTGGAGGTGATCGCCGACGACATCACACTTCTACCTGAAGGCATTGAACTAACCACAGCCGCAGAGACCCTGGTGGAAGATGGTTTTATTGTCATGGCCTACACCAACGATGATCCAGTGCTGGCTCTTCGTCTGCAAGACTTAGGCTGCGCCGCGGTGATGCCATTAGGAGCACCTATCGGGTCGGGGTTGGGCATCCGCAACCCACACAACATCCAACTAATCGCAGAGCAGCTATCGGTACCTGTGATATTAGACGCAGGCTTGGGCACGGCCTCTGATGCTGCCTTGGCCATGGAGCTAGGCTGTGATGCAGTGATGGTGGCCTCGGCCATAACCCGGGCTCGCAATCCTGAGAAGATGGCCCACGCCATGCGCTTAGCCACCCAAGCAGGACGACTCGCCTATCAATCTGGTCGTATTCCCAAGCGCTACGGTGCCCAAGCCTCAACCCCATTCGAAGGCCGGGCCGAGTTTTGAGTATAGCTAGACCCGTCTGCTCGCATCATCGCAGCAAACCCTCTGAGCTGCCCGAGTTGCTGGTGCTAAGCGACGTGGTGGTGTCTGCCCCAGCGGTTGTGTTACGTGCCAAACAGCATCCAATTCACATCAGACAAACATTAGCTGAACTCACCCGAACTCATACCGACTATCTGATCTTGGCATCAATGATTGATCCTATTAGCGACGGCGTTCATTTAGCCGCACAAGACTGTTTTCTTAAACCTTACGAAGGCATCTTGGGACGCTCTTGCCATGACCTGAACGAGGTTCGTCATGCCGAGCTTGAAGGCGTGGACTACGTAACCCTCTCACCCATTTTTGCTAGCGACTCCAAACCTGACTACGGCCCTGTGCTGGGGTTAAGCGAACTAAGTCGCATCGCCCAAGAAACTCATGTGCCCATATATGCGCTAGGTGGGGTGGATGCTGGACGAGTGGCTGCTTGTCGAGCAGCTGGAGCGGCTGGTGTAGCTGTGCAAGGTGCTATAGCTCGCAGCTCACACCCTGAAACAACAATTGCAAATCTATTAACTGAATGGCAGTCGGGGTGACCCCTCCGGTGGTGCTAAGCGTGGCAGGCACCGACTCTTCAGGTGGGGCAGGTATTGCTGCTGATCTAACCACATTTGCCGCTTTAGGCGCATACGGCACCGTAGCTGTTACTGCGGTCACGGCCCAGAACACCACCGGCGTGCAACAGGTGTACCCATTGCCAGCAGAGTTTGTGGCCCAACAACTAGATTCGGTGCTGAACGACCTGCCTGTGGCTGCGGTGAAAACAGGAATGCTGGCCGATCCAAAGATCATCGCTATCGTGGGTAACTACGCGGCAGCAGGCAAGCTGCCCAATCTAGTAATAGACCCCGTGATGGTTTCGTCGACTGGCGATAGCCTGCTGGATCACGGTGCAGAAAACCTGTATCTGGAGTTACTGGAACACTCCACCACCACCACTCCTAACCGGTGGGAAGCCCAGATGCTTTGTAATGCAGGCGGACTACACAGCTTCGAAGCATTAGGGGAACTCTGCGGGGGCTGTCTGGTGATAACCGGAGAATCAACCGGCATAGACCGCGTGTTCCACAATAAAAACAAGACGCTGTTACAGGGACAAGAGATCGATACCAGCAACGATCACGGCACCGGCTGCACTTTTTCTGCCGCCATAGCTTCTAACTTGGCTCATAGAGTTGAGCCTTTAGAGGCCATTATTAAGGCCAAAGAGTTCGTCCGCGAGCGCATCATGGATTCGGCCAACTGGAACATAGGCAACGGACGTGGGCCAGTATCACATGTATTGGCCTAATATGGTATTAACCCTAAGGGGCATTAACCCTAAACAACCCTAAGAAGAAAACAAAGGGGAATGGGGCGAGGGAGATGCGTGGGTAATGAATGTGAGGCCGTCAGCTATAGGAAGCATTACCTGCGTGGTGCGAGAATCAGCCACCACATGATCGTTAAAAGCCCGTATTGCTCTTAGGTTGTCGTCTGTGCTGTTGTCGGCATAGGGATCTACCACCAGACCATCCCACAACACATTGTCTACCAAAATGACCCCATTAGGACTTAGGCGCTGCACTATTGCTTCGTAATACTGCTGATACGAGGGTTTATCTGCATCAATAAAAGCTAAATCGATGATAGGCTCATCGGGCAATGTAGCCAGCGTTTCAACTGCCGGTGCGATCTTCAGGTCAATCTTGTCGGACACTCCCGCACGCTCCCAAAAGCGGCAGGCAATACTTGTCCACTCCTCGCTTATATCGCAGCACAAGAGCCTGGCATCGGAACTAAGACCTCGTGCTATGGACATGGCTGAGAAGCCGGTGAAGGTACCCACCTCTACCGCAAACGTCACACCCAACAACCGAGTTAACATTGTCATAAATGCCCCCTGCTCGGGAGCGATCTGCATTTCAGAAATATCACCTAGTGCCATGGTGACATCAATCAGCTCTTGAGTAACGGGGTCAAGACCCGTCCCGTGAGCTATCAAGTAGTCATGCAATTCGGTGCTGAGGCCGATTGTTTTAGGGGTCACTGCGATGGCCTTTCTGCTATGCCCTACCTAAGACTTTGTCAACAGCTATCACGATAGCCCGCCGATCAGGGCCTCGATCTTTGGGTGGACTGTAACGAGCGGCGTAACGAGCCACAGCATCGGCACATTCCTGATGATCGGCGGTGGCCCTGGCCTGACCTTCCAAGGTGACCCAACGTCCCCCATCCACTTGACAAAGAGCTGCACGACCGCCACCGGATTGCTCTAACAGACGAATCTTTTTAGCCCCCGACCAAGTAATGACTCGCGCAACAGCTGTGGCGGAATCCCAAGTGAAACCCACTGGAGTCACATGCAAAGTACCGGCAGGCCCTAACAACGTAAGCGTGGCGAGGTGACGATCTTGCAGAAAGCGATTCATATCGTCGGTTAGGTGCTGCGGGTCGTGAGCCACAGGCTCATCCTTTCTAGATACTCTGGATACGTATTTTCTAGATACACAATGGCTCGGGTAATTGTCGGGCATACACAACTACTAGACGTTGGGTGGCTCGAGTTATCGCCACATAAAGAGATTGCATGCCTCTGGGCAGTTTCTCACAAATATCGGCGGGTTCCACCACCACAGCAGTGTCCACCTCTAGACCCTTCACTAGTTCTACTGGCACGACCGTCACCTGCGATTCCAACCCTCGTTCATACACCAGACCATGTTCTACCCCTGAGGC
Organism: Acidimicrobiia bacterium; assembly: GCA_009843865.1. GTDB lineage: Bacteria > Actinomycetota > Acidimicrobiia > Acidimicrobiales > Bin134 > Poriferisocius. The sequence continues at coordinate 75,499 of VYCQ01000002.1, forward strand.
ATGAAGTGCTGCCGAGATATTATCGGCCTGTTGCATGTGACAGATCACTGCCATGTTTCCGCTCCCAAGCTGGGCTAACTCTGCGACTACTTCACCCAACACCGCTTGAGCTAAAGCACTGTAAGCCGAACCTTCATTGGGCAGATCATCATTAGCTTGCACCGCTACAAACCGTGGCAAGATGCCATCAGTACGAACAGAACGAGGCGGCTTAAGTCCTGGCACAGCGGCATCTAGCACTCGTGCAGCCATGTTCATGATGGGCTCAGCCAAGCGATAGCCGATGGTGAGTTCTTCAAAGCGGGGCTCGGCCCTGATGGGCAGCATTTCTACCAGGCTGTCCCAGGAATCATGCCCCCACGCCGAAGTTGCCTGAGCAATGTCGCCAACCACCGTCATAGAGCCGTTCAGCGAGCGGCGTCCAATCATCTGAAGCTGCATGGGCGAAAGGTCTTGAGCTTCGTCTAGCACGATGTGGCCGTAGGTACGGATAGAATCCTCCTGCTTGTAGTTAGGTCTTGGCCCTAGAAGGGCTAAAGCTTCGTCTAGCAACGGCGCATCCTCAGCCTTCCACACCACATCCAAAGCATGCGCTGACCGGGGTCGATACAACAAGTTGACCTCTGCTGCGGTGAGGGCCGAGCCTGCGGCCGAACGCAGCAAAGCCTTAGAACCAAACAAATCATGCAAAAAGTGGGCTGGAGTAAGCACTGGCCACATCCACTCGAAGGTCTCTCGCAGCGCGTGGGTGTGATGAAGCTGTTCACGCACGGTTTGCGAGTCGAAGGCTGACGAGCCCGAACGCACTGCGCTGTGGGCTAGGTGCTCATACACTTGATTTTCCACAAAACGACGAGCCCCGTTATGAGTGCGAAAGCGCTTGCGGGCGGCTTGGATAATCTCGCTGCTTTCATCCACGGTAAGGCGTAGTCTTTTGAGCCCTAGGCCCACCAACAAGTCGGAGCGCAATGCCCGCTGACGATCTCGACGAGCACGCCACAACATTCCAACCATGCGCAAATCGCCCTTTACACGAGCTACAGATGGCTTCTCGAAACCTCTCACACGGATGTTTGGTAATAGGTCAGCCAACAACGAGACTTCCACGCCTGCCTCTCCCAGCGAAGGCAGCACCTGCTCAATGTAAGTAAGAAACAAGCGATTAGGTCCGAGCACAAGCATACCCTGGCCTTCTAGGGGAAAACGATGGGTATAAAGCAGGTAGGCGGCGCGGTGCAGGGCTGCCACAGTTTTGCCTGTGCCTGGGCCTCCTTGCACTACCAGCACGCCGGGCAGGGGCGAGCGAATGATGGCATCCTGCTCGACCTGAATCGTGGCGGCGGCATCGGCCAGACGACCAGTGCGAGCAGCTTCTAGGCCCGCACGCAAGGTAGCCTCCCCCACCAGCGTTAGGTGACCATTGTTGTTGGCCCGATCGAAGTATTCATCTTCTAACCCAAGCAGCTCGCGGCCGCGCGTTACGAAATGACGGCGCAACTTTAGACCCATTGGATCGCTCAAGGTGGCACGATAAAAAGCTTCAGCAGCGGGGGCACGCCAATCGATTGTCACCGGCTCTTGATTTTCATCCCAAACAGCTACCCGACCTACGTAAAAGCGATCGCCGCCAAATTGTTCGGCCCAGTCCAAACGTCCGAACACCAACGAAGAATTGCCAATATCTAGTTCATTAAGACGACTGCTGATGGAATCCCAGATAATCTCGCGCTCGTAACGGGCTTGATGAGTGCCGCCTGCACCTACTTCCACCATGTCTTGCAGAGACAACGCTCGCTCACGAGCCAACTCAAGAGCTTGGTGTGCCCTGTCGATACATGCCTGCTCAAATGCGTGATCTGGATGAATCAGAGGCTCCTCAGATCAAAATCAGTGAACGTTTAAGTCTAATAGGAAAAAACTACCCAGCGTCATGAAAGTACTTACAATGATCGCTCACAATGACACTGAGAGGGGACACTGAGAGAGGACACTGAGAGAGGGCTACTCGCTCTCGTCCGCCTCGTGGATCATGTTGATCTGATCAGAATGAGCAAGACCATCTTCAACGGCGGCCACAAGCTGAGCCCAATCCATCGAATGCACAGAATAGTTGTAGCTAACCCGAGCCACTGCCCGCATTACCGCTTGAACCTGTCTTTTAGCATCACCCTGCTTTGTGGCGAGGCCATGACGAAACAACACACTAACCACTGCGGCTAACGCCTGCGGAGCACACAGAACTGTGACACATTTCAGAGACCAGCGAGCAAGATTGTCCTTCCAAACCCCATTATGCCAAAGAACTCCATGAGCTTCTGCACACGAGAGCGATTCCCCGTTATCCCTCGCAGCTCGGCTCGCTATTTCGGCAATCCTACACCTCCACCAAGCAGCAGAAATCTGACAATCCTCCAATACGGATACATTCCCCCTCACCTTCTTCAGCCCACCGACAGAGCGCAGGAAATTACGAGCCCGCTGGTCTGAAGTCCTATCTCTACTGCCCACCATGAAGGCTGATCCCACATCTTCTTCAAACATCCAATTACCAATCCAGATCGCATGACATAACGTCCAAAATGCTGGATCCGCTGCCTGCACTGGTGTGACCTCCCTCAAACACTTTGCCAACTCCTGCTCAACATAAATCGGCAACCTCTGCATCTCTGCTGGAGTCAACGGATTCGGTAGTCGAGGAACTAACCGCTCAGCCTCATCTCTCTCTTCAATACCGAGACCGAGGTTTTTGAGCATGTAATCGCGCACTGAGCTGGGACCAGCTTCCATAACCCTTTCCAATTCCCACTGGTTTCTCTCTGCGACTCGCTGGTTCGACGATTCAATCTTCTTTTCATGGATGAGTGAAATCTGCCAATCATCAAACTTGTCGCGGTTGATAAGACCCTGGGCTGATTTAAGCCTCATTCGACTTCTCCAACTGCTGGTACATGAAAAGCCTCTAAAAGAGTGGCAGCTTGGGCCGGATCGAATTGATCCGAGGTCCAATCGGCAACTTGAGCCTTTTCAAATCGATGACGAAGCTCTTGCGCCAACGCGTGGTCGTGGTGCTCCCTGTCTTGACCTTGCGTATCTCGGCCCATCGAGCTGTAAGGCAGCCGAGCACAGGCACCTATCAGACCTGCAATCTGGATATCTCGGCAGTCTTTACGTTTCTCGTAAAGATCTGAAGCCATTTTCACCACAAAATAGGGATTACCGCCTTCAGTAACCTCATTAACAGCCATCCGGCCGCATTCAAGGTTTGTGTCTCGTCGAAACCGCACCAAGGAGGCTACCAAAGGTTTCACGCGACGAGCTTGAGCCCGAGCTAACCACCACCCAGACGGAACTTCAACCGATATGCTTGACAACCAACCGAAGGGATTGAGACCGGACGGATCAAGAACAAGTTCAGCAACTGCCACCAATCCTGGTACCAAAAACATCTGGTCGATCGTCTCTTCTTCGTTCCAAACAATCCTTTGAGTGCGTTCCGACGACCGCGTCTCGCGGCTAAGAAGGGTTCGAGGACAGCGAAACTCAGTTATCCACTGGGCTTCACCAGATTCCACCAAGCGATCAAGCTGGGGCGCACCGTCCAATTGATGAACGACCATGGCCTGCGAACCAATTATGTCCACCTTGGCCATATAACTGGCTTCTAACCAATCCAAACTAGAACCTCCCTCTAGCAAAACCGGAAAGCGCTTAAGTTTCATTCTGCTCTGCTCTCTCGTCTAGAAAATGAGCGACTCAGCTTCCTCATGATCGGGAGGCCATTACTCAGACATCAACTGGCGCCTCACCAAATCCAGTTCAAGAAGCTCAAGCTGCGATATAGGCGCTGTAGTTGTAATCGTCAGTTGTTGCTCCCCCGATCCGAGAGGCAAGGTCAATTCCAAATCCCCGCCATGACTGTCTTCTGATCTCTGCGAACTTTTACCATCACTGACCTCCAACAAAGGTACCCAAATATCAGAAAGTGGCTGCTCGCATGTCCCGTCGGAACCTGAAACCAACCTGAGCCGAATGCCCACCTCAAATGACTCTGCAATCTCCTCATCCACTACCAAGTGAAACTCGACCACTTGTGCCTCCTTGCCAGGCCGCGATGATGACCGATAGCTCGGAACAGACCCGGGTCGGGGCACACCAGCGCGACGTATCTTCTTCTCGCCAGCCTTGGTCTCCACCTCTCCCCCCTCAACAGGCTTGAGGTCTTGACCTCCACCAGAAGGAAGTCGCGGTCTCAGCGCTGGTTCAGCAGCGCGCAATTCGTGTCCAAAGATACTGGCAAACCCCGGTGGGGTGAACTCCTCACGATCCTCACGCTTACCAACCTCCCGCCTCAAACGCCGAGCAATCTCCTCTAAGCACTTTCGAAGCTCCCCCTTCTGACCTTCATCCAAACGTTTACGGTCTACTCCTCTATGCTCAGGGCCCTCTGCACTCCTTACCAGCTCTTCCAAGTCCGATCCTTGATCCAACATGAGTACCGCGTCGAACGGCAGCGCCTTAGCAAAATCCGAATCACGCAAACCCTGCACCTGCGAGTCGATCCACATGCCGCGACGAAAAACATGTACACGAGTTGGCTGCTGACCGCTAGTCGGAAGGTGCCGGATGCGTAGACTCTCGCCCTCAGCAAGTTCGATAGACAGGCCCTCACTGATTGTTTTCCACGCGTTGTAGGCCAATTCGCCGCGAATCTGCCCCTGCTTGGGGGCTCGCCGCTGACCGGAAATCGGCTTAAGGATTCGACCCAGATTCTCTCGAGTCACATCTAGTTCTAGATCCTGGCGTTCGTCTTTGACTCGAACGATCAAGTTGCTCTCATGCACGGCCACAGAGAAATTGGCCGCAGCAACACAGCAGATCAACTCGGCAGACACTGGATCATCTTCATCCCTACGAAAATCATTGAAACCGGCTACACAAACCACCGTGCCGGTGTCATGCATGTCATCCAGGTGTGGCGCTAGCATGCTCGGCGGCTCTGAAGGGTAGCTACTATCCGTCCCATCAAATGCCGACTCCCCCTGACCGCGACGGAACCAATATCCGTCTGCCGCAAAAATGCTCCCTGAAGGTGAATCGGTGTCGCGATGGCTCGCCAGGATGGTGTGCCCCGACGCAATTGAAGCCAATTCACCATCTTCTGTTCGAAATCTGGCTGCATACAGGACATAGCGGAGGTCGGATGCCCCGAACGCGGCGTGATGACCGAGCCCAAATGATCCGGCACCCTGATCACCCTTGCTGGTGTTTCCCTGTGTGAGGAGCGCGTCCAGACTGTTCTGAATAAGTTCACGCACTACCGGCTCTTCAGATCCATCGAACTGAGCAACAACCCCACTGGTGAAGCCGCAAGGCTGATGAGTGACACCGAAATATAGATCAGAGCGTTCTTCATCCATGGCTAGTCCGTGCAGTCACAGGCGGGTGTGCCGTACTCGTACCGACTAGGCGGACCCGAATCGCCGTCGGCAATTTCCCCATATGTTGTAGCGTTTACTCCAAAGAAGCCAAAACGAGACATGCCACTACCGTTGCGCCGTGGGGCCATCCGCGCATGGCGCTGCTCAAATTGCGCCCACCAACCGATGTCCGTCGGGGCTCCAGGCTTGCGTCTCGGATCTCGCCGTACGGAAAGCTGCACAAACTGGCGAGTTCCCTTCATAAAGCAAAACACGCAGTTTCCCGCACCCGACGGAATGTCCAAATCGAAGTCCTGGCTGCCCCAGAAACGTGCAACTTCCCCGGCATCGATGCCACTATCAAAGAGGGGAAAATAGGGCATCTCCCCTGGTGGCTGAGTTCTCACAGTACAAGCTGCCGTTGTAGCCCCTTCTGCAAACAACGTGCGGGAAAGCACCCGATCAACCCTGTTGGGTTCGTCTGCGCGCAAGCCCAGCAGCCGAATGTGCACGGCAGCATTGGGACCGCGCATGTGAACCCGCCGAGTACCCTCCTTTGCCACTGGAACCGATGCTCGAGTGAAGTCTGACCATAGTTGAGCCTGACGTGCTGCTGTCAGCTCGGCAAGAAACCGAGCACGTTTCAAGACGGATTCAACAGAAGCCGTACCGCCGTTGCGGACGTACTGATCTGCTACCCGTTGGGGTCTACCAATCCACCCTTGCGGGTCCAGTGATGGCCTGCGTGAGCTGGCCCATCAGTTTGGCCAAGCCACTCGGAGATCAATTCATGCGCTGGGTAGAGCTTAAGCCTGGCCGTGCAAGTGCGAGAGTGGGGATTCGGCAGCATCCCCTGCCAGGAGACCATCTCCTCAAAAAGTTCCCCCGAGGAGCGGAACCCGTCGGTGTCTTTTTCAATAGGGATCGGCTTTACCAGACGGTACGATGCCTTACGTCGGTACTCACCTCGCCAGGCATCCTCAACCGTACAGAACTCAAACCAAAGGACCGGAAGTCCGAATTCGGTCTCCAATCGGTCTTTGCACCGAGCGGCGAACTCATAAGTACCTGGATGCTCCGCCGACGTATTCGCAAACAGAACTACATCACCCCGTTCTGGCCGAAGCAGCCCTTCCTTGGCAGCCATGAATGCGAGGGCGGCAGAAGACCGACCCCCTGAGAAGCTAACTATGTGTGGAAGTTCGGCATGCGAAGGGTACCGATAACGAAGTGCTCCTAGACGGAGTTCCTCTAGGCTCCTCGTCTAGATCGTCGTGCTCATCGCGAGTTCTTGCGTCCCAAGTCGCCACCAACCTTGGGGCACACTGATGCCCTGGAATGCGGGGACATCCTGTATGAAACTATTCGCATCATGCAAATCCTAACGGTCGAACTATCCAGGAGGCATCTAGATTGCAAGACCCGAGCCTGCGGGATTCTAAGTGCCCCCCTTTGGTCGGTCACTTCGCGATTAGGAATAAGCGGTGAGTGTGATCGGGGGGACAGGCCGTCGGAATTGGGGCAGAGACGTCCGACTCCTGCCTGCCCATAACCGCATTGGGGCTTCGGCCAAGAACCATCGCAACCGCGACAGAAACCGGGGATAAAGTGGGGGATGCCGCCGATTGTCGAGCCCGTTTAGCGTTTCTACCAGGGTGTTTGGCAAGTATTCGAATCCTGCCGTGGGCGCTTTGTGATGTATCAGGACATGGGAGAATTCGTGAACCTGCGCGAACAGGGGTGTCTGTCAGTTGTTGTGGCGGAGTATGTAGTCGCGGCTGAACCGCTCAGTCGTTGTCGATGATGGTGCCGACGGCGGTAGCAGCTGTGGTGTCTATGATGGCACCGTCTGCACCGATAAGTTCTATCTCTAGGGTCTCGTCGCCCTCGCGCAGTCTGTCGTCAACCACCATGATGACGATGGCGGAGAGTATACGGCCTGCCCAAATCGTGACCCGGCTCGAGCCGCCATAGTGGTCCGACGGCGACGTTCTACCCAGGTAGACCCGGTAGTTGACCGTAATATTCTGGTCAGAGGGCTCGCTGAGTGTGAGGGTGAATTCCAACGGCGACAACCATCCGAGTTCACCCTCGGCGATCGACGCGTCGGACACCGACACCACCGGCAAATCCACCGGGGGCGGATCATCATTGTCGGCCACCTCCACACTGATCTCGGGTTCCACCACTAACGGCGGATCGTCATCATCGGCCACAACCACACTGGCAGTGTCCTGAACGCTAGAGGCGATGTAACCGTCACCGGCGTTCAGCGACAGCGACACCGAACCGTCAGGCTCGTCCTCATCGTCGTCGGTGGTGATAAGCGTCACCGTAACACTACCGCTCGTCGGCACAGTCACCGTCTGAGAACCCGTAGACACCCCGAAATCGCCATCCTGGCTAACCGTCACGCTGACCTGAAGCGGCGCAGACGGCGCGGGGTCGGCGGTAACCGTAAACGAAACATCACCACCCTCAACCACACCACCACCCGCCGTGACACTTACCTCAGGAGTGACCAGCAGCGGATCGTCATCATCAAGCACCGACGTGGTCTCAGCCGACGGCGCGGGGACGGCCTCCGTCACCGTGAAGCTCATCGGCACCTTCGTGGTACCGGCACCGCTGTCCGTTACCGTCAGCTCGAACTCGTACACGCCGTCACCATCGGCATCGGCTGGCGCATGATAGTCCTGGGCCTCGAAGACAAGCAGGTCGGCAAAGCCATACAGCTTGAAGTGGTGCGTGTCGGGACCCGCGAAGGTGAAGCTGATGTCGCCTCGGGGCCGCGAATACTCCAGCACCACCACATGAATCTGTTTTTCCGGCACGGTGTGTGCAGAAGGGATAAGCAGACTCGGGCCTGCCAAGCCATTGTCCTCCCCGCTGATCGGAGGGGCGAAGACCCAGGGGCGGGCCTGCTTGATGGCCAGCGTGTTCTCGGCCGTGATCTTGAACTCAATCTCGATGGCATAATCGTCGCCGTTCTGCACGCTGTAAAGCGTCTTGAACCGATCGTGGATAACCTTGAGGTTGTTGCGGAGCTGCACCATCTGAGCTTCACTCATGAGGAGCTGCCCGGGCTTGGCAAGGTTGGAGCGGGCAAGCACGGTTGCCTTGCCCTGAGAATCCAACAGCAACTCCTCGGGATAGGAGTTCGCCTCGGGGTTGGTCACCAGATCCTCGCCGACCTGAGTGTTGACGTAGTACATGTCGTCCTGATGCCGAACGGGGTCGTAACTGACGGCCACGCCGTTGGCCAGTTCATCGGAGAAGTTGGGATGCACGAGCACGCCCATCGCGGTTTGCAAGTGGTCTACCCGGTAGTAGTCGCGCTCCAAGAAGGCCCGGAAGTTCCACAGGCTCGCCCACACCGCCTTGATCGACTTGTCTATCCCGTCCTCGACGGTCTCATCGGGATCCTGCGTCTTGGAGTCATACAGCCCCGCCCCGTTGAACGCCGGAAGATCCTCGTTGTTCGTGCTCGACCGATAGCGCAGCGACTGCCCCTCCGGGTACGTCGCGTGCATGGCCTCCAACGCGTCGATCATCCACTCGGGCACCGTGCCCTTCTTAATCTTCTTGCGCAGCGCCTTGAGCTGCTTTTTCTGCTCATCGTAATCGCCCCTGAAATCCTCGTCGGCCAACATCTCGGCGACATCGTCATAGAACCCGTTGGCCTTCATGAACTCGTCATAGAAATAGAACGGCACCGCATACCCGACAGGCACAGTCCCCACAGGCAAACCCAGCTTGGAGAGTTCCGCCATATTGGCCGCCTTGACACCAAAAACATCCCAATCATCAAACGAGACATCCGCTAGTGCCGTGATCCCCGTCACCGTCAAATCCCGATCAGGAGTCTGCGCCGCCGTCGGTCGCCGGCTCTTATGATGCTCGTCCACCTCCGCCTTCGTCGCCTCACGCAGGACAAAGCCCTCAGCAGCCACAGAGAAAAACACATGCTTGCCGATCAGAGCCTTGAGATCCTCGTCCTTGAGGATGTCGCGAACAAACGCATTCGGCACACCATTCTGAATCGCCCGCAAATTCACATGCGACAACGGTGTCTGCGGAATCGTGCTGATAGTCCCCGCCACACGCGGCAAATCATTCGGCAACGACTCGTAAATGGCTATGTCGGTGGGACGGGGAGTGTCGCCGTTGTCCATGAGCCGCAACAGGCCGTAGCCTTCAGCCTGGTTGAATGCGATATAGTCCACATCGGGCATCAAGTCTTCAAAAAGCAGGACGTTGATTCTCGAAGCATCATACTTGGCCCTCTCCGCCTCATACTGGGCAATCATCGACGGGACGCGCCAGATCTGGTAGTAGGCCAGATTATTGTGCTCTCTCACCACTGGCATTGCCGCAGCCAGAATCGCGTGGACGCTCTCTATATGCTCGAAAGAGAGCGCAGAGCTTGCCCAGAAGTAGTAGCGGTAGACACCGAGAGTTCCGTCGGGAGCAACCACGTTGGGATCCCAAGCTATTGCGCCCTCGTGACCGTTTTCGTAGGGAATATTCATTTTCTCGATGAATCCGTTGTGCCAGTTATGTCTGGCAGTATTCAAGAAGTACACAGAAGGGTTATCGGTATAGAGGTCTCTGATCCAGAACTTAACGACATCAATGTTTTCACCTTCAAGCCTGACAAGAGAGTTGGTGGACCTCAGCGCTTCAAAGTCCTCATGGGATGCAATGGCGACCGCCCCGTCACTGGCATCCATCTTCGGTGCCCGATTGGTCGGATTGTAAGCGCCCAAATCATCAAGTTCGGTGATGTCATCAACGCAATCACCATCAACATCGGCAGGTTGCGCCACTTGGTACTTCTCAACCCGATACTTGTCCGCGGCCAACGACGGCAGATTGTCCGAGAGCGTGGTGAAGCCGGACTCCCCCCGTGTTACCGACACCGGAATCTCATAGGTTCCCGACTCGCTCCACCGCGACAGCGTCACATAAAGAACGAAGTAGTCGTCGGTTGTGGAAGCGACGACTACGGGAACGGCAGTGACGGGGATCGCTGTGGGGGTAGGCGCAACATAACCCTCCTCACAAGGGCCCGGTACTGACTCAGATTCATCACCCTCGGAATTGTCGCTGCTCGCCGCGGCAACAGCCACCAACGGTGACGGCACGGCGAAGACTGCAACCGCGAGCATCAGCACCAACAGCACTGAAAGGGGGGGGGGGGGGGGGGGGGGGGGGGGGGGGGGGGGGGGGGGGGGGGGGGG
>VYCQ01000001.1 GCA_009843865.1 Acidimicrobiia bacterium
CCTTTAGGATTTGATTGGGAATTATGTGATGGATTGAGTTGGTTGTCGCAATACTTGAGTTGGGAGGTGTATATGAAAAAAACAAAAATCTTATACCATCGGGTTCATGCTTTTGCTATTCGTAGAACTTTTAACTTGAGGGCAGGACTCTTCTGATTGGTCTTATTGGCGATTGTGTTGGGGTTGTAGAGTGATGGGGTGCGCAAGCTAACACTGTCTGAGATATCGGTCATTTGGAAATGGGCTTTAGAAAAGCCTGATGGCTTGAGAGATCATCAACCACGATTTTCTACAAGCATTGCTTGGCGGTGGCTAGCAGTTCTGTGCGTGATGGTGTTGTCAGCATCAGCTTGTGGCGGGGGCGATGTTGTTGATAGCAACGGTGATAGTGGTGACTCAGCGGCAGAGGCCACTCCCGTACCTGTGCAAAGCCCCGGAAGCACTGGCGCTTCCCCTAGCAGCGACGCGGGAGATGGCAGTACAACCAGCGGTGAGAATGTACCAGAGGCCCCCGTTGCTTCCGATGAAGTCGCTTCGGAGCCCAATGGAGGATCGACCACGGGTAACGAACAGGCAACGGAATCGGGACAAGGCCCGGTCTACGGTGGCACGTTGGTGTTTGCGCTGGATGCGGAGACCACTGCGGGATGGAATCCGGTTATGACATCTGCTGCTACTTCTGGGCACATCGTTTTGCGGCAGCTATACGACCCGTTGGTCATAGAAGGAGTTGACGGCGAGCCGATTCCGTTTTTGTTAGAGGGCTTTTTTTCTAATGAGGACCATACCCTATGGACTTTTAAGCTGCGCCCGGACATCACTTTTCATGATGGCTTGCCAGCGAATTCGGCTGCTCTTGTTCGCCATTTAGAGGAGCTGCGTAATGCCACCTTGTCAGCGGTAGCTCTTGAAGAGGCTGATATACAGAGTTTCGATGCGATTGATGAGTTGACCGTAGAAATTACCTTGGGCAGGACGTTTGTTGATTTCCCCCTCGGTTTTACCGGCACAGCTGGCTTTTTGGGTTCACCAGCTATGTATGACCTTGGTATCGACAGTGCTCGTAACCCGATTGGCACTGGCCCGTTCTTGCTAGACGAGTGGGTTGAGCACGAGGTGACTCGGGTGGTACGTAATCCGAACTATTGGCGAACCGATGCTGAGGGACGGCAGCTTCCCTACCTTGATGCCATTGAGTTTCGTCCCTTTGCAGATGACGAGACCCGATTTAATGCCCTGCGGGCTAACGATGTGGATGCCAGCCTTGACAACGGGGGACGAAGGGTTAAAGAGTACAACGACAACTTCAAGACCTTTTGGCAAGACGAGCAGTACGCAGCCACAACCGCGGTGTTGATGAACACCTCGAGACCGCCGTTTGACAACGTAGAGTTTCGTAGGGCGCTAGCCCAATGCACCAACCGGCAGACCCTGAATGCTGTTTTATGGGACGGTCAGCCGCCAGCCACTGGGCCCTTCTCGCCGGGAACGCCTGGTTATTTGAAAGACAGTGGGTTTCCTGCATATGAGCCTCACGCCGCTCGGGCTGTGTTTGAGCGGTTAGGCGTTCCGAGTTTCGACATCGTCACCACGGTTACTACATTAGACCAGCTGCAAGCTGAGTTGCTTGTGCAGATGTGGAATGAGTGCGGGTTGGATGTGGGTATTAACCAGATGCTCCAAACTGAGGCGGTGACCACCGCCGTGTTGGGTAACTTCGCGGTGTTCATGGTGGTCAACCACAGCGGTTACAGCCTGGCTTTAGAGCGGTTTTGGTGGCACAGCAACTACACCTTTCCTCCCTTGGTCCCAACTACCAACTTCGGGCGCATCGTCGATCAGCGGATTGACGATGCGTTGGACGAGGTTATCACCGTTGGCAATAAGGATCGGCAGCGGGAATTGGCCGAGGAGGTTAATCGGGCGTTCGCAGAGGGTGTCTACAACATTTGGCTCTACCACTCTCGGTGGTTGATCGCTGCTCACGATCATGTACACGATATTGATAACCTCACGATTCCCGGTGGCGCAGAGCACTCCAAGGTTTTCTTGGGCAGGGTTTTTTTGGCTGAGACCTGGTTAGACAGAACTTAGTCCGGTAAAGCTCAAATGGTTTCGTTAGTGTGATCGCAATTGTGATGACAACTGTCGACAAAAGGGGCGTGAATGTGCTCGAACAACTACGGAATTCGATGATGGTTTGGCGGCGCTGGATAGCGTTGTTGTGTGTGGTGACGTTGGTGGCTGTGGCTTGCGGCGATGGTAATGGCGATGATGGAAGCGGCGATACCGCGGGCACCACAATCATTTCTGAAAGATCTTCGGATGACCGCGACGTTATTTCTACTGACGCTACTCCCGCCGTTGAGGATACTCCTGTTCCTTTAACCCCTCAGTATGGGGGCACGCTGGTGGTGGGGCTAGAGGCCGAGACCACCAACGGCTTGAACCCGGTTAATGCTCAAGCCGCAGTGTCGGGCCACATCGTGTTTCGTGCGCTGTACGACACCTTGACCATTGAGGGTACAGATGGCGAGATTCTGCCGAACCTGCTGGAGAGCTTCAGTTCCAATGAGGACTTTAGCGAATGGCTGTTTACCTTGCCGCCGGGGATTCGTTTTCACGATGATACGCCAGCTGATGCGACGGCACTGAAGCGTCATTTTGAGGAGAATGCTAAGGGCATCTTGACCGGTATCGTCGTGGATGACTGGGAGGTTGAAGATATTCAGATCGTGGATGACTTGACGATGAAGCTGGTGCTGAAAGACTCTTTCGCTTCACTGCCTTATCTCTTGAGCAGCCATCATGGCTATTTTGGAGCGCCATCAATGCATGATCTCGGCCAGCAGGGAGCGGCTCGTAACCCCATTGGTACAGGGCCGTTCATGCTGGATGAGTGGATTCCGAATGAGGTTACTCGGGTGGTACGGAATCCCAATTATTGGCGAACCGATGCTGAGGGACGCAGCTTGCCTTATCTAGACGCTATTGAGTTCCGACCCATCTCCGATAGCGACGGTCGGTTCAACGGTCTGAGATCGGGCGACTTAGATGCTGTTAGCGCTAACACCGGCCTCAGGGTCGAAGAGTATAACGAGCAGTTCAAAACACTCTGGCAGGATGAGGTTTACAAAGAGACCACTTTTCTTTTGCTCAACAACTCGCGACCCCCATTCGACAATGTGGAGTTTCGCCGGGCTCTGGCTCAGTGCTTGGATGTTCTAACCTTTAACAACGTGCGCTGGGACGGGCAGGCACCAGCCTCCGGCCCTTTCTCACCGGGCACGCCTGGTTATCTGACCGACTCTGGGTATCCAACGTATGACCCCGCGGTAGGTAGTGCCACCATTGCCCGGTTGGGTATCACCGAAGTTGAGATCGGTGCTACTCGCGATCTTGCTAACTTGTTGAACGCCGAGTTGTTAGCCGCTATGTGGGGTGACTGTGGGCTTAACGTATCCATCACCCCGGTGGATCAAGCTGAGTTAATTACCAACGCTGTATTGGGCAACTTCACCGCTTTTATATGGCGTCAGCACGAGGCGTTCAATCTAGGTGTCGAACGGGTTTGGTGGCACAGTAAGTTCGGCCATGGGCTTGCTTTAAATTTTGGCCGGATTAACAATCCTGCTATTGATGCCGCTCTTGACGAAGCAGTGACTACAGATGATCTCGAGCGTTTACGAGAGTTGGCTGAGGACATTAATCGGGCCTTTGCCGATCAAGTGCATCATTTGTGGTTTTTCCACTCCAACTGGTTGTTTGCTACTGATCACAATGTGCATGGCGTGGATAATCTCACCCTTCGCGGCGGGCATGAGCATGAGAAGGTCTTCAGCGGGAGGGTCTTTTTAACCGAGGCTTGGATCGAGCAATAGCGGACGGTTTGGGCTAGGGACGAGGTTTCAAGGCAACAGGTCGGGTCAGATCGGTGCTTCGGTTTTTCGCGACGCGCTTAGCTCAGCTTGTTTTGGTGGTATTGGCAGTGACGCTGCTGTGCTATTGGATGCTTAACTTGCTGCCCGGCAATCCTTGTGTGGCCGCATTCGGCGGGGCTGCTACTGAGGAGCAAATTGCCGAATGCGAGCGGGACCGCAACTTGGATGATCCGGTTATCGTGCAATGGGCCAAGTGGGGTGGTGATGTGCTCAGCGGTGATTTTGGTAAGTCGTATCTAACCGGGCGCTCGTTTGGTGAGGCAATCACCACAGCGCTGCCTAGATCTCTGCTGCTTTTGGCTTATTCACAGATCCTAGCTTTGGGCGCGGCCATTCCTTTGGGTCTGTGGTCGGGATATAAGCAGAACAGCCTAGGCGACAAGATCATCAGCGGAGGGGCGTTTGGCCTTTTGTCTATCCCTGTGTTCGTGCTGGGGTTGGTGTTGATCTTGGTGTTTGCTGTGAGGCTGGATTGGTTTGACCTGAGTGGTTATCAGCCGATTTCAGAGGGGCTTGTGGCTCATTTCAGGGTGATGTTTCTTCCCTCAGTAGCGCTGGCTGCTGGGTTGTTGCCGGTCTATTTAAGATTGCTGCGTACTGATGTGATCGGCACACTTCGAGAAGACTTTGTGGGAACCGCTCAGGCTAAGGGTTTGCCAGTTCGCCATGTGCTCCTGCGCCACGTATTGCGTCCCTCTAGTTTCACGCTCATGACCATCTTCGGTATTCAGGCAGCTCAGGCGGTGAATGGGGCCATCGTGGTCGAGTTCATGTTTGATCTTGATGGGGTGGGGTCGCTGCTTGTGGCTTGGGTGGCTGCTCGTGAGTTCTTGTTAGTGCAGACCCTGGTTGCTGTAATTGCGGTGGTTTTTGTGACCGTAACCACCATCGTTGATTTGCTGTACGCGGTGCTTGACCCCCGGGTGCGGCGTAGATGACCCAGATGACCGACGCTGTTACTGCCGTTGCTGTGATTACGGGTGCTGAGCCTGAGGCTCCTATGCGCAGGCAAGGCCGTAACCTTGTCTTATGGCTATCGGCGGGGTGGTTGGTGCTGGTGATAATGATCTCCGTGCTGGCTCCGTGGCTGGGGTTTTTGGACGATCCTTACGAACCTCTGGTTGGACCACCAGAACAAGGCCCATCATGGTCGCACTGGTTTGGCACAGATCAACTTGGCCGCGACATGTTCGCCCGTTCGGTGTGGGGTGGTCGACTGTCGCTGGCAATTGCTGCACCGGCGGTGGGTATTGGGATCGTGGTAGGCGGTGTTCTGGGAGTATTGGCTGGCTATTTTGGCCGTTGGGTTGACCTTGCAGTCAGCAGCTTGGTGAACGTGGCGCTAGCGCTGCCTGCGTTGGTGTTCGCCTTGTTTATCGTGACCATATTGGGCCAGACCTATTTGAATGTGATTATCGCTGTGACCATCTTGACAATTCCTGCTATTGCTCGCATTGCTCGAGCTCAAGCGTTGCGGTTCGCTGCGCGTGAGTTTGTGACCGTAGCTCACATGATGGGAGCCAAATGGCCACGTTTGTTGTTCCGGGAAGTGGTACCCAACGTGGTGCCAGCATTGGCCTCGATTGCATTTTTAGCCATGGGTATCGTGATCATCGCCGAGGGGAGCTTATCGTTCATCGGCATGAGCGTGGGATCGCCTAGCATTACTTGGGGTAATATTTTGTCTGCTGGAAAGGGAAGGTTAGAAGATGCCCCCCACATCGCCCTTATTACTGGTGGGGTGATGTTTGTTACCCTCATGGCGTTGAACTTCGTGGGTGACGAGATGCTTCGACGTCTTGATGTGCGCGAGGCTCGTATCTAACTGTTTGTCAAAAAAAGGAGCGCTGCTGTGGGTGAGTTTGTCAGAGTTGAAATCGGCGAGGTTGCAGGAGTGGCAACGTTGCGTTTGGATCGTCCCAAGGCTAATGCACTGAATGCTCAGGTGATGGCCGAGTTGTCACGGGCGGTCAACGACCTGTCACACATGACCGATGTGCGGGCTGTGGTCATCTGGGGTGGGCCGCGGGTGTTTGCCGCCGGAGCTGATATTGGTGATTTCAGCGGTATGGGCACAGAAGAGGGCAGAGATTTGGCTCAAAGGTTTAATGCTGCGTTTCGGGCGGTGGAGTTGCTTCCTCAGATAACCATAAGTGCCATCAATGGCTATGCATTGGGTGGGGGGTGTGAGTTGGCTATGGCTACCGAGTTCCGCCTTGTTGGTGAGGGTGCTGTTTTAGGCCAACCCGAGATCAATCTGGGCATCATCCCAGGCGGAGGCGGTACCCAAAGGCTCAGTCGCTTGGTGGGCATCGCCAAGGCCAAGGAGTTGATCTACAGCGGTCGCAATGTATATGCCGACGAGGCGGTGGCTATCGGGCTGGCTACGGCTGTTTATCCTGACGATGAGGTATATGACGAGGCGCTCAAGCTCGCTGCCCGGTATTGTTCGGCACCGGCGGCTATTGCTATGGCTAAACGAGCCATCCTTGAAGGGTTCTCTTTGCCTCTGAGCGAGGCCCTAGATGTGGAAGTAGAGGCGTTTGCGGAATGTTTCGGCACCGAAGATGCCCGCATCGGTGTGACTAGTTTCTTAGAGAGCGGCCCTGGCAAGGCGAAGTTCACGGGTAAATAAAACAGTCACATCAAGCAGTCATATTTGGAGCGCACTTGGAGCATAGCATCACCATCATTCACGTCGATCTGATTCCTGATCAGGGGCGTGAGTTGGAGGCTCTCGAATGGCTAGATAGCGATGAGCATGAGCGTTGCGAGCGCTTTCAGTCGTTGGTGGCTCGACGGCGTTATATGTTGTGCCGTGCTGCACTGCGGGCCGCGATCTGTTTGCAGCTTGGTTGCTCGAATGAGGCGTTGGCGTTCAAATTGAACGAACACGGTAAGCCGTTTGCTTTGGTTGGCGGGTGTGTTTTGTTTGAAAGCTTTAATGTCAGCCACAGCGGCGATCATGGGTTGATAGCCCTAGCATCACGAGGTTGTTTGGGGGTGGATGTGGAAGAGCGGGCTCCTCGACGGAACTTAGGAGCCCTTATCGACGGTGTATGTAGCGCGCGTGAGCAAGCTGAATTGAAATCGCTTGATGACCGTCAGCGGTTGCATGCGTTTTTTCGATTATGGACCATCAAGGAGGCGCTTGTGAAAGCTCATGGCAGGGGCCTAGCCATGCAGGTAGCGGAGCTAGAGGTTCCAGAGGTAATGCGCCGTGGAGCGGCGAAGGGTATAGGTAGGTTTGCACAGATGCCTGAAACATCCTGGCACTTAGAAGACATTGGTACGGGCGAGTTCGCCGCTGCTGTTGCTTATCAAGCGACTTCACAATCTTGATCGACTAAGAGCGTCGCCGTTTGCGTTTAGGTTCGTCTATGGGGTAGTGCCAGGTTTTTTTTGGGGGGATGTAGGGCCGAAGCGTTGCCATGCCCAACCGGAAATACCGCCAACCACGATCATTAAAATCCCGATGAGCGCCATGTCTAATAGTCGCCCGTTTAAGTCCGCCAAAAGTGCTTCGTGAATTGCCTGAGCTGCCCGTGCGGTGTTTGTTTTGTCAATCTGTACAGCTAGCAGAGCTCGGGTGCCGTAAATTCCTACGGCGAGGATGCCAGCCATGCCTACAATGCCTATGCCGATTGCCCAAACTACTCGGGTGCGTGCAGGTGATAACAGCAGTGCTGTGATGCCGCACAAGATGATCAGTGAGATGATGGAGGATCGCAGGTCTTGGAGTTGGTCGATGAACTCAAAGAAGCGATCGCCTGGCTCGGCGCGTTGCAACACGGTGATAACCCCAGCATCGTTTGGAGGAGTGAGGTTGTTCAAGAACGCCAGATCTTCGTTGGTGGCAACCTCGGCGAGGGTTTGGTTGAAGATGGGCCTCAGGTCGGCTCTCACGCTTTGTTGCACCACGTTGGCCGCGAGGGGATTATCTGTTGTGGCTAAGAAGTCTTGGTGGGTTTGGCGCAGGGTTTGGGTTAAAAGTGCCGTGTTAGCAGGGTTAGTTAGCAGTTCGGCCACCACGGGAGGGATGTCGATTCCTAGGGTTGTCTCAACGTTTGCGGCACCTGCTGGAGCTACTGGTTGAGCGGCCATTGTCACTGCTGCGCTCACAAAGGAATCTGCGACCACGCTTTGAATGTCCTCGTTGGTGAAGATCTCGCCTAGTTCTTCTGTGAAACGCTTTTCGTCGAACAACACCAGATGAGCGTAGGTAGTAAGCGCAGAGAACCCCGCCCCAATCACTACCACCAGCAAGAGCAAAACTGATAGCGCATCGCGCACCGTGCGTGCTGTGACGCTGCGCCAAGCCCGCACGAATTGGTTTAGGTAATGCTCCACTGTGTTTAGTTTGCCCGCTGTTGGCTGGTTTGAGGCGCATTATCCTTTAGGGTTAGCAATATGGGTGGGTTTTTTTATGAGCGAGATGCCGATTTGGGCGTGTTGGCGGGTCAGCGGGTTGCCGTGGTGGGCTATGGCAATCAAGGCCGACCTTGGGCCTTGAACATGCGTGATTCGGGGTTGGCTGTGTCGGTTCATGTGCGAGCCGATCAGGGTCGCGATCAAAGTCGTCAAAATGCTTTGAGCGATGGGTTTGAGGTTGGCGAGGTTGCCGAGGCTTGCGATGCAGACATCATTTGTGTGTTGGTGTCTGACGATGCCATTGCCAGCTTGGGGTTGGTACCCGATGATGAGGCCCTAACCATTGTGGCTAGCGGTTATACCTTGGCCTTTGAGCGCTTTAGTCCGCCGGGCGATGTGGCAATGGTGGCACCGCGGATGCTGGGGCCAGAAGTGCGACGCTGTTATAGCGAAGGTGTTGGGTTTATAACTGCTGTAGGCGTTCAGCAAGACCGCACAGGTACCGCTGAATCTCGGATGTTGGCAGTGGCAAAAGCCATTGGCGGGTTGCGTCAAGGTGCCATTGCAATGACCCCTCATCAAGAAGCTGTGTTGGATTTGGCGGTAGAACAACTGCTGTCGCCAGCGCTTACTTATGTGAACACCAACTTTGTGATGGTGCTGTTAGAGCAGGGCATTCCCCTAGAAGCCATCACCACCGAGTTGTTTTTCTCTGGTGAGGTAGAGCGCAACTACCGGCTCTTGCGAGAAGAGGGCTTTGTGGCCCAGCTCGACCATCACTCTCCAGCTAGCCAATATGGGCAGCTATCCAGGCGGGGCCGATTTGACCATCTAGATGTGGCCTCCACCATGAAGCAGTTGCTGGCAGATATCTCATCGGGTCGATTCGCCGATGAATGGGATGGCGAATCTCAAGCAGGTGCGCCTCGCTTAGCGGAGCTTCGAGAAATGCATGCTGGCGAGCTGATGAGGGCCGTGGAAGCAGATTTGCGTTCTAAGTTAGGCCCAGATGCTGCGTTGGCTCATCAATAACGGGCACAACAAGACGAGCCGCCTTTTTAGTCATTGTAAGAGCTATTTCAAAGGCGGTAGGTCGCCGAAATCCATGGTGAAGCCCAGATCTGGTTCGGGTTCGTCGTCTTCTTGTTGCAGTTCCACACGGGTTTTTTCAGGTTCGAGGATTTCACCCAAGGCCACCATCGCTGCGCCTAGCGCAGAGCCACCCGCAGAGCCAGTTACCTTGCGGATTACCCCGTCAGGCTGTTCGTAGTCACGCGGGTCGGCCCATTGAAATTCCAAGTCTTCTGGGTCTTGATGGTGGGCCGTACCTTGGGGCTCTGGCATCTCGGGCATGGTTTCAGGCTATCTAGGCGGTAGCTGCTTCGGGTAGAGCGCCGCCGAAGATTTCATAGCCCACTCGTTCGGCTTTAAAGCTAGCCCGCCCTCCCGTGAGCGATCGTAGTTCTATTGCGTAGCGCACCAACTCGGCTTCGGGGACTATGGCATGAACAACCTGTTCTCCCCAAGGCCCAGTGTCGGTACCTTGCACTTGTCCTCGGCGCGAGGAGAGGTCGCCCATCACATCACCTTGATATTCCGCTGCCACCGTGATCTCCACTTGTGCCATGGGTTCCAGCACAACGGGATTGGCCTGAGCGAACGCAGCACTAAACGCTAGTTTGCCAGCCATCTGAAAGCTGAACTCGGAGGAGTCTACTGAGTGGTGTTTGCCGTCGTACACGGTGGCCCTTACATCCACGATGGGGAACCGTAACCCCCCTCCTTCAGTCATGGCATCACGGACGCCTGCCTCCACCGCAGGTATGTATTGGCGTGGAATAGAGCCGCCTGTGACAGCATCCACGAACTCAAAGCCAGTGCCGCGCGGCAAAGGTTCTACACGCACGTAGGCGATGCCGAACTGCCCATGTCCTCCCGACTGCTTTTTGTGCTTGCCTTCAGCATCGCCGTTTCCCGTGATTGTTTGGCGATAGGGAACCCGTAACTCTTCGATAGCTACGTCGATCCCCATACGTTCTAGGCGAGCGATGGCTAAGCGCAGGTGGGCATCGCCTAAACCCCAAAGTAAGGTTTGGCGGGTTTCCTCGTTGCGTTCTAGTTGTAGAGATGGATCTTCATCGGTGAGACGGCGCAGACCTGTGCCTAACTTGTCTTCAGCAGCTCGGGTTGTGGGCACGATGCCGTAGGCCAACACAGGCGTAGGCCAAGGATCTAGCTGCACAACTGCTCGTCCCACATTGGTGAGGGTGTCGCCAGTGCGTGTTTGCTGCAATTTAGTAACGCCACCTATGTCGCCAGCGGCAATTTCGGTGATGTCGCTCTGTGAGCCTCCTAGCAGGCTTATCAGCCCACGCAACCTTTCGCTGTCGCCGGTAGTGGAGTTGGTGAGATGATCGTCGCGTCGGATGGTGCCTGACAACACCCTGAACAACGAGATTTGACCCACGTAGTCGTCGCTGATGGTCTTAAACACGCAGGCTAGTTGGTCGCCGTCTGGGTCGCATGCAATTTCGCTGTTGGTGTTGTTTAGCGTCACCGTTATTTTGTGAGAGGCAGGCGAGGGGCCAATTTCCACTAAAAAGTTAGCTAGACGGTCTACCGCGATTGGTCCTGTGGCTGAACCACATACCACAGGGAAAACCGAGCCATCCATCACGCCTCGGCTGAGCACCTCTTCAAGTTGTGCCGTGTTGGGGATGTTTCCTTCTAGATACTGTTCCAGCATGTTGTCGTCGGCTACCACTATGCCCTCAATGAGATGTTCATGCACTTCGGCCTCTTGATCTTCCATGTCGGCGGGGATGTCAACTTCTTCAGCTGCGCCGCTGTCGTAGATGTAGGCTTTGTCGGTTAGTAGGTCGGCGATACCATGAAAGTCGGGGCCAGCGCCTATGGGCAGTTCTAGGGGGGCCACGCCAGCGCCGAAGGTTTCTTGAAGTTCTCCTAGAACGTTTTGAAAGTTGGCGTGTTCACGGTCAAGCTTGTTCACGAACACGATGCGGGGCAGTTTGGCATCTGCTGCTTGATGCCAAATTGCTGTGGTACGGTGATCTACGCCGTTGGAAGCATCAATCACAAACACCAAAAGGTCGCTCACTTGTAGGGCTGCGTGGAGTTCACAGGCGTAGTCGGGCGCACCGGGTGTATCAATGAGGTTGATCTTGTGACCTTGCCACTCAAAGCTAACGAGGGCTAATGATTGGCTATGGTTGGCGGCTTTTTCTTCGGGAGTGAAATCGCAAACCGTGTTGCCTTCTTCTACGCTGCCGGTGCGGTCGATCATTCCGGCGCGGTACAACATGGCTTCAGCCAGGGTTGTCTTTCCCGCGCCCTGAGACCCTACCAAAGCCACGTTGCGGATCTTCTCGGTTGCGAAAGCCATCATTGTCCCCTTTGTGGGCTGTGCCCATGTTGCGCGCTAGGGGGCTGAGCCTACTCAATTAGCGCCTACGTCGGTAGTTCCGCAAAAGCCAGAGGCCCCATACAGTTTCTTGGTGCATAGGATAGAGCCATGGCATTGTTTGACGCAGACAAGATAGTGATGGTGGCTGAAGCTGATGCATTAGCGGGCAGAGATACTCAGATGTTGGTGCCCGAGGCTCACTTTGTAACAGGAAATCCGCTGAAGCCGCCGTTTCCTCAGCAGATGGCCCAAATTATGGTAGGGATGGGTTGTTTTTGGGGTGCCGAGCGGGTGTTTTGGCAAGCCCCAGGTATCTTTACCACTGCTGTTGGCTACGCTAGCGGGTTTACCCCCAACCCTACATACGAAGAGGTGTGCTCGGGGCGAACCGGTCATAACGAGGTGGTGTTGGCCGTGTTTGATCCTGAGCTTACGAGCTACGAAAAAATGTTGGCTGTTTTTTGGGAGAATCACGACCCTACTCAGGGAATGCGCCAAGGTAACGATGTTGGCACTCAGTATCGTTCGGCTATTTACTGTTTCGATGAATCCCAAGCTGCTGTTGCTAAGGCATCGCGTGATGTTTATGGCATTCGGCTAAGGGCGGCAGGCTTAGGCGGCATCACCACAGAAATTATCGCTGCTCCTACTTTTTATTATGCCGAGGAGTATCATCAGCAGTATCTAGCTAAGGTGCCTGGTGGTTATTGCGGGCTTGGTGGTACGGGGGTCAAGTAGCTAGCGAAAACCCAACCCGTGACCGTGGTTGTTTGAGCTTGTACCCAAGTACCGCTGGTTTCTGATTCAGCCACTTGGCCGGTGAGGGTGACGGTGGAGTCCAATTCGGCTGTACCTAAAATCTGATGGTTGGTGCCCGGCCCTGCTCGCACATTGAGAGCAGCCGGCACGTTAAACACTCGCCAGATAGAGTCGGGTGGGTATTGCGCATCGGTTGTAGAGGTGATTTCTTCGGTGGACTCGGCGGTGGGTTTTGGCAAGGGTGCTTGGGTAGTGGTGGGCTCGGCGGTGGACTCGATAGCTGGTTCGGTGGACTCGATGGTTACCCAATCAAAGCCCCAGGTAGACAAGATGCCTGCCAGCGCAAAGCCCATCAGCATGAGGCCCGCGGTTGCCATGCAGCACATGATTCCTCTAACGCTCACTGTTCCTAGTGTAAGAGAGCGCTTTGTTTAAGAAAGCGTTAAGCATGCGGCCCTACTGAAATATGGCCTCACTGACATATGGTCCCGCTGAGGTTAAGACCGTCGTAATCCCAGCGAGCCGATGATGCTGGGCTCGGTTTGGGTACCGCTTTGGGGGGCAGGGAGGCAGAGTTGGCCGTCTCGGTGTAGTTGGATCACCAGAGCGGCTAGGTCTTCGGTTGTTCGGTTGCGGATGGCGCTAGACAGCTTCTGCTTCACCGTTTCTTTGAGGGGGCGCTCATTAATGGCATCTAAGACGGTGTCGAGTTCATCGGCATCGGTGAACAAGCTCGGCTTCATCGTTGTTCGATGGGTGTGAAGCTTCCGCCAGCATTGCCCTCTCACGCCTAAGAGCGCGCCCGTGGCCTTGCTAGGAGATGCACGCAGCGGGCCATTAAGTGCAGTTGCCACCATTTCGTGGTGATCTTCTAAGTGAACAGCGGGCTTCGTCTCGGGCTCGCAGCGGGCTCGGCGCAACGCCTCTTGGGGAGTGATGTGGCGGGATTCACCGTCGGTACCGGTAAAAGCAAAAGCATCTGATCCGGCTACTGTCTGAGAGTGTACTAATACCCCGGTGGCCGACTCACCGGGCCGAGCCTGCTTCGTGGCGTATACCACATTGGGCAGAGACTCCACTTTTGTGGCGAGGTCGGGATGGCGGTCTTTTGCTTTTCGCCAGATTTCGTAGGCCATCGACACCGGATCGACATCCTTACCCACATCGGCAAGTCGAAAGTCGGAGTGCTCGTCATAGAGACCTGTGATGATCGCACGCTCTGTGTGATTGCCAAAAAACTTTTCATCAGAGCCCAGCAGCTCGGCGTTTTCCTCTAGCCGCCCGCGAATGCGACCCCGGAGGTTGATTTCGTCATCCACCGAACCAGCGGGCATCAGTGAGTAAACCAACACTGTTTTGGCCTGCTGACCGATTCGGTCTATTCGACCAGCGCGCTGCACCAACCTCACGATGGCCCAAGGAAGGTCGTAGTTAACCACGATGCGGGCATCTTGAAGGTTTTGACCTTCCGAGAGCACATCGGTCGAGATCAGCACTTGCAACTCGGGTTGGCTGTGGTCATGGGTAATACCCCGGTTGGCCCCGGGTGAGAAACGACAGGCCAGCGCAGTGGGGTTTTCGGAGTCTCCGGTTACCGCCGCCACGCCTTTCACTCCTCGCTGCTCTAACTCCAAGGCTACATAGGCCGCGGTGTCGGCTGCTTCGGTGAACACCAGCACCTTTTCTTTAGGGTGCTTCTGCGTAATCAGATCTTCCAGTGAGGTGATCTTGCCGTCGTTTTTGGCATCCCAATCCCCAAATTCGTTGAGAAGCGCCCTGATGGTTTGCGTGTCGGCACGCAATGCATCGCCAAACTTTTTTGTGAACAGGTCTGGCTGCAACCAGCGCACCCGACCGGGCTGAGCATCAGCCAGCTTTTGGTAAGCCGTCATCGGAATTGCAAGATCGGGCACCTCGTTGTGCTTGAACAAGCCCTCTTCAAACAGGTCGCCCTCTTGTGTATCGAGTTCAGCCGACCATAAGGCATTGTCAACCGAGCCCACCGGCAATGGCAGGTGGTGGTCGATGGCGTGGAGAGCGACAAGGTTACGCAGCGCGTGGCGGCGCAGCGTGGCTAAAAACGCTGGTCCCGATGAGGTGAGGCGCTTGAACATCATGATCCTGTTGAACCCGCTGAGGTTGCCGTTGGCTGACTTGTGCAGGTCGTCAATGATCTCTTGCTCATCTTCGGTTGGGGTCTTTAGCGGGTCGAGATATCGAGCCAGGTTGTAACGGGGTAGCAGCAAGTTGGCTATCGCATCGATGGTGTGTTGGCTCATCATGGCCGCTGCGGGATCGCTTGGTGCTACCTCCCGCTCTACCGGAATTGCTTCTCGTTCGGGGAAATAGAACTGTCGCCCGTCGCCAAAGGTGAGGTAGGGGCGATCATCTGTATCTTTTTTGTCTTTGTGGGCGTAGTTGTCTTGGATGAAGCGGCGGGTGCGTCGAACTAAGAACTGCGACATTAAATCTTGCCAGTCTCCAAGATGCTCTGATGCTTTAAATGCCCCCAGTGTTGATGTTTGACCTTCGCACATGGCGGCGAACTCGGCCTCGCCGTGCTCTTCGATGGCTCGTGTAGGACGGATACCTAGGTCGTCGTCTGGCCTCACGAACAATGCAATTTGCGCTGCTATATCGGCGAACCCCTTGTTGTAGGGGGTGGCGGTGAGCAGCAGCACCTTGGAGTCGTTCTCGGTGATGTAGTTGTAAAGAGCCTTGTAGTCCTTGCGTTTTGGGTTGCGCAGGTTGTGCGATTCGTCCACGAGCACCAGCCGATGTCGCCGCATATTGGGCAGCTCACGGGTGACCATCGACAACGACAGCACCCGTCCGTGCAGCTTGAACTCGTGGCGATACGATTCCCACATGTTCACCAGGTTTTTCGGGCACACGATTAGCGTCTCGAAGCCGTTTTCTTCTTGGAGTAACCGGGCGATGGCGGTGCCCACCATCGTTTTGCCCAGTCCCACCACATCGCCTACCATGGCCCCGCCCCGCTGATTTATTATTCGAGCCGCTATCTTCACCGCAGCGGCTTGAAACTCCAGCAGCTTGTCGCTCATAGATGCTGGTAGTCCGTACTGTATAAGCCCCTTTCGGGCTTCATCGGAGAGGTGATAGGCCATCTTGAGATAAACCAGGTACGGGTCGAGCGGAGTGTTGGAGGCCCACGACTCGTCGAGCAGTTCGATCAACTCGGGGTTGGCGAATATGGTGAAGTGGTCGTCCCAGCGATCATCGAACCAGCGGGCGAGCTTGGTTGTGGCATCGGTGTCAAGCACATCCACGTTCAGCTCACCCTGTTCTCGTAATCCCGCATTGGTGAGATTTGACGATCCGACATAACCTACCCTCGGGGCAGCGGTGTCGTCGCGGTGACAAAGGTAGAGCTTGGCGTGCAGGCGATGCGCCAGAAATAGCTTCACCTCCACATCGCCGTCGGCTATTTGCCGTCGCAGGTTTTGTAGCGCTGCTTCGTCTCCGATGGTGGGCAGGCCGACTTGAAGCTGATCGCGAAGCTCTTTGAGCACGTCTTGTTTATGCTGAGTAACTATTTTATTGGTGACTGGCTGTTCGTTTTGCAACCGCATGAGGCGGCGTAACTCGTTAGCGGGAGCCTCGGTCATGCCCACCAGCAGGCGCACTTTGGGCTTGTTGGGGTTTTGCCTAGGCAGTGCATCTACCGCATCGGCAATCAGCCGCCAACCACGCAGGTTGAAGTACCCCACCGCCGCGTCTAGCGAATGCGAGGATGCCAGCGATTTCAGCATGGTTGTCTCAAGCGACGTGTCGATGTTGTCAAGAATCAGCGGCATCGGCTATTCCCTGTTTCCAAAGGTCATTCGATCCCTGAGATTGCCCGCAGCTTCGTATTGCTCTCGCGTTAATCCCCAAGCCTGAGCAAGAAGCCAGTCAGACTCATCGGTGATGTGGCGACACTTCAGCATGTTGTAACGGCCTACCTTGATGCCCGCATTTATTTGCCATGCCAGATGTTTGGGCATTTCATTTTTTAGCTCACTTGCTAAGTTCAAAATACGGTTGACTAGACTTTCGAGTTCCATGTCACACGGGGCGGGCGAAAGCTCCTTGGCTGTGGTAAGCCGTTCGATGTCACACGGAAGTGCGGTTAGCACGTTCCGTGTGACATCGAACTCGTCCCCAAACATGAGCCACCATAAATACCCCCAGCGTCCCGCCAGAGACATTAGGGCTAAGTCCCGATGCTGATAGTCCTCAAAATGTAGCCAACCCGAGGGCTTTCCAGTTACAGAGAGTGCTGTAATCGGATCCACCGTAGGTGGTTCATCTACGAATACACCCAGCATGTAGCGGGCAACCTTCTTGTAAGCGAGTTGGTGCTTTCCGTCTGATACCAGAGCTTGTTTTAGTGGTTGCTGAGTGTTGCCCATCCATTCGAATGCACTGATTACTGTGAGATCGTCAATGAATGGCCATTGCGGTGTGTCTCCACACATCAGCAATGATTCAGATGGTATTACATATTGTTGAGTAGCAAACAAACAATCTCTAGCGTCTGTAGGCCAACGACGACATCGAGAAGTGAATAGCCCGCGATCTACCGATTTAGTCGTAATCACAATTGTGTTCCGCACATCAGCAGAACCGGAAAACAGGCTGTCTGGACGCTTGGCGTATGAAGACACCCATAATGTCGAAAAGCAATTTTCGAGATGGTCTCGCAGAGGCTTGAAACCCTTATGAAAGCAAATCGAGTGCATCACGATCATGGCGAAGCGACCCTGGTCATTAAGCAGGGTTGAGGCACGCTCGGTGCAGACAGCGTAGAGGTCTGGGCAATTTTCGGTCTCGTAACCTTGCCAGGTGTAATCGAACTGATCTCGCTGCTTGCTTTTGAGCCCGATATACGGCGGGTTGCCGATAATCACGTCAAAGCCACCGTTGCGCCAAATGGTGGGAAACTCTATAAACCAGTGAAACGGGCTATGGGTTTGAGTCCAAGCCTCCACCGGCATCGCTTCGCCCCGCATTTTGTGAAGGCCACGATCAGCTTGATCGGTTACCGCGTTGATACGGGTTTTTAGCAGCCCCTTGGCTTGTCGCAGGGTGTGCTGGTCGTCGTTTGAGTCTTGAACTGTGATGAACTCTTCGTAGGCAACCGCAATTGACTCCACAGCATCTTCGAGTTCGTCTAAACCGAAGGGAAGCACACCCCTGGCTTGAAATCGGCGGGCGATGTCGTCTTCATCGGTGATTCCCACCAGCAGATTGCCTGATTTGATGTTGAAGTCCAGGTCGGGCAGCGGTTCAATATGAGAGGCATCGTCGAGTTGGGCAGCTAGTTTCAAGAATAAACGTAGCTTGGCTACCTCAGTGGCCTCGGCCATCAGGTCGACACCGTAGAGGTTGTTCAGGCAGAGAGTTTTAAGCAGCCAATAGCGTGTGCTGTGGTGGGCTCGAGCTTCGTCCAGGAATGCTGGGCATGTA
>VYCQ01000021.1 GCA_009843865.1 Acidimicrobiia bacterium
CACAACAACTTCTCCTGCCAGCAACTCCTCTTGTTCATCTGCCATCTTCAAAAACAGCAGATAAGTGAGCTGCTCCAGATAATCGCCATAAGACAAGCCATCGTCTCTAAGCACATCGCAAAAGTCCCATAACTTCTGCACCATGGCTTTAGGGTCAGAACTCATCAACCCTTCACTATGTCACAACTAGAAATGTCACAACTAGGAATCAAGAGCCTGCTCATACATGAGCAAGAGAGTTCCCGCAATGTCTTCAACACTCAAGGCAGCCGTTGCAACAGCCATCACCAAGTCATACACATCGTCGTTGGCAACGCTACTCACACTAGCTGCGTTAAGTTCCAAGAAAACGGCAGCCGCAAGCCAGCCAAGCCGTTTGTTCCCATCAACAAGAGGATGGTTGCTGACAATCGAATGCAACAGCGCACCGGCTTTGCTGTATATATCAGGATATGCATCTTCGCCAAACGCTGATGCCTGCGGTCGAGCGGCTGCTGCACCCAGTAAACCAAGATCGCGAACCGGTGGAGGGTCGCCCAACAGTCGACGGGCGAGTTCCAGCAAATCCTCGGCATCAAGGTATTCAACAGCGAGGGTCACTCGCCTAGGCGCTGCAACGCAACGCCATGGCGCTGCGTAATCAACTCAGCGGCAACTGCAACTCGGTCGCGATGATCGGCCTTAGCGATGTACTCGCGCACTGCTCGCCGCACGGTCTCTTGCATAGACATACCCTCAAGCACTGCTCGCTCTCGCAAAGCGTCTTGTTCTTCCTCAGTAAGCCTAAGCGTCATGGCCATTTAAAGGATGGTATCAGCTAGATACCAGACTGCAAATACTGGGTCGCAGATACGGGTCGCAGATACTAGGTATAAAAGGGCTATGGCAGCCCGACACTAGGTTCAGGAAACCAGAGGGTAGCTGCAAGCCTCGTCGCCGATTGGCCTGGTAACAGCTCCTTGGATCAAAGCTTGGCTGCGAGGCGGAGGAGCGAGAAAGTAGCGGCGCTGGCTTGAGTCGAATTCGACGGTGTAGCCATGCTTGTGGACTCTGGCATGGCACCGGGGACAAAGAAGAACGAGGTTAGCGATATCGGTGAGACCGCCTTCTTCCCATGTCAAGATGTGATGGACTTCGCAAGCGGTTGGGTGTAAACCACAGCCGATGCAGTGGCGATCTCGTCGATATAACGCCAGCCTCTGTGCCCGGGTAGCTGAACGCTGAGCCCGACCGATGTAAAGCGGCTGGCCGTCAACATCAAAGATGGCTGGCACGATCTCGGCATCACAGGCCAACCTACGCATCTCGTCAACGCTGATCGGAGTGCCGTCGATGAGACCAGCGCGCTCAAGCTTTCCGGTGATGGCGTTGTAATCAACAGAAACGACCAACACCGTCTTTTGCGGAGCGAGGTTGCCATATTCATGGCTGTCTGCCCGATCAGGATCATCTTGTACACCTGCGGGAACATCCTGGGGCTGCTGGGTTATCAAAGCAACAAGGGCATCGGCAGTACGCTGCTCCCAAGTGCGATCACCACCATGGGCAGCATCGTCACGAAGCAACTTTGAGTTCATGGCATCAAGCGCAGTGCGAACCCTCTCACCGGCGACACGATCAAATTCAGCATGCAGCACCACCATGTCTTCGTCGCCATCAAACACCTTGGCATGTCTGCGTGCCTGTTGCCGCTCAATGCGGTCTAGACCTATTGAAGACAAACGCTCATCCTCGCTCGCGGCTAGTGTCTTCTTAAATTCACCGCAATCTTGTTGAATGGCGAGGACGACCAACTCCGACTGTTCGTCCTCGCCAATGGGTACACGGCCATGCGAATCGGCGATCAGGGCCGCATGGTCCATCGTGATCCAACCGTCTTTGGCTGCTGCCAATACATTGGGCATGGCACGAAGCCCCTTGGCGACCTTCGCCTGCTTGCGCGCTTTCGGCCCGCTCAACCCAAACTGAGAGCAGACCGCAAAAACCGCTTCGTCACCTTCAACCTCACCGAGCCTAGCCAGCAGATTAGCCAGTAAACCCTCAGCCTGACGACGAGCTAAATCAGTCTGAATTATCAGCTTGACCAAATCAGAAGTGCCGAGTGAAGAAACATCAACCGCAGTGTTCTGACCATGCGCATCGCTACCGCAATCGCAGCGACGAGCACTCTCTATGGTGCCTTCTATGGCACCCTCGGCGGCACCCTCTATACCACCTTCGATAGCAATCTTGGTGGCAATGGTGGCAGACCCAAACTCCATGCATGTAATAATACCAGCACTTGTGACAATATGCAGTCGAAATAACGGAGTTTTTTAGATATATATTAAAATATTTAAGAAATCTTTAAATTGTTTGGAAATATATGGTTAGGATAAACTCAAGTTAGTTTTTCTTTAAGGTCTTATAATGAAAGGTGACCGGAAACAGAACTTTCAATGTCTCTGATAAACTTCGCCCAAGCCGACGTATCAGCATGAACACTGTGGCGAACCAAAGAATGTAAAAGTAGGTAATAGCAGCAATGACCTCGGCTCCCCTTGACGACCCTAGCCTCAATGATGCATACGCACTGGCCTACAAAATGGGTTTAAGGACTCTGATGGCAAGTGATCGCCACAACAGGCTTCGCCACTATTGTTATCTGCACCATGTGCATCTGGCGACGGGTCAAAATCCAAACCACCCAGAACTCAAAAACGCTAATCGGCTCCTTCATTGAGGGAACTCCGCCGATGACACTGCCCAAACTACATCGAGAGTTAGCCATTTGGTTCGGCACTCACGCCGACAGGAATCGAGTGCCGTTGACACAAATGCAAAGAACGTTTAGCGTCAGCCAATTCGCATTACTAATACAAATGTTCGGACTCATAGCCACGATAGGAGATGCGATCCATGTTTAGGAAAAATCGCAAAAACGACAAAACCGCCAAACCCAAAGAAACCCGCCGCGCTCACATCGACGACCTGCCAGAACCGACCACCCCCGACCCTGGCAATATGGAACTTCGTAGCTACCAAGACACAGATAAACAAGACACACGCCGTCAATAGCCCCTTTAACAAGCAAACTCTAGACAAACCGCCAAGAAGCAACAATGCAACCCCATAACTGCTCCTCAACAGCTACAAACGCGTCGCCCCTCACCGTGTCGGAAGCTCAAAAAAGTGGAACCCTGCACCTCTCCGGACGGCGAGTGACCAGGTTTCTGCGCGTTAAGAGATACGCAAAAACACCCGACAGAAAGCACAAAAACAGGGATCAGAACAACTTCGCCCTGTGGCCGGTGGAGCCAAGGGACAGCTACAGGCTATGGGTTCGCTTCGGAGACTTAGGTGCGGCGGTAGTCGAGCAGTGACGAGCGTCCTTCGATAGCGGTCACGGTCACCAACAGCACGTTCCCGTTGGCATCTTCGAGTCGTAGCTGATCAGTACCGGGCGCGAAGTGAACCGGCTGCTGCTGGCCTCCGTTGATTGCCACATTGTCCGCATACAGGTAAGTGCGGTCGTGAGTATCACGGATGGGGTTCAGCCGTCCCTCTAGGCCCGGCAGGAATCCCGTGGACTCGGCGAATACTGCCGAACCGCCGTCCGGCACTGGTTTCAGTTCTATGGCAAGCGCACGCTCTGCGGGCACCCAACCCCGCTCCACATGGGCAACACAGCCCTCACTCGCTACGAACACGGTCATGGGCAACTCGGCCGAGTGCAGCTCCAGATGCGCGTCGCCCTGGGCATCGGTCACAGCACGCTTCCATGTCTTGTTCGGGAATAGTGCCAGCACCGTAGCTCCTGCTATCGGCAGTCCGGCACTACGCACCGTCACGACGGGGGCTGCGGGATCCGCTGGTGGTGGTGCCGCGGGAATGGTCAGACACAGCTCATCGCCATCAAGCAACCGGTAGATCGGCAGCTTGCCAGTAAGCGCCTGGGTCTCGCGCCGGATAATCGTCACCCCATCGCCCCTGCGCTCCATGAAATAACTCCGACCCGCAGCATCAATCCCGCTCGCGTCCAAACGTCCAAAGACCGACGTGAGCAGTTCATTGCGTGTGGCCTGCCGCTCTCCCATGCTGTCGATGCTCAAACTGTTAGGCAGCGACCCGAGCGAGCACAGCTCAAGGCGGTCAGCAAAGATAGACAGACGGATTCTGCTTGAGCGCAGCGCGTAATCGCGATGAACAACGGCATTCACGACCGCTTCGAAGACCGCAGCAAGGCTGTACTCGGGCACGTTCTCCCTCGCCGGAGTCTTGCGTGCGCTTACCCGCATATTCCGCTCCACAAACAGCAGCACGTCACGGACCTGGCGGTCAAGCGGACCATCGATCGTCTGTGCGTCGAGTTGGCCGGACGCACGGTCGGTGCCTCGATAGCGCACCGCTGAGATCTCCGCCGCCGGGATCCACTCCGCCGGACGATGCGTACACATCAAAACCCCAGCTACCGAGGCACGCTCTTCGCCGGTCTCATCTCGAGTGAGCAGGCCCAGCTTCGCTAGGCCTACCTGGGGATCGGCCTGTCCGTGGGGGCTGAGCAACGGTCGCCACAGATCCACCTCCAGTGTCGAGAATCCAGTGGCTCCTACCGGCTGATGGTCGAACCCCATAAACCGAGCCTGACCAAGACGTTGCGCCAACCGAAGTCGCTCATCGGGTGACAAAGGCACATTCGCAGCGCCTACACGCTGCAAGGCACCGTTCGGGCCGTCGTGCTGAGCGTCGCCGCTAGGCACAGCAACCAACAGAAACGCCTTGCCTTCGTACTCCTGGCGATAAATCCGCACCCGCACCGGCGGTTTCACCGAGTCGGTGCTGACCTCGCGGACTGCCGTTTCAGCTATATCTAACTGCTGACGCGACATGTCAGTCACCACACCTGCGTCGGTGACCCCCAAAAGCAGCACGCCACCGTCTGAGTTAGCGAAAGCCACTATCGAATCAGCCCAAGAGTCGCGCTGCGAGGAGGCCACTTTGCTGCCTCGGAACTGGACCTCCTTGAACTCCCAGCCGCTGTCCTCACCGAGCCGGAGGTGACGCTCGACGACATCATCGGGAAACGGCAAATCAAGCATTCGTCCGGACGATACCGTGTTGTCAGCCATCATGTACCTAACCCTATGCGCTCTAGCAGGGCTGACGCTGGTTCGTCGTTAGGGTCTTGAGGTACGAGCTGGTCGGAGAAAGCATTCATAAGAACCCGACGACGCAAACCCCGCAATTTCTGCTCAACAGCAGCAAGCGTATCACCCCTCACCGTGTCGGAGCACAAAGGTTGTGTGCACAACCTCGTGAGCAATAAAGGTTGCGTCTAGTCGCAAAATCACTATGATGGAAGGAGCCGAGAGCGGTAGCTCAAGGAAGTGGAGCCCGGTACCTCTCCGGACGGTGAGTGGCCGGGTTTCTGCGCGTCAGGGGAGGCACGAATCTACCTCTTTGACTTGCTCAACGAGCTCGCGAGTCCGCTGGCGCCAGCTGCCTCCAGCCCCGTAGGCCCATGCCACGGCATCTGCGATCCATAGGAGCGGTTCCTCGTTGGGTCCCAAATGGGCGTAGGTCAACCTAGCTGGTGCTAATCCAAGGCGCTTCGCCTCGGCAATCTGGGTTTTCTCTTTAGCATCCTGGCTGATTTCCCGCCGTTCAATGACGAGCCGCTCTCCATTGACAGCATCTAAATCCTGCAACAACGCATCGATGCTGCGCTTTCGCGCCAGTGGTTCCTTTTCTCCCGACATATAGACCCAAACTCGAACTGGGAGTTTGACCATTCCTGCCAAGATCGACTTACGACATCTATTGCTCTCAGTGGCGAAATGCAACCGGCGCTGCCCGGACAGGAGCATTCCTCGGAGGCTCACTCTGGATCGGGTAAGGTCTTCAGCTTCGACCACCACTGCACAGACCAGGTAGGACCGACCCCGCCTCGATTCGTCAACGAACGCTTGAACAGTCATTGGGGAGCCCCTGCCGAAGAGCCTTTCCGCTCCCTTGGTTCAAGTGGAGACCTGAGGGTGTAACGGTTCTCGAAGGTGAATCCTTCTGGTGCCAGCGGAGCAGTGATCCGATGCTTTTGGATGTCGAGCAATTCATGGTGTCGAAGACCTGTTGAACCTCGGTACAAGGTGTCGGCTGAGATCCCGTAGTAGTCGGGACCCCGCTCGAGCGGAAGAACAAAGCCATTGTGGTTACTCAGCCCGATGATCAGAAAGACCAGTTCTGGGAGGGTCAGAAGCTCAAACCACCGTTTCGGCGGCCTAATACCTTCTTCTTCTTGGGCTGGCGTAGCTCCCTCGGTCCATAGCGCGTGGGGGATGTTGATGAAGCCGCTTCCTGGTCGAGTGTAAAGATCACCGGAACCGTCTTCGCACAACAGGGTGAGCTCGGCCAATCGATTGCGGCGTGTCCGCACGAGTAGCTTGCGATCAACCAGACGTGTCCATGCCTTGGAAATACGACCCCTGGCTACCAAACCTGTCGGGTCGGGCAATCCGAGGGCGCGAGCCCAAACTGCAGAATGATGGGATACATCCCATGGCTCCTTGCTGGCCTTGGTGAGCGCTAGGAAATAGAGCAGCAATGCTGTACGGTCACGAGCAGATACAAAACTGGCAAGAGGCCCCGGAATCGAAATGCTCTGTTGCTTTTGTTGAATGAAAGTCCGACGCAGGGGAAATGCATCACGCGACGTACTGCCAGCGATAGCATCCACGGTATCATGCGTGGATGCTGGACTGCCGTCTTGCGATGTGAACTGCATAGCACCAACATACCGATTCATCTCTTTGTAAACAACTGACTATAGCGATGACAACAAAGATCGAATTTCCGTTGTAGCGGTACCACAATGCTGCCCAAGCGGTATTACTACTAGAGCCACGTACAAACTCATACAACTACCAGTTCAAGGTCCTAAGGACAAGTTCCTACTAGCCCCTTAACGGAATGATCTGTCAGCGACCGGTACGGCCCTTCGAGCTGGCGGATAGTAGGGGGATGGGAGAATTCCGTCGCCCTACAACCCAAAACGCAATAAGCGATCCATAATCGCCCAGCCGGAAATGGTGGCATTCGCAGGCGACCTCCCCAATGTTAACTACTCTCCGCTCGAGACAACTGCAAGCGGACGAACTCACCGAAACCGTCACTATGCTGTGACAGACTTCATCCATGCCCAATGTCGCATTATTTCGCGCTCAGCTCCATGACGGTTTTCTGGAGCCCCTAGCGCATAACCGATTCGTCGGACGGGAAAGAGAACTGAACAGACTCGAGGAGATCCTCACTAAGCGGAAGTCCGCGACCGTTCTCTTAGCCGGGTTTCGTGGTGCTGGCAAGACAGCTCTGATGAACGAAGCGATTCGACGGGCGGATACTGACAAGAAACAGGTGGTGGTGCGCATCGCTCCGCCGCACCTGAATCAAGGATCCGATGCCCCCTCGATCCGATCGCAAGTGCTTCGCTCGCTGGCCCGAGGACTCTACTTTCAGGCCCTGGAGGTCGACGGAGTTTCGAAAGATGCGCTCTCCCTCATCAGCGCAACATACGAGAAAACCTACCTGACCGAGCTTGAGAAGCACCGAGTGGTGGAGAGCGCCGCTGCGTCGGCAAATGCTGAACGGCAAAGCACGGTTGTCCGCACATCGATCGATGTATCAGCATCCGTTCGGATGTTGGTGGGTGGACTGGTCGTGGCCCTCATCGGGACCCTGGGTGTCGGAGTGGCGGTGTGGGCTAGCGATCGTCTCGGGAACGGTTGGGGCATCGCTGCTGCTGTGTTTGTTGTGATGCTCGCTGTGGCTGGCGGCTTGATGTTCGAGCGGACGAGGAAGGATGAGACAGACACCATCTCGAAACTCATGGAGAAGGACGGGAGGACGGAACTCGGGAAGTTCGACCTGTCAGATGAAACTCTTGAGTTCGAACTTCGGCGTTCACTGGCCGAGTTGGCAGACGAAGGCCGACGGGTCATCTTTGTACTCGATGAGTTGGACAAGCTTCACTGGGACGGCGACGAGCCCTCCGGCATCGAAGACTCGCCTGTCTTTGCGATTCTGACTTCGCTGAAGAACTTCTTCATGCTTGGCAACGCCGTCTACATTTTCATCACCGACAATGAGTTCTTCGAGCGGGTATCGCTTGAACAGCGAAGCGGGAGCTATGCGCTGTCACACACCATCTTCAGTGATCGGATTTACGTCGGCCCTTTGCACTATTCCGAGCTTGAGGACCTCATTGATCGATCGATCCGGGAGAAACCGGCTGTGAAAGACTACGACCGGTTCCAAAATTTCGTGTGCTGGGAGTCGAAGAACCACGCATTCGATGCTATTCAAGTTCTAGGCGCGTTCGTCGAGAACCACAACCAAAAAGCTGTGCTCGCACCTACACAAAGCGGTGAGATTGACGGCGTATGGCAGGAAGGGAGCCTCCCATCTGATTGGCTTACAAAAGCAGCCCTCCAAAAGCATGTCGGGGTCGCTTACGGCGAAGCACGACGCTCTGGGCAGGGCGAGGCTCTCTACAACCGGTCATTATGGGAGTCTCTTCATGCAGTAGCAGTGACACTGTTGGAAAGCAAGACAGTAGCCGTAGCGGAAGAGGGAATACTTGACCTGCCCGGACGCTTCATCGACTCACTGCCAGCAGATGATGTAATCGGCGTTAGCGATGCCGTTCAGCGAATGCTGCTCCGAATGGAGCGCCATCGCGCTGTTCAGGAAGAGGCCGGGGAAGACGAGAGCGAATACGATGACACTAATACTGAAATCTTCAAGACTAGACAAGCGCAATGCTATCGGTTGGCATCAGATGTGGCTTACCCGCCGTCGACAATCGCGAGCGAGTCAGTGCTTCTTCCCTCTGAGCAGACACTGATCGAATCAATGAATCGCCTCGAGACAGCCGTGAAGCTATCCCGCGACATTACAACCCTGACAGAAAATCAGATGCAAATGTTAAGCAGACTTCAGGCGATAGCGAAGGAGGTTAAACAAACCGGTCCAAGAAAGGCTCAAAAGCGGTTTATCGTCTTAAAAGCAATAGCCGAAGCTGGCGAACTTGCTGAGGCAGTCGTTCAAAGGGCTATCACCGGAGTTGTAAAAGAATGGGCATCCTCATTTGGCGGAGTTGTCAATATAGGTCTCCACTCAACCTGTCCACGCTCAGGTCAGGCTTGGGTTAATGTTCTCAGTCAGGATTTCTCGCCATTCATCACCAAACTCCAAAAACTGGACATAGAACCGCTCATCGTGGGTGGCAACGCCAACGAGAATGGGATTGTAATGTTACCGCTGGTCGACGATGGCAACGCCGTCGCTCTCCAGAAGATCTACGGCCAATGCCTTTCAGCCGACCAAAACACGCGCGACGAGCGAAAACAACGTTTGCCGGTGGTACATATAGACATCAAAACAGGGAAAGGTACCCGGTTCCCGACCGAGATGATCGCTGTCATTTCAGAAGTTCAGCCAACCGGATGGTGGGGACAATTTGGATCTCAGCCCCCTTCCAAGAAAAGCAAGCGGTCAACAAGGCTCACTGGCTGGTCACACTTCGACCTCGAAGGAACTCTCAGCAACATCAACGAATTACCAATCCTGCTCAACAAAGTCTCATTCGTTGGATCTCAGGAGTGACTTTACCAAAAACCAACATGCCGACAACGGTCCGAAGCAACGCGGGCAATGAACTCACAAAACGAAAGCCCATCGCCCCTCCCCAAACAAGGTGCCAATCTGAAAACAAGATCTTGCCCTACAAAGCACCTTGCAAGGTGTGAAGATAAGACTTTGGAATGGGCAAAATTCAAGCTGTGACTCCTGAAAACTTCTTCGAAGATGACATCTTCTCTGATAAACGCTCGCTCAATATCGAACTCTTGGGACACATACGTGCAGGCAACTACACGGAGCGCACCGATGCGGAAGTTGCCGTCGCGTTGCTGAGGCTAGCGCACGACGAACTTGAAGCCTACGGCACCAGCGGGACAGAGCGGACAGATGAAAACGGAATTCGCCTCATCCTGAGAACTATCCGAATCTTGTTACAGCGGCTGGGAGTTCCACTTGAGCTCCCATTCAGCGACTACCGCACTTTCCGCAGCCACTGGATGGCCAACGATGCCTACGGCAGCTGGCAAGCCCGGCGCGACATCCTAAATGAACTCCTAGAGCCCGTGCACCTGAAACTCGCACGGCTTGAAGATCTCGAACTGGAATCGACCTTGGCAAGGCCGATCACAAACCATCCGGGCACGGGATGGTCCCTCGTGGATGCCGAGATCAACGAAATGCGGCGCCACTTTGGGATGGCTCGGAGCGCTCAGGACTACCGCAATATCGGAAACGACTGTGTGGCGGTTCTCGAACGGCTAAGCGAAGCCTTATTCGATTCCGAACTTCACTTGAAAAAAGGCGAACAAGTCCCACCTGTCGCAAACACCAAGCTGCGACTTGGAAAGTTCGTCGAACATACCGCATCAGGTACTACAAATGCGGAGATAAGAAAGATGGCCCGAGCCGCCATCGAGTTAGCCCAAGCCGTCAAGCACCAAAGCGAACCAACCAGAAGGCATGCTGGCATCGCCGCGGACTCTGTAATCCTGCTAGCGAATATCCTTCGCCGACTTGCCGAGGAATAGCGCTCGCTCGGAATCCTACAGAACAGCCACAACGCGGCCGCGCTCCATTAGGCAGAGTGAACTCACCTTGTCCCTAAGATTCGATCCAATAGAGCAGAGGCTGGTTCGTCGTTAGGGTCTTGAGGTACGAGCTGGCCGGAGAAAGCATTCATAAGAACCCGACGACGCAAACCGCCCAATTTTTCTTCAACAGCAGCAAGCGTATCACCCCTCACCTTGTCGGAGCACAGAGGTTGTTTGCGCAACCTCGTGAGCAATAAAGGTTGCATCTAGTCGCAAAATCACTATGATGGAATGAGCCGAGAGCGGTAGCTCAAGGAAGTAGAACCCGGTACCTCTCCGGACGGTGAGTGGCCGGGCTCCTGCGCGTCAGGGGAGGCACGCCGCAGAGAGATCAATTTCAGGTCAATACGGCAGTTCTCCTCCGCTAGCCTGGTTCTCGGTGACAGACGGTTGTGCTTTCGCCTTGAAGGAACGCCCGACAGAAAGTGCAGGAGATGGAATCAGAGCAGCTTCGCCCCGTGGTAGTTGAGCCAAGAGACGACTACAGGCTGTAGGTTCGCTTCAACGACGGTGTCGAGGGTGAAATAGATCTCTCAGCACGGGTCGGCCGGGGTGTCTTCAAAGTTTGGGACGAGCCAGGAGTTTTCGAGTCGGTGAAGATCATGCCGAACCGAGCGATCTGCTGGACTGAGGAAGCCGAACTCTGTGCTGATGCCGTCTATCTGGAGCTCACCAACAAGAAGCCTGAGGAAATCATGCCAGGCCTGCGGGCCTACTCAGATGCCTGAACTCTGTCGGTTCTTCGGCATCGTCATAAGAATGTATGCCAGCGATCACCCACCTCCGCACTTTCATGCCGAATACGCGGAGCACGAAGCCCAAATATCCATCGGTGACCGCCGCATCATGAGGGGCAGCCTGCCAGCACGCCAAAGCAGGCTCGTAATGGAATGAGCCGCTAAGCGCGAAGCAGACCTCCTAGCAGCATGGGCAAAGGCTTCTGCCGACGAGGCTCCGGGGACCATCGAACCGCTATAGCAACATGATGACTGGCCACCGCCAATGCAGCCCGGTCGACTCTCAACAATCGGATCAAAATCACCGCTGAGAATCAGCGATGCGCTTCAGTAAGGCTGAGGCTGGTTCGTCGTTGGGGTCTTGAGGTACGAGCCGACCAGAGAAGGCTTCGCGCAAGATGGATCGGCGTAATGCCTCCAACTTCTCCCACCCCGCGGCAAGTACTCCTTCAACCGCATCCAGACGAGAGAAGTGCTCTTCGATAGCAGCGACGACTCGGAGTTGTTCATTGATTGGAGGCAACAGAACTGGTATCTCTTTCGATGCCTTCACTTTCACAAAGGGTTGCGCCGAACCTCCTTTCAGCCAAAAATCTTCATCATTGGTTAAGTACCAAAGCCATTTTGAATCAATCCCATCGTGTGGAATGAGGACATGAGTATTTGCAATCGCTGTCCAACTCCCGAGGGCAAGA
Source organism: Acidimicrobiia bacterium (assembly GCA_009843865.1). Classification (GTDB taxonomy): domain Bacteria; phylum Actinomycetota; class Acidimicrobiia; order Acidimicrobiales; family Bin134; genus Poriferisocius. Next base: position 12,139 of record VYCQ01000021.1, read on the forward strand.
AATGTTTTTCCACATCTGGCACCCACCGCTGACAACACCACTCCAGATTCACGATACTCTGCCTCTTCACACCAAACATCTTGACCAGAAGCGCTATACGCTGGCACCAAGCCACTTTCGGGAGCTGCGGCTAGTCGTCCCTTTATCAGTTTTGAGTTGCCCGACCTTGTTCTGACACATTCGCCGAGACTGATCTGAACCCACCCCGGCGGTAGTTCACCAGTCATGCAGCCAATGCCTCGGTTAGATCGTCCAGCAAAGACCTCAAATCGCTTCCAAAAAGTTGGCGGGCTTTGCCCAGCCCGCCGCGGTCGCTGAAGGGAGGCGACTGAAGGTCGGCTAGGTCGATGCTGAGGCTAGAGGCGATCCGGTCTTTTATCAGGCTGAGAAAGGCTGATTGATCGTTGGTGAAGGTGGCACCAGCGGTTTGCTGTTGGTTCAACCAAACCTCGAAGCGCTCGTTGACCAGATCGGGGTAGGCCACCAGCTCGTCGGCGTTTCCGAGGGCGTAGCGAACCAGGCTTACGAGGTCGGTGGATACTCGATACCCTGAGCCTCGCACTTTAGATTTGTCGAGGGTTTCGTATGCCTGCCAGAGGATATCTGGGGTCCAGCGATGAGGGGGACGGCCGATGGCGCTGACCAGTTCCTTGACATCCTCATAGGTGAGGCCGCCACCATAGGGCTGGCTGTAGAGGACTTCCAGCGCAGCGATCTCGTCTTTGTGGTCTTCGATGAACTGCTTCCACGAGGCAACCTGATTACGGGCTCGGTCGGCAGCATCAACAGAAAACTCACCTAAGATAACCCGATCTCTTGAAGTAATGTCGATCACCTGCTCGTAGCTACGACGGATGTCCACCAGCTTCTCCCGCAACTCGGGGTTGCCAGCCAAAGGCTGAACCGCCTCGGCGATCAACTGCTGAACGGCTGCGGCCACCTGCTCAGGGGTCGGGGCATCGGTGCCTGTCGTGGTCGCAGCGGCAACAAGCTGACGATCGGGGTCGAGGGCATCAGTAATTTGACGAACCAAATCGCTCAGTTCGACCCCGGCGGCCAACTCCACCTCAGCCCGGTCTTCCGTGGTGATCCGACGGTCGAGTCGAGCCAAGCGTGATGCCACCGATGACACCACATCGGGATCCCTGACCCCGAGGCCGATCTGGGTAAGCAGCTTGTCGAAGCTCACATGGCGCTGTCGCTCTAGCGGGACAGTGTCGTGAAGGTCGGCCTCGGTCACACCCACCGCGTCCACTATCACGAAGCGCTCCTTAGCCTGAGCATCGGGGGTGACGATGCGAAGGTGGTCGCTGTCAATCACTCGGACACCACGGCCCTTCATCTGCTCGAAAAAGTTACGACTGCGCACCATGCGCATGAACATCACGCACTCGATGGGCTTCACATCGGTGCCAGTGGCAATCATGTCCACGGTGACCGCGATGCGGGTGGGATAGTCAGTGCGGAACTTCTGAAGTAGCTGCTCAGCACTCTCACCCGATTCGCCCGAGCGATAGGTGATCTTCACCGCCCCCTGATTGCCAAGACCGAACTCTTCCCGCACGATCTGCACGATGTCGTCAGCGTGACTGTCGTCTTTGGCGAAGATGAGGGTCTTGGGAATGTGGCACAAAAAGCCCTCATCGTCGCGTTTTCGGTCTTCAAACATCTCGGGCAACGAATTACGAAACGTGCGCATGATGGTACGAATCTGATCGGGAGCCACGACCCGTTTATCAAGCTCTGCTGCGTTGTAGGCAATATCGTCATCAGCTCGCTCAAGGCGGGTGCTGCGGGTCTCCCTGTCGCGAAACTCTGTCACAAAACCAGCAGGAACAGTGCCGCCTGCTTCGGTGATCTCAGTTTTGATGCGGAATATATCGAAGTCCACATTCACACGGTCGGCAACTGCTTGGGTGTGCACATACTCCATCACCAGATTCTGGTCGAAAAAGCCAAACGTCTGGATGCCGGGCGTGGCGGTGAGGCCCACCAAAAAAGCATCAAAGTACTCCAGCACCTGACGCCACACGCCGTAAATCGAACGGTGGCACTCGTCGATGATGATCACATCGTACGACTCAATAGGCACCCTCGGGTTGTAGGCCACCTCCACCGGCTGCTCAGGAGCAGTGTCGAAGCCCGACCGCTCATCAAAACCTTCGTCGAACTCCTCTCCCCGCAAGATGGAGTAAAGGCGCTGAATGGTGCTTACATGGACTTTGGTGGCAGCCTCATTGGCCATGTCAAGCTGCGAAGAGGCCAACCGGCGAACGTTATAAAGCTCGGTAAACTTACGGCGATCACCGGGCACTTCGAAGCCCTCAAACTCGCGAACCGCTTGGCGGCCCAGGTTAGCCCGGTCGACCAGAAACAAGATGCGGTTGACACGAGCATGGCGAAGCAACCGATAGCACACGTTGGCAGCGGTAAATGTCTTGCCCGCGCCCGTGGCCATCTGGATCAGTGCCTTAGGGCGGTTTTCCTTAAACGAAGCTTCCAAGTTGCAGATGGCCTCGGCCTGTGCTGGCCATAGCCCCGGTGGATCATCACCTAGGTCGGGCAACTCGCTGAAGCCATTGCGCAAGGTGGCGCAACCATCAAACTCGTTATAGCTGTCACGCCAGCGAGCCAGCGTCTCGGGTCGGTGGAAGGCGAACACCCGCCGAGATGTGGGCTTGGGGTCAAGCCCGCTGGTGAAACGAGTCTCGGCGCCAGTTGACTCGTAACCAAACGGCAACGCGCCATCAACTAGAAAGGCTGGCAACTCGCCGGGATAGGCCGTCTGATACTTGCGGGTCTGGGGCTCTACCCCGGTGAGGGTGGTGCCTTTCTTCTTAGCCTCGATCACCCCTACAGCCTGAGAATCAACATAGAGCACATAGTCGGCTGGGCCAGCCTCAGTAGGCACCTCACGCACCGCCACACCCTTAGCTGCGGCCACCGCCGCGTGCTGGTAATCCTGCACCTCCCACCCGCACGCCTCTAACTGCTCGTCGATCGCCATGCGAGCACGAGCCTCAGGATTGAGGTAGTCAGATGATGTTGTCATCAGCTAGTGCTCGAAGATGTGGATGAAGCGTTATGTGAAGAAAGAGTGTTCATGCTGTCGGGCTAGTTTATGCGGTTCGAAACAAACTGTCACAGGTGGCAAATATTATCCCCACCATGGCAGATACAACTGTGAACAGGGATTTTATTCATCAAGCGACTAAAATGGCACAACACCTATAGCTGTCCTATAACCACTGTCCTATAACCAATTGGAGAATAGGTACCGACATGCTGACAACGGGGATTGATCATGTTGCCACGATTACAAAGGACTCAGATCGACTTCAACGGTTCTACGTAGAAAACTTTGGAGCATCAGATACCCAGCACGGGGCAGAGGAATTTGCCGGTGTAGCTGTAACCAGAGCGAGCTACTAGCTCGGGAGGGCCCTCAGCCACCACGGTGCCACCATTGTCTCCCCCTTCAGGGCCCAGATCTACGATCCAATCTGCTGTTTTGATTACATCCAAGTTGTGCTCGATCACCAACACGGTGTTGCCCTGATCTACCAGACGACTTAGCACTACCAGCAGCTTGCGGACATCGTCGAAATGCAGGCCAGTGGTGGGCTCGTCAAGGATGTAAATAGTGTGACCGGTTGCCCGCTTAGCCAACTCTGAGGCCAGCTTTACCCGCTGCGCCTCGCCGCCAGACAACGTAGGCGCGGGCTGCCCAAGGCGAATGTAACCCAGCCCAACATCCACCAAGGTCTGCATGTGACGAGTGATGGCTGGCTGGTTGCCAAAAAACTCCAAAGCATCGGCACACGACATGTTGAGCACCTCAGAAATATTGTGCCCCTTAAACTGAATGTCCAACGTGTCACGGTTGTAGCGGGTCCCCTTGCACACCTCACAGGGCACATACACATCGGGCAGAAAGTGCATCTCTATCTTGATGTTGCCATCGCCTGAGCAAGCCTCACAGCGCCCCCCCTTCACATTGAAAGAGAACCGGCCCGGCATATAGCCCCGCACCCGAGCCTCTTGGGTTTGTGCAAACAGTTTGCGAATGTGGTCAAACACGCTGGTGTAGGTGGCCGGATTCGACCGGGGGGTGCGACCAATAGGCTGCTGATCGATATTGATGACCTTGTCGAGAGCCTCCGTACCGTCAATGCCCTTATGCAGACCCGGTGGAACCTTGGACTTATAAATACGCTGCATCAACGACCGATACAAGATGTCGTTAACCAAGGTGGATTTGCCCGACCCCGACACTCCAGTAACGGTCACGAAACAGCCCAGCGGAATGTCGATGTCGATGTTGGCTAGATTATGTTCGCGCGCACCACGCACGGTAAGCCACTGCTCGCCCGGGATGCGACGACCCTCAGGCACTGGAATCGATTTGCGACCCGACAGGTACTGACCGGTAAGCGACTGCTTGTTCTTCAACAAGGCTGGCACCGTGCCAGAATGCACTATCACTCCGCCGTGCTCACCCGCACCCGGGCCGATATCCACCACATGATCGGCCACCCGCACCGTCTCCTCGTCATGCTCCACCACCAGCACTGTGTTGCCCAAATCTCGCATCCGCTCCAAAGTATCGATGAGCCGACGGTTGTCCCGCTGATGCAATCCGATAGAGGGCTCATCTAGCACGTAGAGAACCCCCACCAAACCGCTACCGATCTGCGAAGCTAAACGAATGCGCTGAGCCTCACCACCGCTGAGGGTGCCAGCCGAACGGCCCAGGGTGAGGTACTCCAACCCCACATCTAACAAGAACTTCAGTCGAGCATTGATCTCTTTGAGCACTTGTCCGGCAATGGTCTGATCCCGCTCAGATAGGTTCAAAGAGGCCAGCACTTCGGCAACATCGCGTATCGACAAATCACACAACTCGGCGATGGTACGACCATCCAACGTCACCGCCCGTGACAGCGGATTCAGGCGAGCCCCATCGCAACCCGAACAAGGTACCTGACGCATGTAACCCTCAATTTGCCCGCGAGCCGAATCCGACTCTGACTCACTGTGTCGACGCTGCAAATACGAGATGACCCCCTCGTAACGAGCAGAATAGCGCCGCACCCTGCCATAACGATTACGAAAACGCACCTCAGTTCGCTCATTGGATATACCCTTACCGTGCAGCAACAAATCCTGCTGAGAGCGCTTCAAACTCCCCCACGGCTGATCCATGGGAATGTCTCTGTCTTCGGCCACCGACTCCACCAACCGCTTGAAATACTGATTGTGCCCCTTCGCCCAAGGAGCAATGGCCCCATCTTCCAAGCTGAGGTCAGGGTCGGGAATCACCAACCGAGGATCCACCTCAAACACCGAACCCAAGCCATCACAATGCGAGCAGGCCCCATAAGGAGAATTGAACGAAAAGTTCCGAGGTGCCAACTCTTCAAACGACTTGCCGTCAGAAGGCCGTGAAAGGTGCTGCGAAAAGGTGATGGTCTCAGGTTCCGCTTCAGGCTCGCTATCTGATGGCATCACCATCAGCTCAGCAACTCCCTCGCCTAGGCCCAACGCCGACTCCATCGACTCGGTAAGACGCCGCTCGATGCCCTCGCGCATCACCAACCGATCTACCACAACCGAAATGCTATGCATCTCATAGCGAGCCAAATCCATACCCGTAATGCTGCTGTCTAGCTCCACCAACTCGCCATCCACAATGGCCCGAGCAAAACCCTGCGAAGCCAGTTCTCCCAGCAGCGTGTCGTAAGTGCCCTTGCGACCCCGCACCACCGGTGCCAATACCTGAAAACGTACGCCTTCGGGCATCTGCATCACCCGATCCACGATTTGTTGAGGCGTTTGGCGCACCAAGCGCTCGCCAGTTTCAGGGTCGTGGGGCACACCAACCCGAGCAAACAGCAAACGCAAATAATCGTACACCTCGGTAATGGTGCCAACCGTAGAGCGAGGGTTACGAGAGGCGCTCTTTTGATCTATAGAAATAGCTGGCGATAGGCCATCAATAAAATCCACATCGGGCTTATCCATTTGCCCCAAAAACTGTCGGGCATAGGCTGATAGCGACTCCACATAACGACGCTGGCCCTCCGCGTAAATGGTGTCAAACGCCAATGAAGATTTGCCTGAACCAGAAATACCGGTGAACACGATGAGCTTGTCGCGGGGAATGGTGAGATGCACATCTTGCAGGTTGTGCTCGCGCGCCCCACTGATAACTATCTCATCGGCCACGCCGCGAACTTACCGGCTTGTGACCTGAATCAGACAAGGCAGCCGCCAAATGATGCAGCTTCAAATCACCTAACTCCACATGTCACAGGTAATATCGCCCTAGTGAGTAGCAGAAGCGACACAGGATTTCGCGTGGTGTCGAACTTTGAGCCTGCTGGCGACCAACCCAAAGCTATCGCTACATTAACAGAAGGCTTAAAACGAGGCGACCGCTTCCAAACGCTGCTAGGCATAACCGGCTCGGGCAAGAGCGCCACAATCGCCTGGACCATCGAACAAGTACAGCGGCCCACGCTGATACTGGCACCCAACAAATCTCTAGCGGCACAGTTAGCCAACGAAATGCGGGAGTTCTTCCCCGATAATCGGGTGGAATACTTCGTTTCCTACTACGACTACTACCAACCCGAAGCCTACATGCCAGCTTCCGACACCTACATAGAAAAGGATTCTTCAATTAACGAAGAGATTGACCGGCTACGCCACTCTACCACCGAAGCACTGCTGACTAGACGAGATGTAGTGGTAGTGGCATCGGTGTCGTGTATCTACGGGTTGGGTGCCCCCGAGGAGTACAAAAACCTGCTGTGTATCTCTAAGGTGGGTGAGAACTGCGACCAGCGCGACCTACTGCGACGCTTGGTGGACATGCAATATGAACGCAACGATACCAACTTAGTGCGGGGGCGCTTTCGAGTACGCGGCGACACCCTTGAGGTGTACCCGGCATACGAAGAGTTCATCGTGCGCATCCAGCTGTTTGGCGATGAAGTAGAGCAAATAACCACCATCGACCCGGTAACCGGCGAGCGGCTCCGCACCCTCAACGAGGTAGTGATATTCCCCGCCACTCACTACGTAGCAGGCGAAGAACGCATGCGCCGGGCTATAGACGGCATTGAAGCCGAACTTCAAGAGCAGCTAGCTCAGTTTGAACACCAAGGTAAACTCTTAGAGGCGCAACGGCTGCGGATGCGCACAGCCTACGACCTAGAGATGATGCAAGAGATCGGCTTTTGCAACGGGATCGAGAACTACTCCCGCCACATCGACGGGCGAGCACCCGGCGAACGCCCCTTCACCTTATTGGATTACTTCCCCGACGACTTCATCACTGTGTTAGACGAATCGCATGTAGGGGTGCCACAACTACACGGCCAATACGAGGGGGATCGCAGCCGCAAAAATATGCTAGTAGAGCACGGCTTTCGCCTGCCTTCAGCAGTAGACAACCGACCATTAAGGTTTGAAGAGGTAATGGCCAAAGTAGGCCAGGTGGTGTTTTTGTCGGCCACCCCCAGCGACTACGAACTACAAGTTTCACAACAAGTTGTAGAACAAATCGTGCGCCCCACCGGACTAGTAGACCCCGAAGTGCAGGTGCGTGCCACCAAGGGACAAATCGACGACCTAATCAAGCTCATTGAAGAACGCACCGAGCGAGGCCAACGAGTGCTGGTCACCACCCTCACTAAGAAAATGGCAGAAGACCTAACCGCATACCTGCTAGAGATGGGTGTGCGGGTGCGCTATCTGCACAGTGAAGTGGACACCATTGAGCGGATCGAAATTCTACGAGACCTACGCCTCGGAGAGTTTGACGTGCTGGTGGGCATCAACCTCTTGCGTGAAGGACTGGACTTACCAGAGGTTTCGCTTGTGGCCATCTTAGATGCCGACAAGGAAGGGTTCCTGCGCAGCGAAACCTCGTTAATCCAAACCATTGGCAGAGCGGCCCGGAATGTAGACGGGCAAGTAATCATGTACGCCGATGTGATAACCAACTCCATGCGTCGAGCCATCTCCGAAACGCACCGCCGTAGGGGATTACAGCAGGCTTACAACGACAAGCACGGCATCAACCCACAGACCATCCGCAAAGCCGTAAGCAATATCCTAGCCGAGCTGCGCCCCTCCGAAGATGGGGTGCCCGTTCCCGGTGAAGGTCGTCGCTCTCGCTCAATGGACCATCATCGACATCGCTCAAAGGTAATCGACCTTGACTCCGGTGGCATAGAGCGCCTTGTCCACACTCTCACTGAAGAAATGAATGAAGCAGCGACGGAATTGAAGTTTGAGTATGCCGCCCGCCTGCGTGACGAGATCAAGGATTTACAGCGTGACCTCAAGCAGATGGTGTGACTGCGGACTCTGAGACTGGATCTAAATCTGAATCTGACGCTTCTGCTAAATCCACTTCTGCTAAGTCAACTGGCGGTGGCTCGTCTGTTAGCTCAACTCTGGGCTGCTCAGCTGCGGGTGCCTCTTCTGCTTCTTGATGGTCTGCTTCTTGATGATACTGGGCCCAAGCCTCGTCCTCATCGGCAGCAACATCGCCCGTTGCAGCCTCTGAGCTAGCAGTACCAATGTAGTTGCCTGCCTCATCATAAGCATGCTCGCCAAAATGCTCTTGAAACTCTGCGGCCACCACACCACCCTCTGCGGCCTGCTTGATGGACAAGCTGATGCGGCGGCGCTCCACGTCTAGGTCAATAATCTTCACCCATAGTTCTTCGCCGGGGGTTACCACCTGTTCAGGCAGCTCAATATGGTGCGAAGCAATCTCTGAGATGTGAACCAAACCCTCAATGCTCTCACCCACCTGCACAAAAGCCCCAAATGGCACAAGCTTGGTAACCCGACCATAAACCAACTCGCCAACTTGGTGACTGTTAACGAATTCCTGCCATGGATCCTGCTGAGTGGCCTTGAGTGACAAGCTGATGCGCTCTCGATCTAAATCTACTTCTAGCACCTCCACCTCAATCTCGTCTCCTACCTTGACCACCGCACCAGGATGATCTACATGCTTCCAAGACAATTCAGAAACATGAATCAGACCATCCATACCACCAAGATCCACAAAAGCTCCAAAGTTAACCACCGAAGACACCACACCGTTGCGACGCTCCCCAGTCTTAAGGTTAAACAAAAATGCTTCACGCTGCTCTTTTTCGGTCTCTTCTAACCAAGCTCGCCGCGAAAGCACCACATTGTTGCGATTCTTGTCAAGCTCAATGATCTTGGCTTCCAATGTCTGACCGATATAGGGCTGAAGATCACGCACCCGACGCAACTCCACCAGCGAAGCTGGCAGAAAACCTCGCAAACCAATGTCGATGATCAACCCACCCTTCACAACCTCAATCACCGGACCAGAAACGGTGCCTTCTTTAGCCTTCACATCTTCAATGTGGCCCCAAGCCCGCTCATACTGAGCCCGCTTCTTAGACAAGATCAGATGACCGTCTTTGTCTTCCTTTTGCAGCACTAAAGCTTCAATGTGCTCACCTATGCTCACAATCTCATTAGGATCAGACACGTTGCGAATGGATAACTCAGGAATGGGAATAATGCCCTCCGACTTATAACCAATGTCTAAGAGAACCTCATCACGGTCAACCTTCACTATCTTGCCGGTGACGATCTGACCATCCTCTACCTGCACCATGGTTTCCGCATATGCCTCTTCTAGATGCTCTACTGCGATGTCTAGATCTGTGATTTGGCGAGGAACGTAGTTACCCTCATCATCAAACGTGGCCATGCTGTTAGGTGCTTCGCTGGGCGCTAACATAACCGCTGTTTCAGCCTCGGTTACGTCCCCTATTTCAGCCTCTGCGGAAAGCGAAGGGGGTGATTCGATTACGGTTTCGGACACGTTGGGTTAAGCCTCGCTTGAGGTAGTAAATAAAAAGAGGGCAGCGCAACCGCCAACTCTGAGCTGCCAAATGCAAACAGCTTCTATTAATGTTAGCAGGCTCAGCCGCTAGGGACTACTTGGCCTCGGCCCAAGTTCTGCCAGATGACAAATGCACCTCTAAGGGCACCTTCAGATCACAAGCTCCGACCATGATTCCTTGCGTGAGTTGGGCCACCTCATCGTGTTCTGCATGAGGTACCTCTAAGATCACCTCGTCGTGAACTTGCAAGATAATGCTGGCAACTAAGCCCCGCTCTTGCAAAGCGTGAGCTAAACGAACCAACGCCACCTTAAATATGTCTGCTGCTAAACCTTGGATACCCGAATTCATGGCTTGGCGTTCGGCTGCTTGGCGAAGGCGAGGGTTGGGCGAGTTAATCTCAGGAATACGCCGCCGCCTACCAAACAAGGTTTCGGAGTAGCCCTTGCTGCGAACATCAGCAACCGCTGTATCCATGTACTCTCGCAATGCTGGAAAGGCCGTAAAAAAAGCCTCTAAGACCACAGCAGCTTCGCGGGTAGCAATGTTAAGACGCTGGCCCAGCCCGTAGGCTTCCATACCATAAATCAACCCGTACGCCACCATCTTGGCAATGGAACGCTCCTTAATGCCGACCGCGCTGGGCTGAATGCCGAACACCTGAGCCGCTACCGAAGTGTGGACATCTTGACCCGATGCAAAAGCCGCAATCAGCCCAGGATCATTAGCAAGATGGGCGATACAGCGAAGCTCTATCTGGTTGTAATCTGCTACTAGCAACTCGCAACCTTCAGCGGCTACAAACACCTCGCGAAACATCCGTCCCGCCTCGGTGCGCACAGGAATGTTGTGCAGATTAGGGGCATCAGAACTAAGCCTGCCTGTGCGTGCCACCGTCTGCTTGAACGTGGCGCGGATGCGGTTATCAGGCTCTGCTTCCACCGCTGCTACAAGCCCTTCTCCGTAGGTAGAGCGCAGCTTTTCCACCTCCCGATAATCCAAGAGCGCATCCACCACCGGGTGCTGACCCCGTAGTTTCTCCAGAGTGCCAGCATCGGTGCTATAAGCACCTGTGCGAGTCTTCTTTTGAGAGGACAAGCCCAAAGTCTCAAACAGCAACTCGCCCACCTGCTTAGAAGAATTAACGTTGAAACTGCCGCCACCGGCTGCATCCATCACCAGCTCCTTCAGGCGCGCAGCGTCCGACACAAGCTGATCCCTCATAGCAATTAAAGCCTCCACATCCACCTCCACCCCAGCATGTTCCATACGCGCCAAAACCAGAACCAAGGGTACTTCCACATCATCATTGAGACGGCTGAGCCCCTGCTTGGCCAGAGCACTGCCCAAGGGCTCGGCCAAATGCCCTGCGGCTAACGCCTCCAACGCAGGCATCTCACTGAGTGCTCGCTGCTCAGATGCAAAATGCATTGTTTGCTGGCCCTGTTGATATTGCGTGTCCGGTGGCATTTGCACCCTGCTATGAGCTAATAAAAGATCATCTAGCTCATACCTGCCGCTCACTGGATCTAGCAAATAAGCCGCTATTTTTGTGTCCAAACACAGGCCCGTCACATCAACACCTTGCGATACCAGCCAATACAGCAGGGGCTTGGCATCGTGAACCACAAAACGACCACTGGCAAAGAACTCACGAACCGCAACCTGCCTAAGCGTTGTTACCTCGCTAGCCCTCTGCTTGTAGGACAGCATCTCTACAAGCAAAGCGACAGGCAGCCAAGCCACCTCGCTAGCAGCTAAATCGCTTACCAAATATAGCCCCAGCAAGTCACAACGATGAGGCTGGCGGGCATCAATGGGCTCACCCCAACAAGCCGCCAGTGCCACTGGTTCTGCACGTACTTGACTCAGCAATTCAACTACAGCATCTGGCGTAGCCACAGGCGTGATCGCTGCTTTCAAAATACATCTTGAGCTGTCGCTGAACTCGTCGGGACCTAAATCAACCTTACGCACTTCTGCGGCAAAAGTGCGCAGATCCTTAGACTCCAAAAAGTCAAACAACTCAATAAAGGCATCTTTATCGGGAGCATCGAATCCTAAATCATCCACCCCAACTGCTAAGGGCACATCACGTAACAACGCCATCATTTCCAGGTTCAACTCCACCCGTTCTTGAGCCTCAGCTAGGTTCTGACGAAGCTTGGGAGATTGCTCATCCAGGTGCTCATACAACCCGTCAATGCTGCCGTAAGAGTTGATTAGCTTGGCGGCAGTCTTCTCTCCCACGCCATCTACACCTGCCAGATTGTCGGAAGGATCACCGCGCAACGCGGCATAGGCCACATAATCAGTTGGTTTCACCCCGGTGCGCTGCAATATCCCCGCCTCGTCATACAGGGCATAGTCCGACACGCCACGCTTGTTATAAAGCACGCGGATGTGGGGATCTTCAACTAGCTGGTAAGCATCCCTGTCGCCTGTGACCACAAGTACCTTGCAGCCCTGCTTGCTGGCCTGAGTTGCCAACGTGGCAATGATGTCATCAGCTTCCACCTCAAAATGATCAATCGCAACAATGCCAAGCGTTTGAATCATCTGACGCACCAAGCCCATCTGCTGGCCTAACTGCTCAGGCATAGCCTCTCGTGTGGCCTTGTAGCTGTCGAGACGTTGGTGGCGGAAGGTCGGCTCCGACCTGTCAAAAGCCACAGCCATATGGCTGGGGTTGTGATCGCGTATCAAGTTTAACAACATTCGGGTAAACCCATATACCGCGTTGGTGGGCTGCCCACCAGAGGTTGCCATATCCGCTGGAACCGCAAAAAACGCGCGATAAACCAAAGAGTTTCCATCTACTAGAATCAACTGAGCAGGCTCAGGCATCGAAACCGAGTCAAGCATCAGAAGAGTACTTGTCTAATAAAAGGTCTTGCTGAGCTTCGAGGTTTTGAATATCCTCTCGCAAACGCGCCTTGTGACGAGCCATGCTCTGCGCGTGACAGGCTGCCTCACGATGCTGATGCTCCGCAAAGGGCGTTTCTGAAACCAAAGCACGAATGCGAGCATCCTCAGCGAGTTCATCAAAGTGCAAGCACTGCTCCTCGGTAACGGCAAGATCTTCTCTAAGCCGCTTCAGACACTCACCCACTTCTGCTAATCGCCGAGCTAACCGACTTTGTGACACAAGGGCGATCATATTGCCAACCATCAGCAATTCTCGTGGTGACCACAAAGGTCTAAGCAGCAATGGTCTAAGCGGCGATGCATAAAAAGCAAAAAATCGTAGAGATGCTGACAAGATCAAAGGTTGGCGGAAGGACAAAAATCAGCCAAGACACAGTCATGACAACAGGGGCGGCGGGCGATGCATACTCGTCGGCCATGCAAGATTAAGCGCAACGAAAAGTCTCCTCGCTCTGCGGCAGGCACCATAGGGTTCAGCTCTAGCTCAATCTTTACTGGGTCTTTCTGCTGAGTGATGCCTAATAACTTGCTGAGCCTAGCTACATGAGTGTCTACCGGTAGCCCGGGCAGACCCAAAGCCACGCTACGCACCACATTGGCGGTTTTTCGACCCACTCCCGGCAAGCTCACCAAATCGGACATTTTGGATGGCACTTCACCGTCAAAGCGATCCATCAATCCCTGGGCCATAGCCACCAAGTTGCGGGCTTTGGTGGCATAGAAGCCCGTGGTGTGTACCAAATCCTCCACATGTTCTATAGATGCAGCGGCTAAGGACGCTGGGGTGGGATAGGCTGCAAACAGGTCAGGGGTCACCATGTTCACCCGCTTGTCGGTGCATTGCGCCGACAGAATCGTTGCGACAAGCAGTTGAAAGGCACTATCGTGATCCAACTCGCAAACCGCATCGGGATACTCCTTGCCCAACAACTCGTGTACCCTTTTTGCCCTGCCTTTAGGAGTTCGCGGTTTAGCCATCTATGGCCGCTAGTTTAGTTGCTGTGCCCCTAACCATTGCCGAGTCCACGCAAGGCAAGTTCGCGCTATCCATCACCGTAGGAGCCACCCAAGATCGCGACCATCACACTGCTCAACAAATCATCACAGCAATTAAGCATGCCCAAACCCCCGAAACAGTACAGCTTTGGATTGAGCAAGCCAGCGATCAAGACGACCAGTTTGCCAGCACCCTAGGCTTTACCCCCTACCGAGACCTCTGGCGTATGCAACGCACACTCCCCACTCAACGCTCAACTATCCGAACAAGAGCGTTTGTGCCCGACAAGGACAATGAAGTTTTCTTAGAAATCAACAACCGCGCCTTTTATTGGCATTCCGAACAAGGAGACATGACAAACCAAGGTTTGCTTGAGCGCATGAGCCAAGGCTGGTTTAACCCTGAAGGCTTTCGCCTGTATGAACAGGATGGCCGCTTAGTGGGCTTTTGCTGGACTAAAACACATCTTCAAGAAACCCCGCCCGCGGGAGAGGTTTATGCCATTGCGGTAGATCCCAACTTTCACGGCAAAGGCCTAGGCAAGCAAATCACACTGTCTGGGCTAGATTACCTCAGCCAACAGGGCCTCAAAGTGGGGTTTCTCTATGTAGAATCCAACAACGAGACAGCAGTGGCTGTCTACAGCAGCTTAGGCTTCGCGCACCATTCAACCAATCGGGCTTATCGAATAACCGCACTCACGCATCAAAACGTCCAACAAGTGTTCACAGCTTGAGCCGCTACGATTCTTTGCCCCAAGGCGACGAGAAACGGGCGAAGGTGCGCTCAATGTTTGACGCAATTGCCCCACGCTACGACTTGTTAAACCGCCTACTTACCTTCAACATGGACAAAGGCTGGCGGCGCAAAGTTGTGCAGGCATTGCAGCTAGATGCCGGTTCGCTAGTGCTTGACCTAGCATGTGGCACTGGAGATATTTGTCAAGACTTAGAGGCAGCCCGATTCCGCGTAGTAGGGGTTGATCTTTCGGCTGGAATGCTCAAGAGGGCACAGCTACGTCAAACTTCCGAGAAGCTACGAGCACCCCTAGTGCTAGCCGATGCCTTGTGCCTGCCCATGCCCGATCAGAGCACAGACGGCATTACCTGCGGATTTGCGCTGCGCAACGTGGTAGCCCTTGACCAACTCTTCACGGAGCTAGCAAGAGTGCTCCGCCCAAAAGGGCGAATGTCGCTGCTAGAGGTAGCCGAACCCTCTAATCAGCTATTACGAACCGGTCATCGATTTTACTTCGGCAAGGTGGTACCCAAGATCGGCGGACTGCTATCTGACCGCGCTGCTTACACCTACCTGCCTAAATCGCTAACCTATTTACCCTCCACAGAGCAACTAACAGAGTTGCTGACATCACAAGGCTTTACAGAGATAGCGCATACCCTGCTTTCTGGCGGCATCGCACAGCTCATCACCGCCACCCGCTCTCACTAAAGCAACAGCGCCAATGTCAACAAGCAACCTAAAATCAGGTGCAAACGAGCTGTTTGGTTTAACAGCCGGGCCTTATCGCCATCAGCTAGGGCCACGCACGCTGCTTGCTGAGCAAATGCTAACGCAATCAAGCTTAAAGGTGCCCACCAGCGATAAGGGGCAAGCGCCGCGGCGGCTCCTATAGCCCCATACACCAACACCACATAAGCCCAAGCCGCACGCTTTTCACCGAAACGCACCGCCAAGGTCAACTTGGCTGATTGCTGGTCTTGAGGAATGTCGCGCAAGTTGTTGGCCATCAAAATCGCACAGCACATAAGGCCCACCGGAACCCCAGCAGCCACATGCAACCCGCTGATCTGTTCAACCTGCACGAACGCGGTGCCCGCGGTTCCTACCAACCCAAAGAACACAAAAACAGACAACTCCCCGAAGCCGTAGTAACCATAGGGATATTTGCCTCCGGTATAGAACCAAGCAGCCAGAACGCACACCACCCCAATAAGCAACAGCAACCACGTCGTAGCCAATGCCAACGCCAACCCAGCCCCCGCAGCCACCCCAAACGACACGAAGGCAGCTAAGCGTACTGCTCTCGAAGTGGCCATACCACCCCCCACCAAACGTGCCGGACCCAGCCGATTAGCGTCGGTGCCACGTATCCCGTCGGAGTAGTCGTTGGCGTAGTTCACGCCCACTTGTAAAGCTAAAGCCACTACCAATGCCAACGAAGCCCGCCACCAAATCACGTCAGGTGCCACAGCCGCTGTGCCTACTACCACCGGCACCAACGAAGCAGGCCAAGTTCGAGGCCGCGCCCCTCTAAGCCACAACATCTGAGACTTTGACGCTATCGGCCTGCGCAACCAACTGCTAGCTCTTGATTTCATCTGTCTAAGTCTTGCTTACCTAAATAGCCGGTTAGTGTCAAAACCATGAATCGACTTGGCGATGAAACCAGCCCCTATCTCCGCCAGCACGCAAACAACCCCGTTAATTGGTACCCGTGGGGCAAAGAAGCGTTCGCTGCTGCCAATGCTAGCGACAAACCCATCTTGTTGTCAGTAGGCTATTCAGCTTGCCATTGGTGCCATGTGATGGCACACGAGTCCTTTGAAGATCCCGCAACCGCTGAGTTGATGAACAAGCTGTTCATCAACATAAAGGTAGATCGCGAAGAACGCCCCGATGTGGACACCATCTACATGCAAGCCGTACAGTCTTTCAGCGGTCGTGGGGGTTGGCCTATGACAGTGTTTATGACCCCCGACGGTAGACCGTTTTATGGAGGCACCTACTACCCCAAGGTCAGCCACCCCCAAATGCCATCGTTCACCGAGATCATGCATCGCATCCAAGATGTGTGGGCCAATCGACGCACAGATGTGTACACCCAGGCCGATGCCATAACCCAATCTCTACACCACGCTGCGCAAGACAACCCGACCCACCTATCCAGGCTAAGCCCCAACCTAGGCGAAACAGCTAAACAAACCAACGGAGCCCAAGACATGGCCGCAGCTGCCTCAGCTTTACGCAAGCAATACGACGCAGCTTGGGGTGGCTTTGGAAGTGCCCCCAAGTTCCCCCAAACCATGTGCCATGAAGTGTTGCTGCGCTGCTACCTCCACAACGGCGACCAAGATGTGCTCAACATGACCATCAACTCACTAGATGCCATGGCTTCGGGAGGTATCTACGATCACTTAGGCGGCGGCTTCAGCCGCTACGCCGTGGATGCCCAGTGGATCATCCCCCATTTTGAAAAAATGCTTTACGACAATGCTTTGTTAACACGTCTTTACCTGCACGCTTGGCAGATCACCCAACACCCCCGCTTTCGCCAAGTCACAAACGAAACAGTGAGCTTCGTGCTGCACGATCTACGCCACCCTGATGGAGGTTTCTACTCGGCTCTAGATGCCGACTCCGAAGGCGAAGAGGGCAAGTTCTACTTATGGACACCCCACCAAATCGTCTCAGTTTTGGGAGACAATGCCGCTGAGTTCATGGCTTGGTACGGGGTAACTGATGACGGCAATTTTGAAGGCCAAAACATCTTGTGGCGCCCTGTGCGGGGCGACCTGTTACGCTCAGACAGCATTTCTAAAAGCAGAGAACGCCTACTAGAAGCTCGCAATCAGCGCATCTGGCCCGGGCTAGATGACAAAGTACTGTTGGAATGGAACGGGCTCATGTTGAGCGCTTTAGCCGAAGCTGCGTCAGCTACCGGAAACCAGCAATGGCTAGAAGCAGCCGTTCAAAACGGTCTCTTTTTGCTTGATCAGATGCGCCGCAATGACGGACGCTGGCTACGGTCTTGGCAAGCAGGTGACACAACCCGACCCGCCCAAGCCCGACACCTAGCCTATGCTGCCGACTACGCGGCAGTGACCGATGCCTTCACCCGTTTAGGAGAGGTCTCCGGGCAAAGCCGCTGGATTCACGAAGCCACCTTGGTTGCTGACGGGCTGTTGGAACTGTTCTGGGATGACACACATGGTGGAGTGTTCACCACTGGACATGATGCCGAAAAGCTAATCTGTCGCCCCAAAGAGCTGATCGATAATGCCATGCCGTCCGCTAACAGCGCTGCTGCGGTAGCGCTGCTGCGGCTTGGCACATTAACCGGCCGTCAGCACTACCTTGACAGAGCTCAAGACATCCTGGCGCTGTTAGACGATACAGCAGTGCTGCATCCCAACGGTTTTGGTCGCTGGCTAGAAGCTCGTGACATGTCTCTCAGCGGCATCACAGAAATTGTGATCGGCGGCGACCGGCCCGATCTAAGAAAAGCTTTATGGTGTAAGCATCGCCCAAACACCGTGCTAGCTTGGGGTGAACCCTACAATTCGCCACTATGGGAAGGTCGCACCGAATCTCTGGGCTACGTGTGCCGCAACTACACCTGCCAAACACCGGCCAATACAATAACCGAATTTCTGGCTAACCTCGATGAGGTTCCCCAAAACTGAAGTTTTTTGCTGTAAAGTCAAACATTGCGAGTCAGGCTCGCTGACATCGTTGAAGTGGAGGACGACATGTCCAAAGTCGCTATGTCCAAAGTTGCTGGCAGACCAACCAGGGCAATGCTTATTTTTGTGGCTCTTTTAGGGCTCTTGAGCGCCCTCACAACGGTGGCAAACGCTCAGACCAGCACTCAGCGTTTCTACTCTGGGATTATAGATAGCCCTACCTACTGCATTAACCGCAGCTTGGGCGGGCCCACAACCTACGCCCACGATGCAGATAAAGACGGAGTTGCCGAGGTTTGTTCTCTGCCAACCACACGCCGAGCCACCGTCGCCATACAAAATGCCAGGGAACTCTTGGCTATGGACAACCGCCCTCGTTTTGGCCAACTCTATGCCTATGCCTGCACGTCAATTCTAGAGAGCTACGGCAATCCATCCAAAGAAGCCACTGATGAATGCTCCGCTTCGCGTAGAGCATTTGCTAACGGCGCTAGAGGAACTGATATTCCCCCGGTGCCTAACTCGCAACTCTTTCCACAACCTTCTTCAGGCCCGCGGCCAGCTACATTTTATTCAGGGCCAGTAATCATCAACGATACGTTCTGCGCCAATTTCAGTCTAGGGGGGCCCACAACCTACGCCCACGACAGCGATGGCGATGGAGTTGCTGATGTCTGCTCTCTGCCAACCACACGCCGAGCCACTATCGCCCGACAAAATGCCCTTGAAAGGCTCTCCATTGAACGAGCCACTCCTTTTAGGTCGTTATTAGCTGGTGAATGTGCTCGCATTGAAGGACGGGTTTTTGAAGGAGACAAAGTTGCAGATCTAAATCGAGATGAATGCCGTGCGGGTGTCCCTCTGCCTAGTGGCGATGATGACGAGACGGGTACTGGCTCCGGCAATGGCACAGGTACCGGCGATGTAGACCAAGATACTGGCACCTCAAGCAGCATCAGCTCTCCTCAAGCCACCAGGCCAGGCACCTACAGCAAGCGAGCTGCCCAAGATGTCAAGCTTGGCTCGGGCAATAATCAGATCACCGTAAGTTGGAATCGACCACAAGCTGACGACAACGACCAAGATGACGACAGCGATCCTTACGATGTGGCCGACGTACTTGAATACGTGGTGGAGTACAGCACCAGCAGCTCAATGAGCAACCCACAAAGGCTGCGCTTACAGTTGACCAGCGGTGGTACAGCAGGAACTAGCATTCCGACGGGTACCTGCGGCGCATCAGCTATCACCGGTTCGGAATACCAATGCCGTATTACCAGTCTTCAAAACTTGAGAAGATACTACATCAGGGTTGAAGCCAACCGAGAGCTGCCCAACTCAACAGGTTCCTCTAACAGCTCTAGTCGCGACTATTGGACTCCCATCTTATCCTTAACCCCAGGTATCGCTGGCCCACCCGTATGGGTTGACTCAGATAAAGATACAGATGGCATACAACCATTAATCAGCCCTGAATTCGGCCAAATCACGGCCACTTGGGCACCGCCAGCTGAGGGCAACGATGCCGTTCTAACCTATCGAATCCAATGGGGCACCAGCAGCAGGTTGGCCAACAATTGCAGCAACACCGCTAGTTGTGACCAATTCCAACTAGCGAGAGACACTACTTTCTACACGATTCGAGGTCTCACCAACAACCGCACCTACTACGTCAGGGTTCAAGCTACCACCGGTAGCGGTCCTGGAACTTGGTCTTATGTAGAGAGCATTCGACTAAGCGCTCAAAGCCTGCCCAACCCCGGCAGGCCAACAAATGTGGTTGTAAGTTCCGCTTCTTTAGGTAATAACCTAAAAGTAGATTGGACAGCCCCTGCCATAACCGACAACGACCCTGAGCCCACGGGGTATAGAGTTCAATGGCGCAACCTAGATAACAACGAGGCTTGGTCAAGCCAAACACGCGAAGCGTCTCTTACCGGAGCCTCTGCCACCACCTATACCATTGTTGGCTTGGCACCGCTTGACCGCTACCAGGTACGAGTGCTTGCGGTTAACCAATATGCCGCTGGTCCATGGTCATCCACTGCACAGATCACCTTGGGCGTGGCTGGAGCACCTCATAGCGTTAATCTGACACCAGGTACCACTAGCATTACTGCGGTCTGGACTGTACCCACTAGCTCGCCTGCTGCTACCAACATCCTCATTCAGTGGGATACCAACAGGTCATTTGCTGCTAGATGTCTTTCTGATGCCTCTTGCAATGAACATAACTTGACCAGTTCAACCACTACCTACATAATTAACGGCTTAACAAGGGGCACGGAATATCATGTGCGACTAAGGGCCACCAACTCCAATGGCCCAAGTGCATGGTCACCTGTTGCTTCCATTCGAGTGAGCACTCCTATCGCTCCCAGCAGCTTGACCGTTGCTGAAGATGCTGACAACGTCAGAAACCTTGACCTCTCTTGGTCATACACCAGAGAAACTGGAAAACGAGAAGCCAACGGATTCCGAATTCAATGGCGTAGAACAAACTCTACAAGTTGGAGTTCTCGTAGCTTGTCGCTATCTCAAGTTGACTACGACGAAGCTAATGGCGATACCGATGCCGCCTACACGCTCACCGGGCTGACCTCGGGTATTGAATACGAAGTACGTGTGCTGGCCCGCAACATTGCTGGCGGTGGAACCCGCGATGGTCAGTGGTCACAACCCGTGTCAGCCACGCCCGGAACAACGTTCATTCCTAGCAGCGTGGAGATTGCAGCAGGCACCTTGGACAACAACAACGCCACCATTGAAGCGTCATGGACTGCTCCCAGCTCTTCTATTACCGTCAGCGGTTACACAGTGCAATGGCGCACCTGTGGCACCTCCGGTGGTAGCTGTGGAAGCTGGGGCAGCACTGCAACCATCAACAGCGACGCAGCGACCGAATCGGGCTATCGCAGCACGCTAAGAAACAACATCTTCTATCAAGCGAGGGTGAGGACCAACGGATCATCCTCCTCAGGAGGCAACAGCGCTTACGCTGAATCTGCCAAGTACAAGGTGGAGGTTGACGATAATGAGACACCTAGGGATCGTACCGACGACACCATCACGGTGACTGAGTTAGCGACAAACTAAGGGTACCGCTAACAAGCGCTACCTACCATTCGCTAATAACCATTTTCGCTAATAACCATTGTGGTAACGCACGACATCTTTTAGAGGTCTGCGGGGCCGCTTAGCTGAAGAGCTGAGGCGAGATGCATCAAAGCCTGAGCCTGGCTTTTCTGCTGACTTTGTAGGGTATCCCAGGGCTACCACACCAACGATGCGGTAATCTCCTAACAGGTTGAACTTCGCCTTCACCGCCTCTTCCTGTTCAAACACTCCAAAAAAACAAGACCCCAGATCCTCGGCGGATGCCCTCAACAACAAATTTTGTATTACCATGCCAGCATCTACCCACCAGTAAGGCACCAACCAAGCATCCAAAGACTGACCCAAACCCGCCAGCGTTTTGTCAGGCTCGCTGTAGCGCTGCAAATACTGGCTAGGGTTGGTTAGTACCAGCACCAACACAGGTGCCCGCAGCAATCCAGGCCACGCAAACCCAGCACGGCGCTCGGGTGTAAGCGTCACCTCCCAATAGTTTTCAGGATTTGCTACCACCAAGAACTCCACAGCTTGGGTGTTGCCAGCCGAAGGTGCCCTACGCGCCTGATCTAAGAGTGCTTCCAACAAGCCTTCTGGCAACGAATCAGATAAAAAGTTGCGACACATAGGCCGCCGGTAGGGGGTTGACTGCTTGATGTTGCTCAGGCGTACTTCAGAAGGTCTTCAGCAACAATCCAACCAAAAGCCACCATGGTGTCGCCGTTGAGGCGGTCTATGTGCTCAAACAGAGCGACCACCTCGGCATCAATGGCTTCGGATTTCAATGGTTCGTAATCCAAAAGGCACCCTTGGCTTTCGTCACCAACCACCTGAAAATCCCGATCTCGGTAACTGTTAACCCCGATACCAAACCTCTTGGCTAATCGCCTGCCCCAGGCTCGTTCTTCACCCGAGACCTTATGACTTGGGCGGGGCACGATATCTACCAAAGGCTTAAAGGCTTCAAAACCCCCCGGATTGTCAAACTGTGTGCCCACCAGCACATCTTCATCTGGGAAAGCCATCAAAGCTCGATGCAGCTGAGCATCAACAAGCTGCCGCAGCACCGCTGAGCGCCTAGAGGTACGAGCCACAGATGCCAATGCCACCAACACGCAAGGGGTGCCTCCAATACGCTCTAAAGTGGAAAAAGCAAACCCTCGCAGCTTACCATTCTCTCGGACAGTGGTGCTCAAAACCCACTCTTCGGTTTGCTTAGATAACAACCCCACCGAAAAAGGATTAGGGCCAGCAGCGCAAATATCGGCCATCTCAGCTAACTCAGCGTCGGTTACCGCTGTGCAATCCTTGGTTTCGACATCCATTATCATGCGCTGTGGATCCTCCTGGCTTGTGAGTGCCTGTGGATTTCTCCCGCAAACACCCTTATAGTTCACCAATCAAGGCAGCATCAACGCAAACCCACCCCCTAACGCAGGCATTTTACAGGCACAACACCTCAAAACTGCCCGGCAGTGATCCCAGCAAAATCACTACGCTGCTACCACAGCATCCCCGAACATCTCCCTTAACTCACCAAGCACACTGCTAGTTGCGTCTACCTTGTAGTCAGAGGGCAGTTTGACAGCTTGCTCGTCACCCACCAACAAAAACACTTCAGACTTGCCAGGATGTTCGGCAATCAATGTCTTGAGCTGATCCAGACACTCTAGCGACAATCCCGCAGGCCCGAAGCGAAGCTTCACCGGAGCCATGCCCACGGCAGCCTTAGGGTCTACCGACTCTATGTTGAAGCAAATGACCTTTGCCCCCTCATCACGACTCTCCAAACGGCCTTGCACAATCACCACTAAATCATCAGCCAGCTTGCCCCCATGATCTGCCATGGCCTTTGGAAACACGGTTATCTCAACTGAGCCGTAAAGATCCTCCAACTCAAAAGTAGCCATCAGATCACCTTTGCGGGTCCAACGTTTGCGAAAATTGCTCACCACCCCACCCAGCGTCACGGTTATCTCATCTGTTGCCTCAGCGAGCCGATCAATGCGTTGGGTACCCTTGTGGGCCAAAAACTCTTCCATGCCCATCATGGGATGATCCGATATGTACAGCCCTAGCATCTCTTTTTCCACGGACAGCAAACGGCTCTTGTCGAACTCCACATCTGGAATCTTGAATTGAGCCTCTTGGGTACCCTCACCAAACAAGTTCATAACCCCTTGACTGCGCTCCTTTTGCTGCACAATGGCGCGCTGCACGATGGGCTCAAACGCATGCAGCAAACCTTGACGGGGATGCCCTAACTTGTCAAAACAGCCTGCCTTAATGAGCGATTCCACCACTCCTTTGTTCAACACCAAGGGATCCACCCGATCACAGAAATCGTAAAAATCGTCAAAAGGCCCATTGGCCTTACGCTCTTCTAGAATCATGGCTGCGGTACCTTCTCCCACATGACGAATGGCTGAGAGCCCAAAAGCGATAGAACGTGTACCCTCAGAGTTATCCATCGCAGCAAAACCTAATTCCGACTGGTTAATGTCTGGTGGCAGCACCTGAAGCTTCATTTGGCGACACTCGGCTAAATACACCGCAGCACGCTCAAGCTTGCTCTTCACGCTACTCAACAAAGCAGCCATGTACTCCACCGGATACTGAGCCTTAAGGTAAGCGCACTGATAGGCAATCATGCCGTAACCATAAGAATGGCTCTTGTTGAAGGCGTAGTCGGCAAACTGCTCAATAATGTCAAACAGCTCGGTGCCTAAGACCTCACCATAGCCATTTCGTTCGCAACCAGCTACGAAAGAACTCCGCTCTTTAGCCATCAACTCGCGATTTTTTTTACCACAAGCCTTACGCAAGTTATCAGCCTCAGCTAAGGAGTAGCCAGCAAACCGCTGAGCTACCCTCATCACGCTCTCTTGATAAATCATCAGCCCATAGGTGTCACCCAAGATATCGGAGGCATCCTCATGGAACACGGTCACCGGTTGGCGATTGTTCTTACGGTCGGCATAGTCGGTGTGCATGTTGGCCGCCATGGGACCGGGCCGATAAAGCGCCACCAATGCCGCCACATCATCAAAGCAATTAGGTTTAAGCGACCGGATCAGCGACCGCATGGGCGGACTCTCAAGCTGAAACACACCCACGGTTTCACCCCGCGATAAAAGCTCATACGTGGCGACATCATCAAGAGGTGCGTTGTCGATATCTAAGCGATGGCCCTGCGACTGCTCAATAAGATCCAGAGCATCCTCAATCACATCTAAATTGCGTAGGCCCAAAAAATCCATCTTCAACAAGCCCAGCTCTTCTACAGCATGCATCTCATACTGCGTGACAATGGGGGCTTCGTCAGCCTTCAACCCCCCTGAGGGTTTACGCTGGATGGGCAAGTACTCGGTAAGCGGCTCTTTGGTAATAACCACCGCAGCGGCGTGGATGCTGTCTTGACGCCGCAACCCTTCCAACCCACGGGCCATGTCCACAACTTTGCGAGCATCTTCATCCTCGTTATACATCCGACGCAGATCAACCGCGGCCACATAGCCATCGGCATACTCCTCACTTTGTTCAATACAAGCCCAAAGAGGAGTGTCGCGTCCCAACACCAACGGCGGCATAGCCTTAGCAAGCTTGTCACCCAGAGCATAGGGATAATCCAACACCCGAGCACTGTCACGCACCGCAGCGCGGGCCTTGATAGTAGAAAAGGTGATGATCTGCGCCACATGATCTTCACCATATTTTTGTGAGGCATAGCGGATGATCTCGTCACGATGGCGAGAATCGAAGTCCATGTCAATGTCGGGCATGGACACGCGCGAGGGATTCAAAAAACGCTCAAACAGCAAATCGTAGCGAATCGGATCTAGGTCGGTGATGCGCAGGCAATAGGCTACCGCGCAGCCTGCAGCGCTCCCCCGACCCGGCCCCACGCGAATACCCCGTTCGCGGGCATAACGAATCAGATCCCAAGTAATCAGGAAATAAGACGAAAAACCCATATCAAAGATCACCTTAAGCTCATAAGCCAAGCGATCCGAAACCTCTTCTGAAAGCCGATCCCCCCAACGCTGATGGGCACCTTGCAAGGTCAGCGCACTCAAGTAAACATCGGAATCTTCGTATTCTGGCGGAATCGGAAAATCGGGTAGCTGCGGCTTGCCGAACTCAATCTCCACATTGGCGCGCTCTGCCACCCACAAGGTGTTGTCGCAAGCTTCTCCTAGCTCCGAAAAAACTTGACGCATCTCACCGGCAGTCTTGAGATAATGGTTGTTGCCTTCGAACTTCAAGCGATTGGTATCTGAGACCAACGAGCCGGTCTGCACACACAACAAACAATCATGAGCTTCGGCATCACCGCGATGTGTGTAATGACTGTCGTTGGTAGCTAACAACGGGGCATTAATCTGACGAGCAATATGGATCAAGTCGGGGTTGGTGCGCTTTTGCTCTGCGATACCATGGTCTTGCATCTCCACAAACAAGTTGTCTTTGCCAAAGATGTCTTGTAGCCGGGCTGCTTTAGCCAGCGCCTCGTCGTAATCGTCTCGCAGCAACGACTGGAGTACATGGCCTCCCAAACAACCAGTAGTAGCGATGAGTCCTTCGCTGTGATCTGCCAGCAGTTCCCAATCCAACCTAGGCTTGTAATAATAACCTTCCAAAAAAGCCCTGCTAGAAAGCTGGATCAGGTTCTTATAGCCCTTATTGTTCTCAGCCAACAGCGTCAGGTGATAGTACAGCTTCTCACCTTCAGCGGTGCTGCCTCCGCTATCGTCCACCCTACCCTGGCGCGGCGGGCGGCTACGACGATCTTCGTGGGCCATGTAAGCCTCAAAACCAATAATGGGTTTAATGCCACCAGCCCGACACGCCTGATAAAAGTCCACAACCCCGTACATATTGCCATGATCGGTGATACCAAGAGCGGGCTGACCATCAGCTACGGCTGCCTCCACCAACTCCCCCACCCTTGAAGCCCCATCCAAAATTGAATATTCGGTGTGAACATGAAGGTGAGTGAAGGAATTGGACATGAACCCTCCTACTATTACAGATAAGTGCCCATGGATCGGTCACCCTGAGAGGAAGCCCCCGGAGGTAACTCAGCACGCATGTTAGCTAACTGCTGCTGAGCCGAAATTTGCTGAGCAAACAAGGTTGCTTGAATGCCCTGCACCAACCCCTCCAACCAGCCCACAAGCTGTGCCTTGGCAACTTGCAACTCTGATTGGGTGGGTAGATGCTCTTCTGGGAACGGCGATATCAGGCGATCTAGCTCATCACGTAGCTCGGGCGACAAAGCCGAGCCAAGCTCAACCACAGAAGTGGAATAGATATCACGCAACCGATCGCGGCTAGATTCATCCAACGATGATTGGCGAACCTCGTCTAAGAGCTGCTTCATCATAGTACCCACCCGCATCACCTTGGCAGGCTGTTCTATGGCTTCTGAACCCTGAGGCGGTTTCTCTTGCGTGGTGTCGCTGTTCGGCGACTCTGGCAATATGTCAGACACTATTTCAGTAGCATCTAGCTTCGTGCATTCTGGATCTTCAGACATATCTGACAATTTACTCCGACATCAGGTTACTTAAACACAGGGTAGCTACAGAGATGCACTCAACCACAAACACCAAACGCCCCTAAACAGGGCACTAGCACCTCCGCGCTTGTAAGTGAGCCGTGACGTCCAATGAGCTCAAACTTTTTCTTGTTGCTACGTTTTTTACTCGCTGGCACTAAAAAGGCCACCGGCTCTTGTGGCACCAAAGCAACATCTCCCATTCGCTGACGGGCTTGAGGACTCACATTAGGCCCAAACCACCCTTCATCTAGCACCTGCTCGACTGTTGCTACCAAGCCATACCTCTCGTAGTTGGCTTTGGCAACCTCTAGCAACGCTTGAGCCCGCCCCGGACGAGCATGCAACCAGCGGAAACGAGCTTCACCCGAAGTAACCGAGGTAAGACCCAAAACTTCGCCAGACAAAACTATCTTGTTATCACCCACATGTACCTGCCCGTGATCTGCCACCACTAGCAGAGCTACCGAAGATGGCAACAAGCTGAGCATCTGAGCCACTAACTGATCAACAGCCACATACTCAGCATCTAGGTGTTCTGCTAGTCCATATTCGTGGGCGATACGATCTGGCCCATCATAGTAAACGTATACCAGCGGCGCACCATCAAGCACTAAACGCTGGGTTGCCACAGCCATGGTGCTGTTTAGCTGGTAACCAACATGAGGTACTCCGTCTAAATAAGCTCGGGTGAAGCCAGAACCACTGAACTCACTACGACCTACCGCTGGCACACGTTGTCCCAAAAAAGCGGGCAAGGTTTGCATCTGTTCAGGCAGGATAGATTTGCGAGCATCCTGGCCGCTTCTACCTATGGTCCAACGCAAAGTGTTTAGCAGTTGGCCCGCAACATAAACCTGATAACCGATCAACCCATGCTCACCCGGAGGGACACCAGTTACCAAAGAAGTGAGGGCCGTGGTGGTAGTTGTAGGTGCCACCGTGGTGATAGCCCCCCCCTGCATGGCCATCAAGGTAGGGGTTAGGTGGGCTCGTTCTTGGAGCTGCTGCCAACCCATCCCATCTACCAACAACAACACCACCTGCTTGGCCTCAGCCACCGGAGCAGGCAGCCAGTCGCAGATCCCCGGTGGGCTAAGCAGAGCTGGCACCACATTGCTGAGACAAGCACCCCGATAATCGGGCAAAACAGGGAACTTCTGGTCAAAGCTAGTAGGTACAGCTGCTGTGCTAGTGGTATTGAGGCTCATTGAGCCTTCAAACTAACCGAGGTAAGTGACAACAACTAGGGTTGGCCTTCGTGAGAGTATCCACCAGAGGAGACTACGCCAGCAGAGCATTGTTATCCCTAGCCCTACACCCTGAAGACAGCGGACCTACCTCAGTGCGAGATATCGCCGAACGCACCGGTCTACCGCAACCCTACTTAGAACAAATTCTTCAAGCCCTCAAAGGTGCTGGCCTAGTCCGCTCCAAGCGGGGCGCTAACGGTGGCTATACCCTAGCTCGACCAGCAGAAGACATCCGCCTCAGCGAAATCGTTAGTGCTGTAGATGGCCCCATCTCATTAGGCGACTTTAAAGAACCCCACCAAGGTGGTTCCTGCGAACACGAAGGCCAATGCGTGCTGCTAGCCATCTGGCTTCACGTTGGCGACAAATTAAACGAGTTTCTAGATGCCTACACGCTGGCCGACATAGCTAAAGCCTCGCAAGGACTACTGCCCTGGCCCGGCACCAACTAATCCTGGCTTGTGGTGATACCTACAAGAGCCAATACATCCACAAAGTCTTGAGGCGGAGGCACCTCAAAGTGAAGCGGCTCAGCGGTGGTGGGATGGATGCACCCAAGCGTGCGAGCATGCAGGGCAGGACGACTTAAGCGCACAACCCGAGGGCCTCCATAAAGCTCGTCGCCCAACAGGGGATGACCGATAGCGGCTAAATGTACTCTGATTTGGTGGG
The DNA here is from genome assembly GCA_009843865.1 of Acidimicrobiia bacterium. Lineage (GTDB taxonomy): Bacteria > Actinomycetota > Acidimicrobiia > Acidimicrobiales > Bin134 > Poriferisocius. Next base: position 40,995 of record VYCQ01000021.1, read on the forward strand.
TGCGCCCTGTCTCTAACTGCAAATCCAGATGAGCTACAGCAACATCATTGTCAGTTACACCCTTCCCAGAAATGCGATCTAACACCACGTAATGAGTCCGAGCAGGGTGCCCACTAGACAACACCGCCATCTTGGTTGGACAACGAGGTGACCGCCCCACTGGAGCGTCTATAACCCCCCTGTCGTCGCTAGGAAGGCCTGCCACCAGCGCTGAGTAACATCGCTTCACCTCACGTCGGCTGAGCGCCCCCGTCAATGCTTCGTAAGCCACCTGAGTGCGCGCAGCCATCAACACCCCCGAGGTGCCCTTGTCTAGCCTATGAACTATGCCTGGCCTTTGAGGCTCACCTACATAGGCCATTTCGGGATACAGAGCCAACAAACCATTGGCCATAGTGCCTGTGGAATTGCCCGTACCCGGATAGACCACCAATTGAGCAGGCTTGTTTACTACAACCACATGTTCGTCTTCGTAGAGTAAATCTAGATGCACCGACGCGTCAGGTTGAGGTGCAACTTGAGCCACAACCGGCAACTCCGTCAATTTGACCGCATCACCTGTTACTACCCGACGCGAACGGGTAGTAACAGCTGTACCGTTTAATGCAACCTTTCCTTCAGCAACCAACCTAGCGGCCTCAGCTCGACTGCATTCCCAAATCAGAGCTACCAGCCTGTCAAGACGCTCCTGCGCTAACGCGCTGGGCACAACCGCATTCAACCGCAGCGCTGGCTCTGTAACGGAATTGCTAATCTCTAGGTTCTGGGCTTCAAGATTCATCGGTGACCGGCTGTTTGGAAAGGATCGCGGTACGGCTAGGTAAGCTAAGCGCCAGCAGCACGGCTGCAATCACTATGGCAGAGTCAGCGACATTAAACACCGGCCACCACTGAAGATCCACAAAGTCCACCACTGCACCACCTAAAAAACCATCCCCGTCTCGAAAAGCCCGATCCGCCAAATTCCCCAGCGCCCCACCCAAAATCATGCCCGACAACAGCGGCGACAAGGCCAAGCGACGACCTCCCCAACTAGCCCATGCCATACCTGCGACGAATAACAAAGCCAAAAACGCAATGTAGATATCTAAGCCTTGCCCTAACCCGAAAGCTGCCCCTTTGTTGTGTACCAAGTTCAAGCGCAATGTCCACACCAGATCTATGGTGCGGTCTTGCAACGCCTCTAGTGCCCACCACTTAGTGAGCTGATCAACGCCCACCACCAGAGCTGTCACCCCCAACAAAATCAGGTTGTGACAGCGAGCCCTATACCCGATATCAGCCGGGCTAGAAGCCACCGGCTTTATGCTCAACCCGCTCCGCCGCCCAGGGGATTGCGTTTAGCCGCTGACGAGGGATCGGCTTTCCAGACACCATACAAACCCCATAAGTACCATTATCAATGCGCTTTAGAGCCGCATCTATTTGCTCCACCGCGGCCCGAGCTTGAGCACTCAGTGCTAGGTCGCGCTCTCGTTCTACAGCCAATGTGTCACCCTCGCCAGATTCTTCGTCAAACTGCACATCACCGGGCTCTCGCTCTTCCACCAGAGAATCAGCCTCGGCCTTGAGGCGAGTGGCAGACGTAATATAGCGACCGCGCTCCGCCAAAAGCTGTTTGCGCTGCTTTTCTAGGTACTTAGCATCAAACAAGGGTTTTGCCGCTGGCACCCGCTTAGCCGCAGGCTTTTTAGTAGTAGACTTTTTAGCCGCAGGCTTTTTAGCTGGCACCTTGTTAGTTAACGACTTGGTGGTAGGCATCAGGCGGCAAAGTTTACCCGCCGCTGCTGGCAATAAGGTCTATACAGGATACTTTTAAAATTTCACATGTGCTGGGAGGTCTGTTGTCCAACTCTGCTACGCCATATCCCGAGGTTAACCCTAAACCCCACTTCCCCGATATTGAACACAACGTGCTCAAAACCTGGGCCGAAAACAACACTTTTTGTCAATCCGTTCAAAATCGGCCAACAGGTGTCAACAAACACAACGAATACGTATTTTATGACGGCCCCCCGTTCGCCAATGGCTTACCCCACCACGGCCATCTGCTCACCGGCTACGTCAAGGACGTAATTCCCCGTTATCAAACCATGCAAGGGCGACGTGTGGAACGCCGCTTCGGATGGGACTGCCACGGCCTACCTGCTGAGATGGAAGCCGAAACAGAGCTTGCAGTATCAGGCCGAGCGGCTATTACCAACTTCGGCATTGAAAAGTTCAACGACTACTGCCGTCAATCAGTGCTGCGCTACACCCAAGAATGGGAAACAACCGTCACCCGTCAAGCACGTTGGGTGGACTTCACTGCCGACTATAAAACTATGGATCTACCCTACATGGAGTCGGTCATGTGGGCCTTTAAAACCTTGTGGGACAAAGACCTCATCTACGAAGCCTACCGGGTTATGCCCTACTCTTGGGCTGCTGAGACCCCCCTATCCAACTTCGAAATCCGCCTAGACGATGCCACCCGCCCACGCCAAGACCCCGCTATCACGGTGGCATTCGACCTTGTACCTCAACCCGGTGATCCCGGCCCGATGCGAATGCTGGCCTGGACCACCACACCGTGGACACTACCTTCCAACCTGCTACTCATAGTCGGCCCCGATGTGGAATACGCCATCGTGGAACACGACATGGCTGAACCCCATACCAGCAACCATCCTGGTAACCATTCTGGCGACCACCGCGGCTACGTAGTGCTCGCCGCAGCCACCTTAGATGCTTATCACAACGAGCTAAGCGAAGGCCGTGTCGTGGGTATCGTTTCTGGCTCAAAACTAATCGGCCGACACTATCAACCCTTGTTCGACTACTTCGCTCATCTCACACACCCCACCGCAGCCAAACCCCATCTTGCAGCACAACCTGCCTTTCGGGTTGTGGGAGCCGACTTCGTGGATACCAACGAGGGTACTGGCATTGTCCACGCTGCTCCGGGATTCGGTGAAGAAGACCAACAAGTAGGCGAAACCAACGGCGTGGCCGTGGTGGTGCCGGTGGACGACCAAGGGCGTTTCACCGAAGAGGTCACAGACTGGGCTGGGATGAACGTCTTTGCGGCTAACCCCGACATCATCGCCCACCTTAAGACTCAAAGACGCGTGCTACGCCACGCCACCTATGAGCACAACTATCCACACTGCTGGCGCACCGACCAACCCATCATCTACAGGGCGCTGAACTCTTGGTACGTACGCGTATCGGATATGCGCCAACGAATGCTAGAACTAAACCAGCAGATCAACTGGGTGCCTCACCATGTTCGAGATGGCCGCTTCGGCACCTGGCTGCAAGGTGCGCGCGACTGGTCTATCAGCCGCAACCGCTTCTGGGGATCACCCATACCAGTATGGCGCAGCGATAACCCCACCTATCCCCGCACCGATGTGTACGGCAGCCTTGATGAGATTGAACAGGACTTCGGGGTCCGCCCCAACGACCTGCACCGACCCTTCATCGACCACCTTACCCGACCTAACCCGGACGACCCCAGCGGCTCTTCGGTCATGCGACGAGTCCCAGAGGTGCTGGACTGCTGGTTCGAATCAGGTTCTATGCCATTTGCTCAAATCCATTACCCATTTGAAAATAAAGATTGGTTCGAGCATCACTTCCCCGCCGATTTCATCGTTGAATACATCAACCAAACCCGCGGCTGGTTCTACACCCTACATATACTAGCCACTGCTTTGTTTAATCGACCAGCGTTCAATAACGTGATCTGCCATGGCATCGTGCTAGATGCCAAAGGTCACAAACTCTCTAAAAAGTTAAAAAACTACACCGAGCCTGAAGAAGTTTTCGCCACCAAAGGTGCTGATGCGCTGCGCTGGTATCTGATGAGCTCCCCAATCGTGCGGGGTGGTGATCTGCGCCTCAACGATGCTGGCATCGACGATGTGCTGCGCCAAGTGATGATCCCCATTTGGAACGCCTATTACTTCTTCACCCTCTACGCTAATGCCGATGGCATCAAAGCCGAAATCCGAGCCGACTCCGATCAGCTGCTAGACCGCTACATCCTGGCCAAAACCCGTCTGCTGGGCGAAGCTGTAACCCAGCACATGGATGCCTACGACCTGCCAGGTGCAACCACTGAGCTAGAAAGCTTCGTGGACTCGCTTAATAACTGGTACATCCGCCGCAGTCGCGACCGCTTCTGGGCACCCGCCCGCCCCGCATCAACCCAAGATAAACAAGATGCCTACGACACCTTGTACACGGTGCTTACCTACCTCACCCGACTACTAGCACCCTTTTTACCGCTGATCGCCGACGAGATCTATCGCGGCCTCACCGGCGAACCAAGCGTACACTTATGCGACTGGCCCGACCCTAACGAGCTGCCCAACGAACCCGCGCTGGTAACAACTATGGATCGGGTGCGCGATGTGTGTTCGACAGGGTTACGGGTGCGTGAAGACAATGGTATCCGTGTGCGTCAGCCCCTATTATCACTCACCGTAGCTGGCACCGATACCGATACCTTAGCTCCGTTTGTACCGCTCATCGCCGAAGAGGTGAATGTCAAACAAGTGTTCTTCAGCAGCCAGCTCAAAGACTTCGGAGAATTTGTCCTACGCCCCGACGGACAAGTATTGGGACCACGCTTAGGTAAAGATGTGCAGCAAGTGTTTGCTGCGGCCCGTAAAAATCAATGGACTCATAATCCAGACGGCAGCATCACAATCGCCAACCATATCCTTAGCGAAGATGAGTTTGAATTGGCACTAAATCCTACCCCTAATCCTGTTACAGACACTGCCGCAGCAGCTCTACCCGGCAACGATGCCCTTGTGGTATTAAACATCACCATCACCCCAACATTGACTGCTGAGGGGATCGCCCGAGATGTGGTACGGGTCGTTCAATCCGAACGCAAAAACCAAGGCTTAGAGGTCACCGACCGGATTCACCTATCAATTGCAACAACACCAACCATTGTGTCAGCGGTAACAGCACACAGCGACTATGTGTGCCATCAAGTACTAGCCTCAGGTGAAATCCACCTGCACGAACTCAGCTCACCAGAACTAACCGCTCACGATGGCCTCAGCATCGACGCAGGACCTCTGACCATAAAATTGGCAAAAACTAGAGACATAAAAAACTAAAGCAACACAAGAAGCCGTTTAAATGGTTTCTTGATAATCGGCTTGCTTCATGCGACGGCGCTCCTCGTCCGACACCTCCACGTTGGAGGGGGTCAGCAAATACACCTGATCAGCCACCCGCTCCATACGCCCGTCAAGCCCGTAACAAAGCCCACTTGAGAAATCAATCAAACGCCTAGCCACCTCACGGGTACTGTGTTGTAAGTTCACAATCACCGCTAGGCCCGTGCGAAAACAATCTCCTACATCCTTAGCATCATCAAAAGACACCGGAGTCACAACCGAAGGTTTGGTTGAGGTTGTGGACACCGGGCGTACAAAGCTAGTTCGTGCCGAATCTGAGCCAGCGGCCCCATCAAATGCTGCCGCTCCCTCCTGTAATGGCCGCACAGACCCTGAATCAGCGTCGCTAGAGGCTTGAGATTCAGACATTGGCGACACGAGTCGCATGTCTGCCTCATACTCTGGCGCGACCATCTGACCAAATTCTTCTTCGGTTCCGAACCCAAGCCAATACTTAGTTTTCTGCCATACGGACGACATTTGTTGATCCTCTTCTGGGCAGACCGTGTGTAACTACTATCTATAGTACCCGACGAGGGCCGAACAATGCTGTTCCTACCCTCACCATAGTGGCACCTTCGCTCACAGCTACCTCTAGATCGCCGCTCATGCCCATGGAAAGTTCCAAAACACCTAGTTCAACACCCAAAGAAGCTAGCTTACGAAATCCTAAACGAGCATCCTCGGGCGAACCAGGAACACCAACCCCCATCAAACCTACTACCTCAAGACCTGCCTCTGTACAATGTTCAACTAGCCAGGCAGTGTCTGGCAGATGACAGCCGCCCCGCCCCTTGCCTGGCACACCAACTATGTCCACCTGCACCAGCACCTTGGCAGCAGGAGCGTGCCGCGCAATCTCAGATGCCAACTCCGGGCGATCAACGCTTTGCCACAGATGCACCAAACCAGCAATCTTGCGCACCTTGTTGCGCTGTAGTTGACCCACAAAATGCCAGCGAGGCTTACCAACCACACTTGGGTCCCCTATCTTGAGATCTTCTGCTTTGGCTAGCAGCTCTTGGGCAAAGTTCTCCCCTATATCAACAATGCCCGCCGTCAAAGCTGCCGTAACAATCTCAGACCCAAACCCTTTGGTTACAGCTACCACCTTCACCCGATCTCCACCTGCTGCGAACAGCCGCTCACGCAAAACACCTAGACGATGAGCTACCTCTTCGAAATGAATAGCAGTAGTTGACACCACAAAAAATATCTCTTAGCGAAGAAAGGCTGGAACCTCAAACTCATCTTGTTCGGATACCGATTCTTCAGCATTACTGAAAATATCGGGCACACCTGTAGTGCCCACAGCAGCAGCCGACATTCTCGTGGCACGTTCGCCATCCCAACGGTCAAACCCGGCGGCAACCACGGTCACCCTGATGGCATCACCCATACCTTCGTCCACCACCGTTCCAAAAATGATGTTGGCATCTGGATGAGCCACACCCTGTACAATCTCAGCCGCCTCGTTAACCTCCAACATCCCAAGCTCTGGCCCACCAGCCACGCTTAACAAGATACCTCGGGCACCCTCAATAGAAGCTTCCAACAAAGGACTAGAGATAGCCTTGCGAGCAGCGCTAGATGCCCGGCCCTCCCCAGAAGAGAGCCCTACCCCCATCAGCGCTGAGCCAGCATCATGCATCACCGTACGCACATCAGCGAAATCAGTGTTGATTAATCCTGGGGTGGTGATGAGATCGGTAATGCCTTGCACACCCTGCATGAGCACCTCATCAGCCATGCGGAAGGCTTCTACTACCGAGGTGCGATCATCGGAAACGTTTAACAACCGATCATTGGGGATCACTATTTGGGTGTCCACTTTGTCCTTAAGTGTCAAAATACCATTTTCGGCTTGCACTGAGCGGCGACGACCTTCAAACCCAAAAGGTCGGGTCACAACAGCAATGGTGAGGGCACCAAGACCCTTGGCAATCTCGGCAATAACAGGTGCCGCTCCCGTGCCAGTGCCGCCACCCTCACCAGCGGTCACAAACACCATATCAGCTCCGCTTAGAGCCTCTTCTATATCCTTACGATGATCCGAAGCAGCCTGTTCCCCCACTACTGGATCACTACCTGCGCCTAACCCACGAGTCAACTCCCGACCAATATCCAGCTTGACCTCAGCCGAACTCATCATCAAAGCCTGCGCATCAGTGTTTACGGCAATAAACTCCACGCCGCGTAAACCGGATTCAATCATCCGATCAATTGCATTAACACCACCGCCGCCAACACCGACGACCTTTATAACTGCTAAGTAATTTTGGGGTTCAACCATGAGCTTCCTCAATCCGATAGCTCAAACCTTCACCTTCTACCAATAGTTGATATAACAAGATAGTTGATATATCAACGGCTAGTATCAATGTTAGATTGAGACTTTAGAACCTATGCCTCTACCTGAGGTATAAGCAGCTTACAGGCAATCACGGTTGCTGGTCAAAACTGGAAATGCAGGGACGCTTAAATCAATCTTGTCATAGCAATTTGAATTCACTTTGTCTAAGAAAGTTGCTAGCGCCACGGCCTTTGCTTCAGCATTCTCACGGCCTCCCCAATACACCTGCTGATCACCTACTAAGTTCACCATCACCTGATCATTCTGCCAAGCAATTGAATCAATCCCTCGGCCTGCAATCGGCATTAATGCCTCGCTGACCTCCAAAAGCGGCACGACAACAGAAGACAACCACCCTCCCGGCTCCGCCACAGCACCAACTAAAACCACAGGCAACCGTTGTCGGCTAGGCACCACCTCTAACACCCTTCCCGCAATATCAACTAATGCCCACTTTTGATTAACCCAAACCTGAGCAACAGCAGTTCGTTCCGAAACATCAAAAGTAATCTCACCCCCCCAAGTACGATTGGAACGCACTTGATCCACCCACGGCAACGCAGCAATGGCACGTCGGGCACCAGCCAAATCTAAACCCAACAATGGAGTGCCCAGCTCTATACCAGCCACCTCAATCACATTGTGCGCGCCGGTGCGTTGCGCGCCAATCACCTGAATTTCATCCACATCCAAAAGCGGGCTCTGAGTGAAGGCATACCCCGCTGCGACCAGCAACGCCAACAAGCCCACCGAAATCCATATTCTGCGTCGGCGACGAAAACGCACGTTGGTGCGCCGCATAGCTATACGCGGTTCCACGCCAACACCTCAAACCATCTAATCTGCCCACGGCCCCAGAACAAAGCCCATCAGCTGGGTCTCGGGCACCAAAGCAATAGCAAACTTAGCCTGAACGGCTAAAAAAACTTCGCACATCAACTCAAACACATCATTGGCTGAACCACCGCGATCCACCACAATAAAATTGGCATGCTTTGGCGATACCTGTGCTGAGCCACGACGTCGACCCTTCAATCCGACAGCTTCGATCAACCTGCCAGCATTGTCCCCGCTCGGATTTGTAAAAACCGAACCAGCGTTTTGACCTCCCGGTTGATGCTCTCGCCGCCAGGCCACAATCTCGCCGATTAACTCTTGAGATCGTGCTGCATCACCATAAGCCAGGCGCATTTCCGCGCTAAGCACCAAATGATGCGGTGCTAAAGCGGAACTGCGATAACCCAACTGAAACTGCTCAGCATCCCAACACTGCACCGTGCCGCTCGCAAGATCAACTACCTGCGCTGACTGCAACGACGCTGCCATGTCTGCGCCATGTCCGCCAGCATTCATACGCACGCCACCTCCCAACGAGCCAGGCACGCCAACTGCCCATTCAAAACCGGTTAAATTCGCAGCAGAACTTTGGCGAGCCAACACAGCCAGGCTCACACCAGCGCCAGCGCGCAAGCTCTGGCCCTTGATCTCTACCCAGTCAAAGCCTCGCTCAAGCCACAAGGCCACGCCCTCAAACCCTTCGTCAGCCACCAACAAATTAGAACCCTTGCCCACCACCAGCAGCGGAGCTGGCGTTTGGCGTAGTACCTCAGCCAATGCTGCGAAATCAGCATTGGCTGAAAGGCTCACACCCACCCGCGCTGCCCCACCCACCCGATATGTTGTATCAGGCCCTACGGGACGCTCTTGGCTCACCGCATCTGTTCCCAACACCGCAGCCAAAGCCCCGGCCAACTCCTCCCAGTAAGTGGAGCTCACACAACCTCCTGAAACATGGCCATCACCTGATCGGGAATATCGGTGAGATCACCAGCGCCCAAGGTCAAGCACAAATCACCCGGACGAAGCACATCAACTAAGCACTGAGCTACCTCATCTAAAGACGCAATATAAGTGATGTCTTGACCAGGGTTGGCTTGGTTTACGGCTTGCCAAATCAGCTGGCCGCTAACCCCAGGAATCTCCGGCTCACCTGCCGAATAGATATCGGTGAGAATCGTCACGTCAGCCAGATCAAAACTACGGGCGAAATCTCGCCACAAATACAAAGTGCGCGTATAGCGATGAGGCTGAAACACGCAAACCACTCGCTTCCAGATACCCTCACGAGCCGCCCTCAACGCACAGCTCACCTCTGTGGGCAGATGAGCGTAATCATCTATAAACTCCACACCTGCGACCTCGCCACGCCTCTCAAAGCGTCTTGCTACACCAGCAAAATCAGCTACCGCAGCAACTCCAGCAGCCGCCTCTACCCCTAATTCGCAGGCCATCGTTAACGCCCCCAGAGCATTCAATGCGTTGTATTGCCCTGCCATCGGCACATCAAGCGCAAGTATCTCGCCGCTGGCTAAATAAATCTTGCTACTGCTAGATCTGCCATTCTGGCTAAGCATCTGCAAGCGATAATCGGAAAAAGCGGCTGTGCCATACAACACCCGCTCACACCCCTCAGAAGCTTGCAACGCGCCAGCATCGTCAGCACAAACCACCAAACCGTGAGTAGCCCCAGCACAAAAGCGGCCAAACTCTGCTTGCAAATTAGCGGGATTACGATCACTGCGGAGATGATCTGGCTCCACGCTGGTAAGCACCCCACGGATTACCCGCAACTCTTCAAAGGTACCGTCGCTTTCGTCGGCCTCAATAATAAAACAGTCCGGCCCTGACCAACGTGCCCCAATGCTGCCACCGGCCAGCGCTGCCCCCACCAAATAGCTAGGGTCGTGTCCTGTAACACTGAGGATATGAGCCAGCATGGCCGAGGTAGTTGTCTTACCATGAGTACCCGCTACCGCCACTGTTGCACATCTCACAGTAATAGCCTGCAACATTTCGGCTCTGCGCCAAACCGCTATACCCGCAGCTTGGGCCGCAAGCACCTCAGGATTGGCATCGCCTACCGCAGTAGATCGAACTACCAGATCTGAACCGTTGACCTGGCTTGCTTGATGACCTACGAACACCTCCACCCCGCTGGCATGCAGACGATCCAACACTGCTGAGGCAGCTAAATCGCTACCGCTAACTGCCTTACCCATCTGTTGCAGCAACACAGCTAAACCCGACATTCCCGCCCCCCCTATCCCTAGCAGGTGAATCCGAGAAATTGAATCCAGCACAGAAACGGCTGATACTTCGGTATCGGAATCGAGAGCAGGGCTGTGATGGCTAGTGCTGTGATGATTAGGGCGACTACAAGCATGGCGCTCTAAAAGATCGGCCAACCGCTCATCAGCATCTGGATGACCCAAGCTGCGGGCCTTGTCGCCCATTGCTGCCAACTTGGGAGGATCTTCTAACAGCTTATTCACCTCAGCCATCAAACGCCGCTCATCCAACTCGTGATCTGCCACCTGTACTGCGGCACCTTGAGTTGCTAAATGCGCAGCGTTGGCTGTTTGGTGATCTCCCGGTGCTCCCGGCAACGGCACCAACACAGAGGCCAAACCCACCACCGTCAGCTCCGCGACACTAGAAGCACCGGCACGTCCCACCAGTAAATCAGCTGCAGCATACACATCGGCCATCTGCTCGCAGTACTCCACTGCCCGATACTCCAACGCTGCGACCGAAAGGTCGGGCCGTAAAGATGCTAGATCGTTCCAATCGCGCTTGCCCACAACGTGATAAATGCTCAGGTCGTCCCTGTCAAACCAGGCTCGTGCAGCTTCAAAAACGGCTCGGTTAAGACGCGCAGCCCCCAACGATCCGCTTACCGCCGCCACCAGAAACCGTTGCGAATCTAATCCCAACGCAGCTCGAGCCTCATCACGCTGAGTGTGGCGATTTACAACTTGAATCTCTTGACGCACGGGATTACCGATGAGGGTTGACCGTGGCAACAAAGTGTCGGGAAATGCTACGGCAGCAACACGCGCCCAACGGCTAGCTAATCGGTTAGCTAGGCCAGGCACAGCATTCTGCTCAGCCACCACCAAGGGTATGCCCAACCGTTTGGCTGCCAACACACAGGCAACGCTGGCGTAACCACCCACGCTCAAAACCACAGCAGGATTCAGCTGCTGCAACAAAACCTTGGCCTGCTTAACCGCTTGAGCCAATCCCCATAACGACTTGATATTTTGCAGACTAACCCGACGCTGGATGCCCCGCCCCGGCAGCAAGCTTAACCCAAAGCGGGCTGCGGGCACGAGGGCTTGCTCCACACCCCTAACCGACCCTACAAAATGAATCGCTTCAGCCTCATAACCGCGCCGCTGCAATGCTTGGGCCACAGCTAATCCGGGATACACATGACCTGCGGTTCCGCCACCGGCAATCACAACCCACACCGGTGCCTTGCCCTGTGGCATGCTCATCACTGCACTCGAATTTGACGAGCCACGTTCAACAAAATGCCACTAGCAGCCATGCTGGTTATAAGCGACGATCCTCCAACCGACAAAAACGGCAAGGGCACCCCCGTTACCGGTACCCATCCCACCACCGCAGCAATGTTCAAAAAGGCTTGGCTGCCAATCCACACAGTGATACCAGCGGCTAGCACCTGCCCAAAGCGATCACCGCTGTGCAGGGCCACCCAAATGCCGCAGTAGATGAACCCCGCAAACAAAACCAACACAAACATAGCCCCAAGCCACCCCATCTCCTCGGCTAGCACTGCATAGATAAAGTCGGTTTGAGCTTCAGGCAAGAATCCCCATTTGATACGGCTCTCACCGAGGCCCAACCCCGAGATACCTCCTGAAGAAATACCAACCCTGGCCTGAATGGTTTGCCAACCAGCATCCAAAGGATCAGACCAAGGATCCCACATGGCTTGAATACGTTCCCGACGATAACCGGTCTGCCAAGCTACAAGCGCCGCTGCGGCGCTGCTCAACAACGACCACCCCGTCAGCGGAATCAGAGGTGCCCCGGCGATGTACAAGGCAGCAAACGCGATTACCGCAACCAAAATTGGGGTTGCCAAGCTGCGCTGCACCAAGATCAAAGCGCTCATAACACAGCACACCAACAACACCGGATGGATGGTAACCCGAGCGCTATGCTCGCTACCTACCTTGTCGGCTAGCCACGAGGCAGCAAAAACAACCATTGCCAGCTTGGCCAACTCTGAGGGTTGGAAGTTAATGGGCCCCACGGCAATCCAACGGGTAGCTCCGTTAGCAGCCACGCCGACACCCGGAACAAGCACCGCAACCAACAAGATCAGCGACAAGCTGAGCAGCACCAAAGAGTACTTCTTCAACCCGTTGTAATCGAAGCGCATCATGGTTACCAGCACCAACAAACCCACCAACATCCACACAAGCTGGCGTTGAAATGTGAAAAAGGTGGACTGCCCCACATACAAGCTCGTGACAGAAGACACCGACAACACCATCACCAATCCCACCGCTGTCAAGGTAGTGACAAACCCAAACAGCAGATAAAACGGTACAGTTGCGCGTCCCACGGGTGCTGCGAGCAAGCCCGAGAACCTACCCATACGGGCTAACGGCCGACGAGGAATGCTAACCACGGTCATGGCGAACCTCCGATCAAAGCACGCACTGCCTCACAAAAGTGTTCTCCTCGTTCAACGTAAGAGCCATACCAGTCCAAAGATGAGCAACCAGGTGACAAGATCACGGCCTCGCCAGGTTGCGCGCGATCTGTCGCCAACTTGACTGCTTGCGACATGGAGCTAGCTGACATGGTTGGGCAGCTACCCACAAAAACCTGCTCTAGGTCTGAAGCGGCTTCGCCAATAACCACCACAACCCGCAGCACCTCAGCCAGCGCAGCCATCGGACTGAGATCTAAGCCCTTGTTGCGCCCTCCGGCGATCAGAGCGACCTTGTGATGAGGTTCATAGTGGGAACCTTGCACCAAAGATCGTACCGCAGCACAAACCGCATGAGGAGAGGTGGCTTTAGAATCGTCGTAGTAGCTCACACCATCGTATTGACCCACCAACCACACGCGATGCGCTAAACCCTGCCACTCCAACATAGCTTGACGCAAAGCATCAGAGGTGGCACCGCCAGCAGTCGCCACCGCTGCGGCTGCTAGTAGATTGGACAGTTCATGGGGCAAGCGTCGTTGCAATTCCGAGATATCAACCAGCTTGTGGTGGTGCGCCCAAAGAGCGCCCTGCGCTAAACGAAAGTCCCCTTGGCCGAGCCCAAAGGTTACCACCTTGCAGCTTTTCTCAGCATGAAATGAAGGAGCATGAGCCACCACCACCGGGTCGTTTAGGTTCACTATGGCCGTGGTCGCTGAATCAGCACACCGCCAAATGGCAGCCTTAGCATCACGATAACTATCCAAAGATGCATGCACATCTAAATGGTCAGCTGAAAAGTTCAACCACGCTGCAACCTCGGGGCGGTAAGCCGAGCTGTGACCCAGACGAAACGATGAGGCCTCTACCACAAACACTTGCGGTTGAGGATCGCGAATGGCTTCCACTAAGGGAGTATCGGTATTGCCTGCAATGCTTGTGGCAATGCCAGCAGCCTCCAACATGGCAGCAGCCATAACGGTCACGGTGGTCTTACCGTTAGTTCCGGTGACAGCTAAGTTAGAACGAGAATCCCAGCGCTGCGCTAAATCAAACTCTGAAATGATAGGAACCTCCGCTGCCGCAGCTTCCGCAAACACAGGGTGCGATTCAGTTAAACCAGGAGTAGGGACAACCACATCAACATTGCGAACTAAATTCGCCCACTCAGCCTCAGAGGGTCGCTGCCGCAACTCCAAGCGCAGAGAAGCCGCATGGCTTTGAGCCCGTTCGCCCACCGCTTGGTCAGCAAGGTCATCGGCAGCCACCACCTGATGACCTCGTTGCACAAGCTGTTCTGCCACAGCTTGGTTCGTTACGGCATAGCCCGCTAATAAAACCGACTGCAAGCTCATTCGGCCCCTCCCACCGACACAAAATCTGCGTAGAACAGCCCCAAAGCGACTGCTGTTACCAAACCGGCCACTATCCATAAGCGAATGATCACGGTGGTCTCAGGCCAGCCCCAAAGTTCAAAATGATGATGCACCGGAGCCATGCGAAACACCCGTTTACCGAACACTCGAAAGCTGAACACCTGAATAATCACCGACAAAGTCTCCATCACGAACAACCCGGCAATAATGGGCAGCAACAAGTGGGTGTTGGTAGCTAGGGCCATAGTTGCCATACCAGTACCCAGAGCTAACGATCCGGTATCTCCCATGAAGATCCTGGCTGGAGCAGCATTCCACCACATGAACCCTGCAATCGCCCCAGCCATGACTGCGGCGATAATAGCTAAGTCTAAAGCGTGGGGCACCCCATAGATGTGTTCATGACGAAAGGCCCAAAAACCGATCACCACGAAAGCAGCAAAAACGAACACAGAAGCGCCAGCAGCCAAACTGTCAAGGCCATCGGTGAGGTTCACGGCATTGCTGCTAGCCAAAATCAACAAAACCACCCAAAGCCCCCAACCCCACGGCCCGAGATCAAAGTTCAACGAGTTATAGCGGGTAAACGAAAGCTCGGTGCGCACATCGGTGAACTGCAACATCAGCACTGCATAGGTGATCGCCACCGTCAATAACCCCAAAATCTTGGCGGTTTTGTTCAGACCAAGGTTGCGCTCCCGAGACACCTTCAGCCAGTCATCCACAAAACCCACAGCCGCCGCAGCCAAAATAGTAAACATAACGATCAAGCCGGTGCGGGTAAATATGCCGTTGTAGAGGTCGCTGATCACATAGCCAGCTAGCGCGCCACCCACGATTGCCACTCCCCCCATCGTGGGAGTACCAGCCTTGCTGGCGTGGCCTTGAGGGCCATCTAGTCGAATAGGCTGTCCAATAGAGCGCTTTCGTAGAAAAAGGATTAAAAAGCGAGTACCTACGAGGGTGGCGATTCCAGAGATGGCCAAAGCAAACAACAGACGAATCATCGTTGAACCTCTAACGCGTCTAGCGCTTCTCGTGTCACCACCCGATCATCAAAACCAATCACATCTATGCCGATGGTCTGAGTGGTTTCATGGCCCTTGCCTGCGATCACCACCACATCGCCTTCACCCGCAGCTCGCAAACAATCCATGATCGCAGTCCGACGATCTGTTACAGCGTCAATGCTGGCAATACTGCTCTTAGCACCAGCGATAATTTCAGCGATAATGGACTCTGGGTTTTCACCGCGTGGGTTATCAGAGGTAACCACAACCTGTTCACATAAGCGACTAGCTACTTGGCCCATCTCAGGTCGTTTGCTGGGGTCTCGTTCGCCGCCACAACCAAACACCACGCGAAGCTTGCCATCACCGTCAAGCAGTTCCCGCGCGCTTTCAAGCACCTGCATTAAAGCATCCGGAGTGTGCGCATAGTCCACCAAAACAGTGAACGGAAGTTGCGTGGGAATCTGCTCACAACGCCCGGGCACCGGCACAGCCGACTCTAAACCAGTAACCACCTGCTGAGCTTCAATGCCCAACAACAATGCTGCCTCGGCTGCTGCTAGGGCATTCACAGCGTTGAAACGCCCCATCAAATTCAACGACAACTCGTGTTTACGCCACTGCATCGTTAAACCTTGCACACTCGTTTGCATCTTGATTGCACTTGGGTCAAACCCTGTTGTTGGAATCTCAGGATCGGCTGCCAAACGTTGGCCAAAGCGGTCGGCTACATTAACCAGCGCCTGCTGAGCAAGTTCGGGGGTAAACAAACGAGCTTTGGCGATGAAATAGCGTTCTAAGGTGCCGTGATAGTCTAAATGATCCATGCTCAGGTTGGTAAACACAGCCAAGTCGTAGCTGATGGCATCTACCCGATGCTGATGCAGGGCGTGACTAGAAACCTCCATTACCACTACCTCCACACCACTGGAGCGCCAAGCAGCCATCTGATGCTGCAAATCTATTGCTTCTGGTGTGGTCAGAGTTCCGCTTAACGTACCCATTACCTTCACTGGCATTCCGCTGGTGGTAAGCAAGCTGCCCAACAAGCTGCACACCGTGGTCTTGCCGTTGGTTCCGGTTACTCCTATCACCTGCATCGCTTGCGACGGGTAGCCGAAGTAGGCCGCGCTGATCGGACCCATAGCAGCACGCACAGAAGCAGTGACTAGCTGCGGACAAGCAAGCAGCAGCGGACGCTCCACCACCAAAGCTGCCGCCCCTCGCTTTAGCGCTGCTGAAGCAAAATCATGCCCGTCATGGATAATGCCAGGAACACAAAAAAACAGGTCTCCGCGCTCAACAGCTCGCGAGTCATGAGCCAAGCCCGTAATTGTGGCCTCACCACGACACTCTGCTGATCCGCCAACAGCCGCTGCTAAATCTCCTAGTATCACCGACCGAGCTGTCGCTGCACTGGTTTTTCCAGCATTGTGTGCCCCTACACTGCGTATCATTGCGCCACCTTCACAACACAGCCTTTACTGCGCTAACTCGGGATTGAGCGTGGTTGACACGGTTACATAATTAGGTGGAGGGGCAATGCGAAGACGTTGCAACGAATAGTGAGCCAGTTCTGAAAACAAAGGTGCCGCAGCTTGACTGGCGTAATGGTCGGTTTGTGGCTCATCAATCACGATGATCATAGATAGCTGCGGATCATCCGCAGGAAAGAAGCCAGCAAAGGTGGCGGTGTAGCTACTACGGCCCTCCTCATCTTCATATGTACCCCCAGAAGATGCCTTAAGCCCGGTTCCGGTCTTGCCAGCTACGCTGTAGCCCTCCACTTGCGCATTGCGTCCAGTGCCCTCTCGCACCACGGTTACCAGCATGCCAGTCAGCTTGTCGGCAGTTGTTTCTGACACGACCCGTACCGGCTCACCCCGCTGAAAGGGCATTTGTCTGCCGTCATCATCAATCACGGAATGGCCCAATGTAGGAGGCACCCGTACTCCCCCGTTGGCCAAGGTGTTATAAACCAACAGCGTCTGCAACGGCGTGGCCAAAAAACCTTGTCCCAAAGCAAAGCTGGCCACATCGGTACCGCTCCAGTCGGCCAAATCGGGCACTAACCCTACCGATTCCCCCTTGAAGCCAAGGCCAGTGGGCAACCCCAGCCCAAAACGTGCCATGTATTGCGCAAGCCCAGCAGAACCCAAAGTCAAAGCCCATTGAATGGTGCCAGTATTAGAGGAACGCGCCAAAATCTCCTCCATGGAATACACCACGGTGCCGTATTCGGTGTGGTCGGTGAACTCTTGATCGTAAAGCTGTAACCAATGGTTCACCTCGCGGAAATGGTTAGGTTGCCCTAGCCCTTCCTCAATAACCCCCGAAAACACCACAGGCTTCATGGCAGACCCAGGCTCATACGACCAAGTAACCGCGCGGTTCTCAGCCAGGAGCACTGAATGGCCCTCCTTATTGCGACCCACCGATGCCATGGCCAAAATTTCGCCCGTATCAGGCACCATTATGATTGCCGTGCCGCTAGAAGCCTGTAGTTTACGAATCTGTCTCATGAGCGCCCGCTCTGCCTCAAACTGCAATGAGCGATCAATGGTTAACATCAGATCAACTCCAGACACTGCTGGCTTGACATGTCGGGCACCACCGGGGATGGTGCGCCCCCCATGACCGCTTTCCACAACCATCTCTCCAGCCACGCCGCCTAGCAGTCCATCGTAGAGATACTCCACACCGCTAACCCCAATTTGGTCAATATCCACTGATCCAATCACCGACCGACCCAACAGCGAACCAGAAGGATTAAATCGGGCCGACTCTTCAACCTGATACACCCCTCTCAACTCCAAGTCAGCCACTGCACGAGCGACACTATCGGGAACCGTGCGCGACAAATAGGCGTGCTGATCTGGCTCAGTCAGCAAGCTGAACAAATGCAACTCATCCTTTTCCAAAATAGGAGCCAAAGCAACAGCAGCTTCTTCAGGGTTAATCACTTGACTTGGATCAGCCCAAATCGTCCACTGAGGTACAGACATGGCCATCTCTACCCCATTGCGATCTAGAATGCGCCCCCGCCTTGCAGGTAGATCCACTACACGGATGCGCTGCTGCTCACCGTAATCCACATACGCGTCAGATGGAAAAAGCTGTAAATCAGTTAGGCGATAAGTTAAGAAACCAACCATCAAGGTGAAACACAGAACCATCGCCACCCCGCGACGACGCTGCGAGCGCTCCAACAGCACCGGTTAATCCAATTCCACTGGCACCAAATACACCCGGCGCTCCGGTTCCACCATCCCCAAGCTATTAATCGCCACCGTCACGACCCGCTCCGGTGCCTCAGCCCTAGCCACGTTCAGTCGCAGCTTATCGTTCACCGCACGCACGTCTTCTAGCTCATTATTAACGTCATCTAAGTTGGTCTGACGATCCACAATCACAGCTTGAAGCGTGGCCAAAGCAAATAAAACTACGACTGCGGTGATCACCGCCACCCAACCCAAAGTTGGCACCAACCGACGTGTTGACACCGCGGCCAGACGCAAATGACTATCGTGGCGGGGCGACTGCGGAATGCCATGCTGGGGTGCTACACGATAGCCCCGTTTAGGTTGCTCAAGAGGCACTGAAGCTGGTGCTGGCATCACACTGCTCGCTCGTTGTTTGCTAGCTTACGAAAAGCCCGCAGACGCGCACTAGATGCCCTGGGATTGCGGCTAATCTCAGATGCGCTGGGCTGACAGCTCCTACGGGACACAAGCTCAATAGCTGGCGGGTGCAGGTTTGTAGCACGGGGCAATCCTCGAAACCTGCTCGGATCGCTCAGACCAGCCAAGTTGCATAAGGTTTGCTTCACGATGCGATCTTCGCCACTGTGGTAGCTGATGAGTGCCCCTGTTGCGTCGGGCACCATACGAGCGACCACTTCTTGCAGCGCTAAAGGGATTTGAGATAGCTCGTCATTAACCGCAATGCGAATGGCTTGGAAAGTGCGCTTAGCGGGATGGCCCCCCTTACGTCGTGCTGGAGCGGGAATAGCCTCGCGGATCACCTCTGCTAGCGCTAGCGTGCCCCTAATTGGTCTAGCCGAAACAACGGCCATAGCAATACGCCTGGCATAACGCTCATCGCTATAAAAAGCGATAATTCTGGCTAGCTCTTGTGCGGTCCAGCCATTCACAATGTCATTGGCCGACAGTGTTTGGCTGCGGTCCATCCGCATATCTAACGGACCATCATGGCGATAGCTAAAACCCCTAGCTGGGTTGTCTAACTGCGGAGAACTGACACCTAAATCAAACAGACAACCCGCTACCTCACCTATACCCAAGGAACCTAAGGTCTCACCGATCTCAGCAAAGTTGGCGTGCGCCACGGTGGCATCCAAGCCCGCTAATGCAATCGATGCTGCTGTGGTTGCTATGAGATCGCGGTCAAGCCCAACCAAAGAGATATCCGCTCGAGCTTGCAAAATTGCCTGCGCATGCCCTGCCCCTCCCACAGTGGCATCCACAATCATTCCCGATGGAGCCTTTAATAAGTGTCGCAGCACCTCATCTAGCATCACGGGGTGATGAACAAAGCCACCGTTAAAACTAGCCTCAGAACTAGCAGGTTTCTGCCGATTCATCCCTCTCATCTCTCTTATGATGTTGTGCCTTTTTGCACTCCTTGCTACTAACCGGCAAGAATGTCGCTGATCGGCAGTCCTTCGCCCGGCGACCGCACTACGGGATTTCTCCCCGCCAGTGTCGATGGCAAGCGGGTGGAGTAGGGGCCTTCCATCTCGTCGGACGAAAGACTGCCCATCAGCGATTTGCCCCGCTAAATCACAACCACCGGTCCATCTCGGCATTGCCCATGCTGTCTTGAAGTAACTGCCATTGCTCCGCGTCCCAAACCTCAGCGCGGTTAAACACTCCAATGAGGGCAACCTGCTTGCCGATACCCAGCTTTTCTCGTTTAGAGGCGGGCAAAGCCAAGCGACCTTGAGCGTCAACGGTTGCGAAATCCAAATTAGCGGCAAACCATCTCTGATCATCACTAGATGCCTCTCCTGAACGAACCGCTGTCTCAAACCTGTCAAGCGCTTTATTGGCTTCGGTGGCAGTCCAAATCCCAAGGCAGTTCTTATAAATGCCCACATACGCGCCATCCACAAGCGCCAAACGAAAAGGAGGCGGCAGCGAAAGCCGACCCTTGTCGTCAAGAGAGCGTCTGTGTTCACCGGTAAGCACGTTCTCCCCCGAGGGACACTCGGTATCTCCCCTTTTCTCCCATAACACCCCACAGTAACCCTTAAAACCCCACCTTGCAACCTCCAGCAGCATTAACCGTCTCATAAACGCTGCTGCCAGCAACACCTGCTGCCAGCAAAATCACACCCCTTAAGAAGGCAATGAATCCAAAAAAGCTCTATACAAATCGTCGGAATCGCTGCCAATAGACCAAACCGAGAATGCCAAACTGTCTCGCAAGCCAGCCACATACTCAGGTGCTACAGCCAAACTAGCGATCAACTCGTCTGGCGACCAGTACCTATATATAAGGCACTGAAATCGGGCAGCTAAACGGCTACGACGCTGGCTAATCCCTACTGCCTTAGCATTACCCACCAGCACCTCTCCGGGGCCACGGCCAGCAAAACACACCAAATCCCCCCAGCGGCCTGGATCATAACTGTCGCACACATCCACCTCGACAATGCCCAGCAACCCCAATGCCCTAGCCCAGGCATGCCCCAACCACATAGGTGCCTTGTGTACGTCATCATTCCACAACGAATCGCCTTGCGAGATCACGACATCCACCCACAACGAGTTGGTGGGCGACAACAACACCGCTGCGCCGCCGCTGCGCCGCCGCTGTACCGCTACAGGGTTTGTCTCATCATCTAACTTCTTGGCAACCGCCTGAGTTTGCGTTGATCCCAACACCAACGCCGTATCAGTAGGCAACAACAACCACACCTGCCGCCCTGCTTCGGGGTCAGGAACTAAGCCATGCAGCTCAGCAACCTTGCCCTGATACTGCCTGATCGTCCACCCCGAAGATGTCCAACACATGGCAGAATCATCACGCAGTTTGAGCTACCGACTTTGCAGAAGAAGCCAAGTAAGGCAACCAGGCCTCAGGTACATGCCCCACTGCCGAGGTTACCCATGCCGAGCGCGAGGGCTCAGCGGGGGGACGCAACAACCTCATGGGGGTCTCCGACAAAAGCCGGTCTCGCTTGGCAACATTGCAACGACGACAAGCCGCCACCACGTTATCCCAAGAATGAGCGCCACCACGGCTCTTAGGTCGTACATGATCAATGGAATCAGCACGACAACCGCAATATTGGCAACGGTACCCATCACGAGCAAAAACGCCTCGCCGACTTAACCCACCTGTGCGAAAAAACGGCACCTTCACGAAATAGCGCAGCCGCACCACTGAGGGCACGGCTAAATCTAAGCGCTCAGAACGAAACCTGTCACCCGACCCCAAAACCATCTCGGCCTTGTCAGCCAGCACCAACACCAAGGCACGACGCGATGCCACTACGCTCAAAGGCTCATAGCTCGCGTTCAACACCAGCGCTCCGCTCACAGACAGAACCTTAGTGAACCTGCTTGCTGACTAGAATAGTTTACCGACACGGCCCTGATAATCCTTGCACCAACGCAAATAAGCCAGCAGATCGTCTGATTGAGGTTGAGCCTGAGCATCCCCATACATGGTCAGCATGCGAAACCTCATGTAATTGATATCAGGCACCAACCCAAAACGCTTAACAGCGCGAACTGCCGTAAACCACAAGTTGGGACGACGCGCCACCACAATCAGCAACCCGAGAAATCTCCACAGGCCAAATAAGGTTCTACTCTTCAGGCCAAACACTCTGACATTTTACGCCATTTTCAACAGACACAGATACCATGGCTGCTATGGGAACACTTGCTGTCACCGGCGATCACGAGGCCGACCAACTTCTTCTAGACGATCCGTTCGCCCTATTGCTAGCGATGATGCTAGACCAACAAATCCCCATGGAATGGGCATTTAAGTCACCCCTCAGGCTCAAAAAACGCATCCCTAACGACTTCTCAGCCAAACGACTTGCCGCCCTCAACCCCGACACCGCAGAGGCCGCCTTCAAGGAAAAACCAGCCCTGCACCGCTTCCCGGGCTCCATGGCCCGCCGTGCCCAAGAACTCGCCCGCCATATTGTGACTAACTACCACGGTGATGCTGCCAACATTTGGAATGACACCAACACCGGACAGGAGCTTTTGGGGCGGCTACAAGCTTTGCCGGGCTACGGCGAAGAAAAAGCTAAAATCTTTCTAGCCTTGCTAGCCAAGCGTTTTGGCGTAAAGCCCCAAGGATGGGAGCAGGCTTGTATGCCCTTTGCCGATGGTACCCCCCGAACAGTGGCTGACATTGATGGTCCTAATGCCCTAGCCAGCGTCAGAGCTTGGAAAAAGGCTCAAAAAGCTAAGGGCAAATCCAAAAGCGACTAAGGCCATCTATCAATGTCTCCCACCAATATCTCAAATATCAGTATCGCAATATCAGTATCGCCTGCACGGTAAAGGCCAACAAGATTGCCACACCGCACAACAACGCCATCAAGATCAGCTTACGAGTGCTCACTTAGGAACGATTGCGGCGGCGTCCCACATACCAGCGAATAATATCGGTGCATACCATCGTTAATCCGATGGTAATCAACAACAACAAAAAAACCGGCAGGTACCAATCCCAACCCAAAAAATGTACCTGCGTATCGTGAGTGTTTTGGGCAATGAAGATAATCAACGCCAACCCTGCCAACACCCCCAAAACCATGCGAGCATTGATCTCTCGCAGCAATTGTATAAACGAACGGTGTCGCGAGGGGGAAGGCTCATCGCCTTGTTGGTCAAACGGAATGCTAGATGGTGTCTCACTCATAACCCCACGCTACTCGCGCTCACCCCCGCTACGCTGAACCCATGAGAGTTGCGGTTACCGGTTCATCGGGTTTGATCGGCAAAGCCCTTGTGGAATTGCTGAATGGTTCTGGCCACGAAGTGGTACGAATCGTACGAGACCAACAAGCCCGAGACGAAAACACCCGTTACTGGAACCCAGCCACCGGCGATATTGACGACGATGCCTTGAACAACATTGATGGTGTAATACACCTAGCCGGTGCCAATATCGGCAATCGGCGCTGGAGCCAAAACCGCAAGCGAGAACTACGCCAAAGCCGGGTGGCCGCCACCGAACTGTTGGTAGAAGCCATGAACGCTGCTATAAATCCGCCCACAGTACTAGTAGCTGGCTCGGGTATAGGCTTTTATGGAGACCGTGACGATGAAGAGCTAAACGAAAGCACCGGAGCTGGAAACGGCTTCTTAGCCAACCTCACCGTTGATTGGGAAACCGCAGCTAACAAAGCCCAAGACGCTGGCACCAGAGTGGCCTTAGCTCGTACCGGGCTAGTGGTAGCGGCAAACGCACCCTTCCTCACCAAAATGCTAATGCCTTTCAAACTAGGCTTAGGAGGAACGCTGGGCAACGGGCAGCAATGGTGGTCTTGGATTGATCTAGACGACGAAGTACGAGCTTTAGTATTTTTGCTGACCTCAGAATTGTCCGGGCCGGTGAACCTATGCTCTCCCAATCCAATTACCAACCGAGGGTTCACCCGCACGCTAGGAACGGTGCTAAAACGTCCTACGTTTTTGAGCATACCTCGCTTTGGCCCACGACTGCTGCTAGGCGCAGAACTTGCCGACGAGTTGCTTTTCTCCAGCACTAGAGCAATACCGGAAGCATTAAACAACGCTGGCTTTGAGTTTCACCACGATGACCTGCAAACCACCCTGCAACAAGCCATAGCTAAAAATCCCAAAGATTAAAAGATTAATAACATAGACCAAGAGCTAGCAGCACTAGCTGCAAACAAGCTCCTTAGCCATCACAGCCATGATCCTTAAAACAAACGCGCCTCGACTTCTTCCATCGGTTCAGAGGCTTCAGGCTGACTATCAGCAGCCTCAGAAGCTAGGCGATCTGCCTCTTCGTTCCACATGTCACCCGCATGCCCCTTCACCCACACAAACTGAATATCCCGCTGTTGCACCTGCTCAATTAGCGGCTCCCATAAGTCGCAGTTGGCCACAGGCTTGTCTTGGCTGTTGCGCCAACCGCGGCGCAACCATGTTTCCCACCAACCATCTCTAAAACAAGTGGTGACATAAGAAGAATCACTATAAATCTCTAGGGGTCCATCCAAAGCTCGCACCGCTTCAAGCACCGCAGTCAACTCCATGCGCTGATTCGTGGTCTGAGGTGATCCCCCAGATGCCTTCTCTCCACCGGGCACCACCCAACCCCAGCCACCTTTACCAGGATTCCCTTTGCAAGCCCCATCGGTGTAGACCATCGTGGATCTCGGTTGCTCAGTCATCGCTCTCGCTCATACTCAGCTCCTAACATCGTTGTTCCTAACATCATTCTTAGCATCTCACGCTCAAGCAATCATCCGAGGGCAAAAATGTTATTACCAGAATTGCCAAAATATAATTGCAAGACTACTAACAAAAAACAAGCACCAAACAAGCACCAACAACCAAATCCCAATGGATTGAGACCATCAATAAGGGGAACCCTCAATGAACGACATAAATGAAGCAAACAGTGAAAACAAAAAGAATGCAGAAAGTGAACGTGTTTTTTCCGACAGCAAGCTAATATCAGCATCACCTGAAGAGATATTCGCCCTGCTCGCCAACCCAACAAACCATGTGAAGCTTGACGGCTCAGGAACATTGTTAAGCATGGTGTCTGAACCGGGGCCGCTACAGCTTGGCTCTAAGTTCAAAATGGCCCTGAAACGGGGCAAACATGTCTACGCTCTAACCAACACAGTGGTGGAATATGAACCCAACCGCCGCATAGCTTGGAGCCACATCTTGAAGAACCGTTGGCGCTTTGAGCTTGAACCCCAAGACGATGGCACCTTGGTGACCGAAACAGCCGACTACACCAAGTGCCGCTTAGCCAAAATCGCCATTCGCATCCAAGGCCCAGACAATCTCGCCCACAACATCACCGCCACCTTGAATAACCTCGCCAAGCATTTCGCAAACTGAGCTTTTTGTGTCTGCCAACTTCTCACAACAACTGCCCGACACAGACCCCGCCGAAACCCAAGAATGGCTCGACAGTCTCGACGCAGTGGTGCGTGCCTGCGGGCATCAGCGAGGCCGCTACCTCATGCGTCGTCTGCTAGATCGTGCCGAAGAACTAGGTACCGGAATATCGGGCACAGTGCAAACCCCTTATGTAAACAGCATCCCCACCTCTGAACAGCCATTTTTCTCAGGCGACGAACATATCGAACGCCGCATCCGAGCTTATATCCGCTGGAACGCAGCAGTGATGGTTGTCAAGGCCAACAAACAAGCCGAGGGTATCGGCGGACATCTGTCTACCTTCGCCTCGTCAGCAGCCCTATATGAGGTGGGGTTCAACCACTTCTTCCGAGGCAAAGAAGACGGCCTGCCGGGAGATGCCGTTTATATTCAGGGCCACGCCGCTCCGGGTATATACGCCCGTGCCTATTTAGAGGGACGACTCAACGAAGAACAACTAGACAACTTCCGCATGGAAATCGGCGGTAACGGGCTATCTAGCTATCCCCATCCTCGCCTAATGCCTGACTTTTGGGAATACCCCACGGTGTCAATGGGATTGGGTCCGATCAACTCCATCTACCACGCCCGCTTCTACCGCTACCTACACGACCGGCGCATAGAGAACACTCGCAACTCTAAAGTGTGGTGTTTTGTGGGTGACGGAGAATGCGACGAACCCGAAACATTGGGCTCAGTGTCGTTGGCCGGGCGTGCCAAGCTAAACAACCTAATATGGGTGGTCAACTGCAACTTACAACGCCTCGACGGACCAGTACGAGGTAATGGCAGCATCATTCAAGAATTAGAAGGCAACTTCCGCGGTTCAGGTTGGAACGTAATCAAAGTAATCTGGGGCTCTCGCTGGGATGAGCTGCTTGCTGCCGATGTGGATAGCGTGCTTTTAGAAAAGATGAACTCCACCGTAGATGGAGAGTATCAACGCTTGGCAACCGAAACCGGCGCTTACATCCGTGAGAACTTCTTTGGCCCAGATCCTCGCTTACGCAAGCTGGTAGCCCACTTAAGCGATCACCAACTAGAAGAATTGCCCAGAGGCGGACACGACTACCTCAAGCTGTACGCCGCTTACAAAGCCGCTGTGGAAACCACCGAACGACCTACCGTGATCTTAGCCAAAACCATCAAAGGCTGGACTTTAGGCGAAGGGCTCGAAGCTCGCAATGCCACTCACCAAGCCAAAAAGATGACCACATCACAGCTCATGGAGTTGCGCTCTCGCTTGCAACTAGAAGAAGAAATCCCTGCCGAGGCTCTCAGCGACGACGCTAATCCCCCGTATTACAAACCACCTCCCAACTCCGCTGAGCACCGCTATCTAATGGCTCGCCGCAAAGAACTAGACGGGCCTTTACCAATGCGCATCATCAACATTCGTCGGCCTCTGAAGTTGCCCAATGAAAAGCTATTCAGCAACTACGACAAGGGATCCGAAGAGCGTGAAGTGTCCACCACCATGGTGTTCACCCAAATGCTGCGCAACATGATGCGCGACGCAGACTTCGGCCCCCGGGTTGTACCCATAGTGCCCGACGAAGCCCGCACCTTCGGCATGGACTCGTTGTTTCGAGAGTTCAAGATTTACGCCTCGCAAGGTCAGCTCTACGAACCCGTTGACCATGACTTACTGCTATCTTATGCAGAGGGTCAAGACGGCCAACTCTTAGAAGAAGGCATCACAGAGGCAGGGTCGATGGCCTCTTGGACTGCGGCAGCCACCAGCTACGCCACAATGGGCGTGCCGATGGTGCCCTTTTACACCTTCTATTCGATGTTCGGCTTCCAAAGGGTAGGCGACTTAATTTGGTCGGCTGCTGATTCCCGAGCCCGAGGTTTCTTGATGGGCGCCACCGCGGGTCGCACCACCTTGATGGGTGAGGGGTTGCAACACCAAGACGGCCATAGCCTCCTGCTGGCATCCACCGTGCCAGCTTGTCGAGCTTATGACCCGGCCTTTGCTTACGAGCTAGGTGCCATCGTACGTTCAGGTCTAACCCGCATGTATGGCAACAGCGGTGGCGAAGACGAGTTCTACTACATCACCATCTACAACGAGAACTACCGCCAACCCCCACGAGCTAGCTTCATCAGCGACGAGCACATCCTATCGGGCCTTTACCAGTGGAACCATGCTCCAAAGGACACCAAACAGCAAGCCTCCATCATCTTTTCAGGTGTGTCACATCAGACGGCTAGAGAAGCTCAAACTGAACTAGCCGCTAACTACCACATCGGGGTAGATCTATTAAGCGCGCCTTCATACAAGGCCGCTCGCGAAGAAGCCCTAGAAGTAGAGCGTTGGAACCGGCTACACCCTGATGAAGAGCCCCGTGTGCCTGTTGTGACACAACGTCTAGCCGATGCTAACGGCCCGGTGGTGGCGGTTAGCGACTATATGGCTATGGTGCCCGATCAAATTGCCCGCTGGGTTCCAAGACCTTTCATACCGCTAGGTACCGATGGCTTTGGGCGCTCTGATACCCGTGAGGCGCTACGCAGATTCTTTCAAACCGATACCAACAACATTATCGCCGCAGTGCTAAGCGCCCTAGCCAGCGAGGGCACCTTAGATACCGCAGTAGCCAAAGATGCCATAAATCGCTACAACCTGCTCGAACCCCTCTTTGACCCAACTAGCTAAAAACGCTGTTTCGGAAAACCACTCGGGATTCGAAATCGAAATTGATTGGAATGGTCGACCAATCCAGGCGTGGGTCCCGGCTCTTCTTCAAGAGCGTTCCAGAAAACTGTCCATCTCTACGGCTCGTACCAGCGAACGGGCCTGCGCTACTCCATATCTGGGGTGTTTAATCTGAAATATTTGAAACTGAGCTCGGGAGGGAGGACTCGAACCCCCAATATCGGGACCAGAACCCGGTGTGTTACCAATTACACCACTCCCGAAAGCAGAGGCCAGTGTACTCCCCTATATCAACAATTACCCCCTCTCACTGCCCCAACCGCTTCAGGCGGTAGACCGGAGAGAAGCTAACAGAAGTTAAACCTGAGACCGCTCGGTGGTCCATAGATAAGAAATGGGCAGTGCCAATAGGCGGTCTCCGAGGCGATAGGCACGCTCACCGGTATGCAACACGATGCCACAAACAAAGTCATCTGATACCTGATTCATAAGCCACTCAAGATGTCGTGCGTCATGCCGATCTACTTGTGGGGAAGACTTGACCTCAATAGCTATAAAGCGACCGTCGACTGCTTCCGCAACTATGTCTATCTCTGGCCCGCCTCTCTCTCTCAAGTGATAGAGCCGAACATCTTCATCTAGCCAGGTAATTTGACGGTGCAGCTCATTGACAACAAATGACTCCAATAGTTGCCCTCTAACCGGATCAGTGGGGCGCACCAAAGACTCAGGACTCTTACCCAGCAAGAACGCAGCCAGACCGCTGTCTGTGATATGCATCTTTGGTCGACGGATAATCTTGCTAGATAGATTGCGCGACCAAGCCGGAATTAGCGATACCAGATATGTCATCTGGAGATAACCGAGATAGGTCTCTGTGGTATTGCGACTCCCAAAACCGATAGAACGATGCAGGTTCGCTACCACCAGTTCCCCCGCAGTGCGGGCAGCCACCAGCGCCAACAGTCGGGGCAGCTCTAGTACCTGTCGCGCGTCCGAAAAATATTTAATGTCGCGCTGGGTAACGGTACGGATGTAATCGCGGAACCACATCCGACGTGCTCGAGGTTCCATGGCTGACGCTTCAGGAAAACCACCCAAGCAAATACGATCGAGATAATCAACCATACCCAAACCTGAAGATTCGCCCGCGAGCAAAACATCAGGATCAGCGAACGCCGTTTCAAGAAACCCATCGGGAGCCCCATGCAACTCACCCTGAGAAAAGGGCCAAAGTTCTAGAAACGCCGCCCGACCAGCCAACGACTCAGAAATTGTCGGCACAGTCAAAAAGTCCGCCGAGCCATTAAGAAGAAACTGCCCGCGACTCGGATCATCATCAACAACGCTCTTGATAGCCCGGATCAACGGCTCACCCGCCCGCTGAACCTCATCAAAGGCACGAGGAGTGTCCCCAAAGGCTGCAAACCCAGTTGGATCTTCAAGAGCAGCTCGCAAGGTCGACTCCTGATCGAGGCGGGCCAGCGTGCTAGCACCTCTCAATGTCCGCCGCACCAAAGTGGTCTTTCCTGCTTGACGAGGACCGGTGATCACCACCACACGAAAATTGGACAATGCGTCCTGAGTGATCGGCTCAAGTCGCCTCGGAAGTTCTTCCATACCAAGATCTTAAATCCTACTGACAATTTTGTCTGACTATTACTGAAAGTTTTGTCCTTGCTCTACCGACAATTTTGTCTTACCGCTAGCGACACATTAGTCATCATTAAGCACTCACTAGAGTCGCTTCGTGTTCCCGCCAACGGTGATAATGTGCCCATAGCACCAGCAAAGGGGGGAGCACGGTGAAGGTGGCGATTAGACCGAACAGGATTGACACCGCGGCCAGGATGCCCAACTCCTGCATTGGCACTAGAGGCGAAAACAACAACGCCAACAGGCCAAGCGCGGTGGTAAGCGCACTGGCCAACAACGCCCCACCCGTGGTGATCATTGCCCCCCTTATGGCATCGATCACTCGCGCAGACTCCTGCAACTCCTCCAAGAAGCGATGCGTCAGGTGAATCGTGTAGTCGACCCCGATCCCGATGGTCAGCACCACCATAAGAGCGGTGCCCATGTTGTAGGAGATACCGAACACCCACATAGCCCCTAACAGCCAGGAGAGGGTGACTGCTATAGGAATGATTGTGATCAAACCGAGCAGCGGACGAGACTGGCTGAATCCGAAGTAGGCCACCAAGATGGCCAGCGCGGCGGCGATAACCATGCCCACGCTGAGAACCTGGCTGTCGGCCAGTTCCTCGGTGATGAGAGCAATGAGGGCATCACCGCCGGTAACGGTGATCTCAGAGATATCCCCTCTCCAAAGAATCTCCAATTCGGAGATCAAGTCTTGAAGAGCCTCATTGCTCTCCACGGCCACCGGTATCTGAATGATGGTGCGGTCGAGTTCCCCTATGCGGAGATCAACAACTTCGGCAAAACCCTTCGGATCGGCACTTCTCAACAAATTCCACGCATGTCGGGCTTCCTCGTCGGTGGCAGTGATGCTGGTATTGAGGTGATCGAAAGCAGCAGCGACGGCAGGGTCGTGATTACCACTGCTCTGACCAGTCCAGTCGGCAAGCAGCGTCCCGGCCGAAGCCAGAGGAGGTCCCACGATACCATCGGGTCGCCGGAGCGGATCGACCAAAATGGCGTGCAAATCAAAGAGATTGCGAACCACCCGGGTATTGTCGAGATCGGTCTCGACAAGCACCGTCATAAGCGTGGCGCTGCCGTCGAAGTTCTCCTCTAGGAACTCGATGCTCTGAAACGTGTCTGAGTCATTGGGCAAGAAGTCTTTTACAGCAAAGCTGGTGCTGAGGTTGCTCGCCGCTACAACGGAGAGGATGGTGAGGACCAGAGCAACGGTGATGACCGGCAATGGCCGATGGGCAACGCCGGTGGCAACCCGGGGCAAGACAGCTGCCGCCCCCGGAACCGTGTCGGCTAAGGGGCGGTCTGTAGGATCTCTTCCCTTAGCTACGAGTCGGCGGTCCAGCATCAAACGGGCGGATGGCACGAAGTTGGTCATCACAATCCAACCCGAGATGACCCCAATACTGGCGATGATACCGAA
This sequence comes from Acidimicrobiia bacterium, assembly GCA_009843865.1. Lineage (GTDB taxonomy): Bacteria > Actinomycetota > Acidimicrobiia > Acidimicrobiales > Bin134 > Poriferisocius. Next base: position 72,342 of record VYCQ01000021.1, read on the forward strand.
GTCGGCGATGGGCTCGAACCGGCTGCTCAAATTGGCTAACAAGCTAATGGCGGTGGTGCCAGCGGCCAGCAGAACCGGCACGCCGCACCGCTGCACCGAGCGGGCAACGGCCCACCCTGAAGCATCGTTGCCTTGATCAGCGTCTTCGACATTATTTCGCAGAGCCTCGCGGTAGCGCCCCACAATTTGAAGGGCATAGTCAACCGACAAGCTGATAAGCAGAACAGGGACAAGCGTCAAAAGAATGTTGTCGGGATCGACAATGCCAGCACCGCCGGGGGAAAGCCAGGACAGTGCACCGAAGGTCCAGAGGATCGTCATGCCAAGACCTAACATGGTGATGTGGACATCGGATTGGGTCCGATAAAACAGGGCCAGCAAAACCACGATCACCGCGAGAGCGATCACGGTGAGGATCATCAGGTTTTCCTCTCGGGCATCCTTGCCCTCGGCATCGCTCTTGGCCAACGTCATAACGGTGACATCAAGGGATGCCGTATCAAACCCCTTGACAATCTCATGGGCATGCAACTGAGCTGTCTCCTGGCCCAGGGCATCACCGATATCGTCAAGGATAATCAACGACAATCCAGCAATAGGAGCACCAGCGACATCGCGGGCCACGAAACGTTCCAACAGATCATGCAACTCTGCGCGTTCGGGGTCTTGGGATAGCTGAGCTAAACCGAGGGAGACTTGAGCATCGGTAAGCGCATCCAGGCTAAGCCCGATGTCATCTGCCGCGAACTCGATAAGCTGGACGTATCCGTACAGAGGCTCGTCAACCAAAAACGGCGCGACCTTCGGATCACTAACAACAGCGGTTTGCAGATCTCTGATCAGTCGAAGGGAATCAGCGGTAAGAACATCGCCTTTGGCCAGCATTTGTACAACCCGCAAATCGGCTGCGGACGGAAAGCTCTCTCTGATGGCATCGGTAGCCACAGCAAGGTCGCTGTCGGCCGGTAAAAATACCCCGATGGAGTCGATTGGCTCCTCAGGCCGATCCCGAACCAGAAACCCAGCCAAGAGAGCCAGCGTCACCACCCCCAGCGCCAGCAAAACCAGTAAGGGCGACTTCTGGATTATGCGGGCCTGCCAACGAAACATAGATTGGCCTCAGAGGGATGTCTGCCTGTTAAAGAAGCTCACCACTTACTAGACTCCTCAGCGTATATGTGGTCGGGCAGGTCGTAGGTGATGCTCTCGTCGTTATACCAGGAACCCGACATCAGAGTTGAGAAATTGGCGGCATTGCGCTGACGGGCAATCTTGGGGAAAAACCGCGACATAAAGCGGTCATACCTAGCCTTGACACGGAACCATAACAGCACACCGAAAGTGGACTGCTTGGGATAGTTCAATTGGCTGGCCAGCGAGTCTCCGATTAATGCTCGCGACACCTTGTAGACGTATTGCGACAGCTTTTTGCCTTCAACCGGATCGCCGATGCCAACCACGAGGGGAGCCGAATTGACCAACGAATTGGCTAACACGACGGATGAAGCGCCGGGCTCAGGCTCGCACATGGTACCGATGTCATGCAGCTTTAACGCATCTACTTCCCCTTCGAAAAGGATCGACTCGGGAATCCCCATGAGCAGTCCCGAATAGCGCCATGTAGCCATAAAACTAGTCGCCTCCTCTTGGCTGAAAGCTGCCCCCAGGCTTCTCATGTGCTTAAGCAATCGGGCGGAGAACGCGGTGATGGCGTAACCACAATGAGCCGCGCTCAACGGTATACCCCAGGCACCTACGTCCCAATCCCGAGAATTATTGAGCAAGTACCGTACCTGAGCGTGGACTATGCGGATCCGAAAAGAAAGCCTCCACCCGTCTCCATAAGGCTCCATTCCGCCGGGACAGAAAATCTCCACCATATGACGGTTGTTCTGCTGTAGGCGTTGCACACCCTGAGAGCGAAGGCGACCGGTTATGAAAAACGACTTGCTTATATTAGTCGAGAAACCCTCCACCAAAACCCCGGCCAACATTCCCGCCACCACCATCTGCCGGTTCCGGTGAAACATGTGAATACCAGCATTAAAAGCAGGAACATCAACCCAGTCTGGTGGGGACATGACATCGTCAAAAAGGGCGCGGACCTCAGGAGGGACATCCGGAAGGTCTGTCCCGTCA
>VYCQ01000016.1 GCA_009843865.1 Acidimicrobiia bacterium
CCCGTTAGAAGCACAACGTTTAGGGTTAAAAGCGCTAGCAAGCGATTTGAACCCGGTGGCAGTGCTGATCAACAAAGCGATGATCGAAATCCCACCGCGTTTTGCTGGTATGCCGCCGGTGCATCCGAACATTAACAAAACGCTTACAACTTGGGAGCGGGCACAGGGGCTAGCAGCCGATGTTGAGGCTTACGGGCAATACATACGCGATGCAGCTCAGCGCCGTATTGGACATCTTTATCCTGATGCCACAGGGCCTAACGGTGAGAAGCTCACACCCATCGCGTGGATTTGGGCTCGGACGGTGGAGTCACCCGACCCCGCCTGGTCAGGCTATGTGCCACTCGTGGCATCGTGGACATTGGCCAATCGTCCGGGTAAACCCAAAGTGTGGATCGAACCAATCATCAACCAGAAAACACAAACCATCACTTACCAAATCCGCCAAGGAGGAGAACCGGAACTTGAACGTACCATTGGACGTGGAGGTGGGGTGTGTATCGCCACAGGCGCTTCCATACCGCTTAACTACATTCGAGCTGAAGGTCTAGCGCAAAGACTTTCAGCACAACTTATGGCCGTAGTCGCCGAAGGCGCAAAAGGGCGGGTCTATACCGATCCGCCCGAATTGCACATTGATGTGTCCGAGTATCCGCAGTACTCACCTTCTGCGTTGATGCCAACTAAGCACCGCAATTTTCAGACTCCTGGTTATGGAATGAACAGCTACGGCGACCTGTTCACCCCGCGTCAGCTCATAGCGTTGACCACGTTTTCTGATCTTTTAGGTGAGGTGGCTGAGCAGATCACAGCAGACGCTTTTGCTGCGGGTATGGCCGACGATGGTGTACGACTTCGAGACGGTGGTTGCGGCGCGGTGGCTTACGCAGACGCAATAGTCACCTACCTGGCTTTTGCGGTTGATCGTATGGCAGATCGTAATTCGACTATTTGTTCTTGGGATTCTTCACGCCAGCATGCTCGTAATGTGTTCGCACGTCAGGCGATTCCTATGTCTTGGGATTTCGCTGAGAACAATCCTTTGGGCAGTTCTTCGGGTAGTTGGATTAACTCGGTTGTAGGGATAGCTAGGGCGTTGGAGGGTTTTTCTTGTTTGGTTGCTGGTGAGGTGGTCCAGCGGGACGCTCGGGCTCGCGTAAGGCAATCTAAGGTGGCCGCTGTTTCTACTGATCCGCCTTATTACGACAACATTTCTTATGCCGACTTGTCGGATTTTTTCTATGTCTGGCTGCGAAGAAATCTTTCGGATGTGTGGCCTGATGAGTGCTCCACGCTGTTGACTCCAAAGGCTGAGGAGTTGATCGCTAATCGTTATCGGTCTGGTTCAAAAGAGGTGGCTGAGGAGTTTTTTGAATCGGGGATGGCCGAGTTCATGGCCCAGGTAGCAAAAAGTCAGTGTGAGGATGTGCCTGCGACCATTTATTATGCGTATAAGGCTACTGAGACCCGTGATGGTGAGGTGCGTGCTACTGGTTGGGATACGTTTCTTCAAGCAATGGTTGATGCTGGTTTGCAAGTAACGGCGACTTGGCCGATGAGAACAGAGCTTGGTAATCGTTTGGTTGCTTCGAAGAGCAATGCCCTGGCTTCTTCTATTGTGTTGGCTTGTCGTGCTCGGCCTAGCTCAGCGCAGTTGGCTACGCGTGGTGAGTTTATGGCGGCGTTGCGCGATGAGTTGCCTGAGGCGGTGCGTGTTTTGCAGTCAGGCAACATCGCTCCGGTGGATATGGCTCAGTCCACTATTGGTCCCGGCATTAAGGTGTTCTCGCGTTATGCCAAGGTGGTGGAGGCCGATGGGTCATCCATGCCAGTATCGACTGCGCTAGCGATTATTAACGATGTGTTGGGTGAGGTGCTCGATGGCGAAGAAGCCGAGCTTGACCGCGACAGCAGGTTCGCGCTTAGCTGGTTCGCAGAACACGGCTACAACCCTGGCCCGTCAGGTGATGCCGATAGTGTGGCTAATGCTAAAAACACATCGCTAGCAGGTATCGAAGAATCAGGCATTGGCGAAGCCCGGGCAGGCAAGTTTTGTCTCTACGAACGCTGTGAGCTTGCTGAGGGTTGGCAGCCTGCTGAAGATCCCCGTCTCACCGTGTGGGAAGCACTCCAATATCTGATTGCTGCGCTAGAACGATCAGAATCAGAAGCCGCAGAACTTTTACATACCTTAGGCAGCTACGCAGAACGAGCCCGACAACTCGCCTACCTCCTATACCAAAAAGCCAACAACAAAGGCTGGACCACAGAAGCTGCCTCATACAACAACCTCATCACCGCATGGACCAACCTCCAAACCCACCCAACACACACCACCCAACCAACCATGCTCTAACCAAGGTGTGACCTAGATTTTGAGAGATAGCGGTACACAACAAGTCGTCTTTTAGAAGTCGTTTTGGCTTCGGTTTGGGTGAGTGCCAACTTTCTATGGAGCGGCGGAGGGAAGGCCGTAAGCCGAAGGTTAGCGTTATAGTGTGTATATGGAACAGCCTGTGGTTCAGCTTCCGATTTAGTGCTGGTTGGATGCTGTGCTTGCAGGGGCATCCCATCCCCCTCATTTCACAATGGCATAGTCGGGCATAGTCGTTGTGCCTGCATGAGGTGTCTGTATAGGTGAGCTGGTTCCTCCAACTACTCGCCACTTTTTTCGTGCTTAACGCTATCTTGGTTTTAATTTTGTTAAGAAGGGAAAGCGATGCGTTTATTGCGGGCCTGGGAGTCACGGTACATCCCTCAAGAAACCGGTGGACTGAGGTTGACTTCAGCTAAGAGGTTTAGGGATTTTGAGGTGGGTGCTGGGATTGGCGATATGCATGAGGGTGGGCAACGCTTGACTCGCGAGGCACATCTGACGATGGAATGGCAAGGTCCTGATACCATGATACAGCATTTTGAAGATTTGCCGATTGACTTTTATCTAGAGTTTGAGACAAAGCCGGTCTACCTTAAAGGCATCAAGGTAGGAACAACGAATTTTTTGCAAGAGTTATCTGTTGATGATTCGGGGGTACCAACTCCATTTTTGTTGTGCTTGTCACATGAGCCTGAAAGTGAAGATGAGTGGTTGTTGTTGAAAGACTCTTTGCCGTCCGATCGAAGTTTTTGGACAATCGTTTCCAATCACAAGCAGCTGAAGATTGAGGTTGAGTATGGCATATATCGGTGGCTGAAGCTCAACGGCGCAGCTTCGCATGAGATCAAGGCTTTCTGGGGACCTGTGCAGTATGTCTACGATGACGCACCTATCCCCACGGGGTCAGAGGAGCTTTTGGAGCAGAATGCACTGCTGTACAAGCGGTGGCTATGCAAGCGCAAGGTGTTTAGAGGGCAAAGGGAGTTCCGATTCGGGTTCTACGTTTCCAGTCCAGAGATTGAATCGTTGCCCGATTACATAGATATAGAACTCACTAGAACAGGAATGGGCTTGTTTCAAGAATGGATTCCACCAGACTTGTGGGTTACGGGAAGCGGGTAATTTTCGACTGTGTGACGGTCTCATTCTCGTCTGACTCAACCTTCAGGTCGGGTGCTAGGAATCTCGATTAGTGAGTGGGTGTTTTTTAGCGGGTAGTTTTTTCTTGCATGTCTGATGTTTCTTCAGTGTCGTCTCATATTGCAGAGGTGATCAAGAATCGTCAGGCGACCTTGCCGCTGATTGTCGAAGAAGCATTGCGGCAGCGCAAGGATCAGGATGAGAGATACGAGCTTCTACAGCGGATTACAGGGTTGTTCTTGGGCATCTTCTTGCCAGGTTCTGGTCTCGTGGTGTTCAGCATTTTGGGCCTTGATGGGCGCTTCGACCTTGTAACCGCTTGGGTATCGGCTGTTTTATTTGTGTTGGGGTTGGCTTCTGCCATCTTGGTGTTTTGGCCACGCCGATGGGAGATTGGGCCGAGCATTAGAGCCTTGGTAGAAGGACCGTTTCAGCGGGGGGATGATGAGTTTGAGTTTCGTTATAACTTGCTGATGGCTCAAGACAGGGCTTACAAGACGAACGAGCGTCGTGTTCGGTTTGCCGGGTACATGATGAAGGCTACCATCGTGTTTTTTGTCTTTAGCTTTGTTTCATTGGGTGTCGGAGTTTTGCGCTATGATGCAAAAATGTCCGGTACTGACACACCTCAAACTGAGATTCCGGCTTCGCAGGCTGAAGAAGGTCAAAGTGCTAATTCAGGTCAGGATGCACCTCCTTTGCCAACGGTGGAACCTGTTCGACCCACATATGCGGAGCGCGGTCAGAACTACCATTTTGATTTTGAAACTCGCAGCGCAAGCAATTCAGATACCGCGAGATAGCGGCATACAACAAGTTGTCTTTTAGAAGTCGTTTTGGCTTCGGTTTGGGTGAGTGCCAACTTTCTATGGAGTGGGGGAGGGATCGGCAGCTAAGGGTGTGGTAGCGATGGCGGGCTGTGAGTGGAAATATCTAGATATCAATACCCATGCGGACGGCTTGTTCTTTTAGCGGGCGGGCCTGTTCTGGGGTTATGCGGCTGAGGAGCGTGGGGATCATCTCATTAAGGGCATGGCCTTCTAGCGTCTGGCGAAGGGGAAGGGTTGTCTCGGTATGGGAGAGCAAGTGGGCCAAGAGCCTGGCGGTGTGCTCTGGATGTTTTTCAAGGTGGTTAATCCGCTCTGGTTGATCGTCGAGGCGATGCAGCCTGGTGATCGCTGTCGAGTGCTCTGCCATCGATGCTGTGTGCTTGCAGGCAAGCTCTACCGCTTCGGGGAATCTGCTTCCGAGGGTTGCTGTCCAGCCGACGAGGGTGGTGGCTTCGTCGTCGGTTAAAGAGCGGGGCTCGCTGTCCAGCCGATTGCTCCAGTACTGGAGCATCCACGCATCCCATTGGGCATCGGTTTCTTTGCTCGACAGCTGAGGCAGCATATAGGAAACTTGTCTGATCCATTTAACGCGGCTTGCTCGGCTTGCTTTGGCTGTGTAGCTGTTCAACCAACCCTGCTCTATGGGGTTGATCCCGGAGGAGATTGCTATTTCAGCTAATCGTCGATGGAAGTGCATGCCGGTTTCGTTGTGCTGGTCTCCGAGGTACTCGGACATGGCGACGAAGAGGTTAAGTAAGCCGGTTTCCAGCAGTTTGGGAGGTCCAAGACGTCCGAAAAGAAGGCCGTCCCAGCAACGGATCGCGCGATCTCTGTTGGTGTTTGGGTCAAGCAAGGGCAGAACCTGTTCTCGGCACCATTGTTCGTCGATGACGAACAGAAAACTGAGCCTGCTTGCAAGTACTACTTGAGCGTGGAGCGAAGCCTGGTTGTTTTCGCTGGTTATTGCTTCCATCATGGTCTTGGTCGGCTTGGTCAATCCGTTCCAGCTTGCTTCGGCAGCTTGGTATTCCTTATGAACCAAGCCGAGTACCACTTCAGCTAGGTGGCCAGCCCAGTGGTTGATGGCCTGAGTGAGCGGGCCAACGTTGTTATTTGTAAGGTCACTACTTCTCGTCCAATTGGCGGTGCCTGTGACCCATATGGCTGGGAGCCTCTCAGCGATGGCTTGGCAGAGGCTGGGATCGAACTCAGATTTTGTCCATACCCTGAAGACCGTGTTCGCGAAATCCTCACTGGCGTGGGGATTTTTAAGCTTCTCCATGTTCAGGAGCACGTCGATGATCTTGATTCCATCAGCCGGATACGACTCCAAAGTGCTTTGCAACCAGCCGAGGGCATCCCACCACCTGGGTTCATCCCACTCGCCATTCCGAAAGAAGCTCAACAGGTGTTCGATGGCTTTTGCGGGATTGTCTGTGATTATCTGGTGCAGGTCTTCGGGGCTGCCCAGATTTGGCGGCTCTACTGTGTCCGACCAACTCCAACTCAACAAGTCCGGGTGTTCAGATGGCTGCCATTGAGGATTTCTTTCCTGAATAGCAGACAGTGCTTGTTGGACGGCTGGTGCAGATGATGAGTGTTGAGCGACCCACGCAAGCCACTCATAGACCCGCCGTTCGGAATACTCGTCTTCTTCATGCAGGCCAGCTTCGATGTGCGCGACCAAGCTGTTGATGGCTTCTGGCGATGTGTCTGGCAGGGTAATAACAGCCAGCCTCATCGTTTCATGTATCAAGCCAGAGCTGAAAATCCAACCCGAGTTGCACAGCTTGGTGATCTTTTTGTCGGCGGTGACATCTTGGCGCTCTGTCCATCCGTGTATGGCCAGCCGTTGAAGTAATGGCATCTGGGTGTTATCCCACGAGCTCAGGTAGTGCTTGGCAAGCTCGGGGTGGTGTTCGAGCAGCGCTTCCAATGTGTCTCGTGCCATATCGAGTAGAAGTCCGATGTCTTTGTGTCGAGATGCCTCGTCTTGTTCATGGGTTTCGATGGCGCTTCTGGCAAAGCTGAGCTCGAACCACTCTTGGTTGGGGTCACCGTTGGGCGCGGCGATCAGATGGGCGGCCCGCAGATGCCGATCCAGTATCGCAGCCACGCTTGATGCCAGCGCCTCATCTGACAGGTTGGGACACAGGCTACTACTCCAGTAAGTCCAGATTTCCCAAGGGTCTCCTTCAAAGCTGGGTTCCAGCCTTGCTTCTTGTCTGAAATGAGCGTGTCGAGATAAAACTGGCTGAGGCTCAAGCAACTTGTCTAGAAGCAAAAGCATCGTGTGTTGATCGCGTTTGGGGTCGCAATTGTCAAGCAGCCACCCTAGGTGCTGCTTGCCCCCCTGTGGAATCTGTTGGATTAACAAAAGCAGCCATTTTTTGGCATCCTTGGCGGCATCGTTCCTGTCTTTTAGCGACTTTTGGCACGATATACGCAACCTGTACCAGAGACCAGGACTAAAGTTGCTTCCGTGGTGTAGGAAGATGGAGAAAGCCTCTTTACGTAACTTTGAGTTATCGCACAAGGCAAAATGTTCCACGAACCACTGAACCCAGAGGTCATTTGGCTGGCACTCAGCTCGGGGTTCAAAAATACGCTTGAAGTTGGGAAGTTCTTGAGCCCATCTGAGCCACTCTTTAGCGCGGGCGCTCTTGGTGAAAAAGCGCAGATGTTCAGGCACTGTCACGGCTTCTTGCAGGTATGATTCGTCTTCGCGAGACAGTGGTGGCACTCCACAGGCAATGGTTTCGATTCGCTGACGGTGTTCCAGGATTCCCATTCGGACTTGGTCAGCCCATTTCCGAAGCAGTTCGGGCAGCGCATCATGGGTGCCATATTTGATGGGCTTTATTCCCCGTTGTTGCCAGAGCTTGTTTTCGTTTTCATGGTGGTTGCATAGTGCAAACCGGTTTGTTTTATCGGCAGGTAGCGAGCGGGCCAGATATTCCATGAGAGTGTCGTCATGGCTGTAGCCAATAAACAGCACGGTGAAGTTCCGGAACACCCCGCTTAGGAACTGAGCGGCGGTCCAGGGGGTCTCCAGGTATACCTTGCCGAAGTCGGCATCTGTGACCACAAGATGCTCGGCGGGTTCTTTAACCGAGCCGTGCAGGTACACGATGCCGGTGAAATCCTCCCGCTGAGGAAAGGTCAATGAGGGATACTCGTTAAGGTCACCGTCTAGACGCTCTTCCAAGCAAGTAGATAAATGACGGTCGTAGTTGGTGGTCACGATTCGAGGCTGTTTGGTCGTTGTCAATTCTGCTATCGCATTGTGCAGATCGTTGGGCTTCGACTCAGGGCTGTCGATAATGTTTTTGACCCTCTGGTGGATATTCACGCCCTTTTCTTTTAAGAGGCCCAGCTTCTTATCGAGGGTTATGCCATCCGTGGGCAGAGATTCTTGGCTTTCTGTGCATAGTTTTTCGGTCAATGTCTGCAAGGTTGGCAACTCCGATGGGGGATCAACCGACACTCCCGCTCCAACGAATAGCATCAGCCGCCCCTCGGCATGAGTTGAGATCAACTCATCTGGAACCTCTACCCCTTCGTCATCGGTCAGTCCAACATACATCGCTGTAAGGATAGGGAGGGTGCATGACAGATTGGGCTGGTTTAGCTCTTGGATACTTCTGACCACTAGCAGCCTCCGTTGTCACAAGCTAGGTCTAGGCTGGAAATATGTGGAGAAATTCCGTTATGCTTGAGGGTGCCATTCAAGTTCTGCAAGCCGATGCTTAAGGAGATGGCAGCATGAAGGTTCGGCTTGTTCTGCGTCTCACCGGGGATAATGCCCGACTTGGCAAGGTTTATACGTCTGATCTCGCCCATCTATTTGACGGGGTTGATCGTGTTGTTAGCCGGGCTGCTGCACAGATCGCCGGTCGAGCCCCCCGTAAAGGGGGACGGCTTCCTCAAGCAATTATTGGTGCTACGAAATTGCGGCTAACTGCCATTAAGGAAGGCAGCCTGGTGTTGGAGTTGGCTCCCCCTGTTGCACACTCCGATCAAGAGGCACTGGATCTGGACGACGTGCAGCTTGCAGATTCAGCAATCAGCACAGTTATCAATGTGCTTGAGGGCTCTGAGACTGATTTTCCCGCAGCAACGGCCGCACTTAGTCAGTTAGCCGAGGACCTGAATATCGGTGAACGTTATGAGTCGCTAGTCCTGATTCAACCTGGAGAAGTGCCACGCGAGGCGGTGCTGGACACCGCTGCGCGTAGTCGTTTGTCCGCGGCAGTTCAGCGACGTACTTGCAGCGATGATGGCGGGACATTGGTTGGGATCCTTTATGAGGCAGATTTCGAGAAGAACACAGCTCGACTGAGGAACCCATTCGGAGATTCGGTCATTGTTCGTTTCGACGATAGCCACGCTATGAGTATTAAGGAGGCACTGCGCGAGCAGGCACAGCTTCAAGGTAGTGTGACTTACAACGAGGCGACAGCAGCAATCATTTCGGTTGAACTTACGAAGATCGCATCGGCGGTACAGTTGGGGTTGATGCCGGATATAGAGAATTTCTGGATGTCGCAATCTTTGGAGGAATTGGCCGAGTTGCAAGAAGTCAACGTCATCGATCAGATCGAATTTCTTCAGGACAGCACCATTACCGATAAGGAAGCAGAAGATTTTCTAGCTGTTCTTGAGTTGTGAGTAATGGTTACGAGAGAATTGCTCGTAGATACTGATGTGCTTTTTGAGTCTTGTTCATCCCGACTGGTCGTAGAGCAGATTGAGGTGCAGTAGATATGGTGATGGCTAATACTGAGCGCATCGCCAGAGCGCTTGATTTGTTGCGTGATGGGTTGCGTCCGAAGTGCGAGGACACATGGCGGGGGTTTTACGGTGACGGCTGGCTTGAGACGGTTAATGGGCGGCTGCATACTCCTGATAGCAACCCGTCTACCGAGGATGCAGCGTTCTTGTTTAAGGGGATGAAGGTCACTTGGCAAGAGGTTTTCGGACACGGCTTTCCACCTGCTGTTCGGGCGCTGGTGTTTGAGGTGGCCGATGCCCGCAATAGTTGGGCGCACCAGCAGGCACTGTCTACCGATGACACGGTACGGGCGCTTGACTCGATGGAGCGGCTGCTGGAGACCTTTGGCAACTTAGATGAGCGGCAGCAGATTCGCAGTTTGCGCCGCGACCTGATGCGTCAGATGGTGGAAGAAGAGTCGCGCTCTGAACGGCGTAAGACGGCAGCAAAGCCTACCGAGGGGGAGCCCACCAAGGGGCTAACCCCGTGGCGCGACATCATCACCCCTCATGCTGATGTAGCGCAAGGGAACTTTGAGCAAGCCGAATTCGCCGCCGATTTGTTTGAGGTGCTGAGCGGCAATGCTGAGCCAGAGTATCAGGACCCAAAAGAGTTCTTTGCTCGCACCTATATCACGCAGGGGCTGCGCGATCTGCTGGTCGGGGCTGCTCGGCGGTTGTCTGGGGGTGGGGGCGATCCGATCATCGAGTTGCAGACCAACTTCGGCGGCGGCAAGACCCACAGCCTGATCGCGTTGTATCACCTGGCATCAGGTGTGCAAGCCAAGGAGCTTCCCGGAGTTGGAGAGATGCTTGCGGAAGAAGATTTGTGCTTGCCCGATGAGGTGTCTCGGGCGGTGATGGTCGGCCAGATGATCTCGCCGTCGCAACCCGAACTAGTTGAAGATGGCGTGTCTCTGCGCACCTTGTGGGGTCGGATGGCGTATCAGCTCGGAGGTCGGGAAGCCTATGAGCTGCTTCGAGCCGACGATGAGGCAGGAACTAATCCGGGGGCAGTGCTTCGAACGCTGTTTCAACAGTGCGGGCCAGCGGTGGTGCTGATTGATGAATGGGTGGCCTACGCCCGTCAGCTGCGTGACGGTGGCGACGGCCCTCGACTTGTTGGCGGTGATTTTGATACCCAGTTCACCTTTGCTCAGGCGCTTACCGAGGCTGCCGCTGCTGTTTCCAATGTGGTGGTGCTGGTGTCAATTCCCGCGTCTGATATCGAAGTAGGTGGCGATCGGGGGCGCACGGCGTTAGAGAAGCTCAAGAACGTTGTCACCCGCAAGGCTGCTCAGTGGCAGCCAGCATCGCCTGATGAGTCGTTTGAGATCGTTCGCCGCCGTCTTTTTGATCCGGTGCCCGCAGATAAGGCAAAGGTGCGCGACGGGGTTATACGTGCTTTTAGCGAGATGTATCGTGCCCAAGATAAAGAGTTTCCATCTGGTGTTGATAAAAGCGATTACCGCAAGCGGATGGAGATGTCTTATCCGATACATCCCGAGCTGTTTGACCGGTTGTTTGATGATTGGTCGGCTCTCGACAAGTTTCAGCGAACCCGTGGGGTGCTGCGACTTATGGCGTTGGCTATCTCTCAGCTTTGGCAGCGTGGCGACAAGTCGCTTTTGATCATGCCCGGCAATTTGCCGATGGACTCGGGGGCGCTGGTCAGCGAGATGAAGAAGTACTTAGAGGAAGCCTGGGACCCTGTCATCAAGTCGGATGTTGACGGTGCTAATGCCCTGCCGCTTCGCATTGATAGCGTCAACAAACATTTTGGGCAACTCTCAGCCACCAGGCGAGCAGCGCGGACTGTGTACATGGGTTCGGCACCTCGACCCGACGGCAAGCGGGGAGTGGATTTGAAGTCGGTGGTGCTGGGTTGCGCGCAGCCCGGTGAGCAGATTGGACAGTTTGGCGATGCGATCCGGCGGTTATCGGGTGAGGCCACTCATCTTTATGTAGATGGTGCCCAGTATTGGTACTCGCTTCAGCCTAACGTCACCCGGGTGGCCGCTGATCGGGCGGCATCCAACTACACCGATGATCACGCTGATGATGAGGTGCGGTACAGGCTCGCTAATCAGCGGGAACGGGGTGGTTTTGCCGCAGTGCAGGTGTTCGCCGAAGGTCCAGGAGATGTTCCAGATGACGATGATGGCGTGCGGCTTGTGGTTCTCGAACCTGATGCCACGCATTCAGCCAACGATGAGCATTCACGGGCTGTAACTTTGGCTCAGAGCATTTTAGAGCAGCGACACGGTGGCCCCCGGCTCAACCGCAACCTGCTCGTGTTCGTGGCTGCTACCGCCAATCGGCTAAGCGAGCTTCGTGAAGCAACTCGGCTTTATCTGGCCTGGCAGTCGATTATCGACGAGCACGAAGCTCTCGATTTAACTCCTCATCAAAAGGGGCAAGCCGAGAGCAAGGCAAAAGAGATATCTCAACAAGTGGATAGCCTTATCGCCGAGACTTTCACCCTAGTGCTGACCCCTAAACAAGAGGTAGGCACTTCTGAGATCGAGTGGCTGACTTCTAGAGCGAGCACCAGCGGCGATATTGGCATGCGAGTTTCTAAGAAGCTGGTTACCGAGGAGAAGCTGATCGCGAGCTACAGCGGTGTTCGAGTGCGGATGGACATCGACGGCCGTGACTTGTGGACAGAGCAAGGCGACGTAACAGTGGGAAAGCTCCGAGAGGTTTATGCTCGTTATCCATACATGCCCCGGTTGTCGTCACCTCATGTGCTTGATACTGCCATCAGCACAGGTACCGCTAGTACCGATTGGGCACAAGAGACCTTTGCCTATGCCGATGCTCACGACGGATCAACTTGGGTTGGCATGCAAACCGGCCAACACATCAACCCAACCTCAAGTGGGCTGTTAGTACATCCCGACCGGTTGCCTGAACCTGCCGATTTTGAGCCCAAACTTGGCGGGTTTGAAGGCGGCCCTGAGATCACTCCACCATCTGATCGCGAGGATGATCCTGAGCCGGCATCTGCCCAGAGTTCAACTCAGTTCTACGCTCAGTTCAACCTTGACCCTGTGCGTTGTATCAAAGAGTTAGGGGAGATCGCCGAACACATAAGCGCTCATCTAGGCTCTGAGGTTGAACTTGTTTTAGAAGTGCGAGCCACCAACCCCGACGGCTTCAATGAATCTACCCAACGCATCGTCTCTGAAAATGCCACCAATCTTGGCACCATAGCTTCAGAGTTTGAATAACCTGATTTAGGATTAGTGCTGCTTGTTGATACAAGCTCTGTTTGCAGTGCAGTATCATTTTAATCTGACTGGTATAGTGGTCAGCATGGCGCGACAGATGACGGCAACACAGGCTAAGGCTCAGCTGTTGGCATTGCTTAACGACGTGGCGGGAGGCGATGAAATCGAGATTACTAAGCACGGGCTTACGGTGGCGCGATTGGTTCCTGCTGCGGGGTCTGCCGCGCTGCGGGGTCGGTTTGCTGGGATTGCCGTCAGTGCTGCTGATGACGAACTGTTGTTCACAACCGGCGAGGAATGGGAACTCGATTGACGATCCTGCTGCTAGACACCCATGTATTGCAGTGGTGGTCAGCCGAACCTCATCGTCTTAGCTCGAATGCGGTGGCCGTGTTGGAGGATGCCAGTGAGCTGGCGGTTGCCGCTATCACATGGTATGAGCTGGCTTGGCAAGCTCATCAAGGCAGCATCACAGTAGAGCAGCCGATTTCATCTTGGCTCAATACTCTTTCTAGCATGGTGCGCACGGTTGCTTTGACCCCGGCAATTGCTGCTATTGCTGCATCTTTGCCCAGATCCTTTCCCGGTGATCCAGCAGATCGGCTTATTTATGCCACTGCCATCGAATTGGGTTGGCAACTCGTCACCAAAGACGATCGTATGCGTAAACATCGTCATAGCCGTTCGATTGTTGTTTGGTAGTTGCCAATCGAATAAACCGCTACCCGAGCCAGCGTTGTTTGCGGTGAAGGATTTTTGAGTAGGATTGTCGATTTGTGGATAGCTTTCTCATTGATCGAGATCCCACTACTTGGTCGGCCCCGGCAGGTTTTCCGTCGTCGTTGATACCTTCGGGGGTGTTCGTTCAGAGCGTGCCCAGCGGGTTGGAGGTAACCCTGGTTCGAGCGTTGAGCAAGCCACGAATGGCTGATCTCCACAAGGGATGGTCGAAGCGGCGGGCCGGTCGGGCAAGTCCGGTGCTGCTGGTGGCATTTTATCCCACCGCCGAGGGCCAGCGGGTGTCGCTGTGCGGGCCGGTGGGCGAGCAGCCGGTGGTGTACCACGATATTGAGGTATCGCAGGCCGAGCGCCTAGCCGAGGTTGCATTGAGCGAGCCTAGCCACCATGCCGCCACCCGTTTCTTGCTGTCGACCATGCCCGAGTTGGAGTCTCCTTTTCCGGGGTTGCGCAATGTGGGGTTGCTGGCTACCCAAGAACTCAAAGACGGTGTGCCTGAGCGGAGGGATTGGTCTGAGGCCACCCGGAGGGCTCTGCCTTTGTTGGGCCGCCGGGGTCGCCGTTTGGTGGAGGGGTTAGGCTTTCACATTCAGATGCTGGCAACCAATGCATCCATGCTTACCATCGGCGGCCGCAACCACGCCGTGGCCGTGTTTTGTGACGAAGACGAACCTTTTGAGGCACCGTCGAGCCGGTTCGATAGCACCTCTCCGGTGTCTCGGGCTCTAGCGCTGGCCGACCAGCATCGGGTGGACTGGGTGATCCTTACTCGGTCGTCGGAGATCCGCCTCTACGCGGCCCGAGCCGATACTGGCGTGGGCCGAAAGGGCCGAACTGAGACTTTTGTAGAGCTGAATCTGTCGCTGCTTCCAACCGAATTAGCTGGTTACCTTCACCTGCTGTTCTCGGCTGAAGCGCTGGCCGATAGTGGCACCTTGGTAGAGATACTCGACAGGTCGGCAGATTTCGTGGCTGATTTAGCGGTCCGTTTGCGCGAGCGGGTGTATCACCAGACGGTGCCAGCTCTAGCCCGGGCGGTGGCTGTTCGTCTGTCTCGTGATCGCCACGGCGACGACCTGGGCGAAGGCGATCTGGCTAATGCTTACGAGCAGGTCATGGTGATCTTGTTTCGGCTGTTGTTTGTGGCTTATGCCGAAGATAAAGATCTGTTGCCTTATCGTACCAACGGCCGCTACGCCGATCATTCTCTGTCGCACATCGCCCGACAGCTTGCCGACGACCGTCGTCGGGGTCGGGTCGACTATGACGAGCGGGCCACAGATTTGTGGGATGATGTACATCAGCTTTGGGATGCGGTAAACCACGGTAACCGCGATTGGGGGGTGCCCGCCTATAACGGTGGGTTGTTCTCTGCTGATCCCGCAGTGAGTTCGTCGGGGGCAGCTATTGCCGATATTAGGCTCACCAACGCAGAGTTCGGCCCTGCCTTGGCCGCGGTGCTGGTGGACGACGGGCCTGAGGGTTTGGGGCCGGTGGATTTTCGATCTCTTTCGGTGCGGGAGTTCGGCACCATTTACGAGGGCTTATTAGAGTCGAAGCTGTCGGTAGCTCAAGACAACCTCGCGGTCAAGGTGGTCAGCGGCAAAGAGCAGTACGTGCCCGCGGGTGATGACGATGAGGTGGAGGTGCAGGCCGGGGCGGTGTATTTCCACAACCGCTCTGGGGTGCGCAAAGCCACCGGCTCGTATTTCACCAAGCCCTTCGCCGTTGAGCATCTGCTAGATAACGCCTTAGAGCCTGCCCTCGATGATCATATTGCTCGACTTGATGAGCTTCGAGAGCGAGGCGACGATGCTGCGCTGGCTGAGGCGTTCTTTGACTTTCGCTGCGCCGACATTGCTATGGGATCGGCTCACTTTCTGGTGGCCGCAGTCGACCGTATCGAGCCCAGGTTGTCGGCTTGGTTAACCCTTCACCCCGTTCCTGCGGTGACCAAAGAGCTGAACCGCCTTCGTGCTGCTGCCATTGAGGCTCTCGGCGATTTGGCCGATGGCATTGAGATTGAGGTTGGTGCTCTGCTGCGCCGCCAAGTGGCTCGACACTGCGTCTACGGTGTGGACAAGAACCGAGTCGCTGTCGAACTCGCTCGCCTCGCTATTTGGGTTCACACCTTCGTCCCCGGCCTGCCCCTGTCGTTCCTAGACCACAACCTGGTCGAAGGCGACAGCCTCACGGGGGTGGCATCGGTCGACGATGCGGCTGCCGCGGTCACGCCGAAGGGCAGCAAGGCTGAGGCTTCGCTGTTCGTTCATCAGTTGCAGAGCCTGTTGGCAGGCTGCCAAGAGCCATTAGCTCGACTTGGGCGGCTTAACGATGCTGACAAGGCCGAGATCGAAGCGGCTCGTGCCGCCCATGCCCAAACCCTCGAAGCAGTCGCACCGGCTGTGGCGGTGTTCGATGTTGCCACCGCCGTGCGAGCAGGGGCCATAGAGATCCACCGCGACTTCGACTTCAGCTCTGAGAAGATCGCCGCCTTGGCTGACGAGCCCGCCGTGCGAGATGCGGTAGAGCGCCTTGATCCCGTCCATTATCCC
Source organism: Acidimicrobiia bacterium (assembly GCA_009843865.1). Classification (GTDB taxonomy): domain Bacteria; phylum Actinomycetota; class Acidimicrobiia; order Acidimicrobiales; family Bin134; genus Poriferisocius. The sequence goes on from VYCQ01000016.1 coordinate 15,647, forward strand.
ACGGTGTGGCCCGAGGTGTTTGTTCGGAAGAAGCGGAGCGGTTTCGACTGCCTGTTGGGCAATCCACCTTGGGAGAAGGTGGTGGTGGATCGCGAGGTCTGGTGGGGGATGCACTTGCCCGGAGTCCGGTCGCAGCCGGTGGCCAAGCGGAGAGCCTTGATTGACGCATTGGAGGCTAAGCGGCCGGATTTGGCTGCTGAGTTTGAAGGTGAAAGAGAGCGAGCTGAAGACTTCAAGCAGGTGTTGCGAGCCACGTTTCCAAGGCTTGGAAGTGGCCAAACCGATCTTTACAAGGCGTTTTCGTGGGCCAACCTCACCCTCTGCCGAGATAGGGGGAAGATCGCAATGGTGCTTCCTCGTTCCGCGGTGTCGGACGCGGGCATGGCCAACTGGCGCACCGAGATCGTTGGAGTGCCAAACGGCGCAGAAATGCCGCGGGGGGGGGGGGGGGGGGGGGCCAATTGGGTTTTGGGGTGCCCACGGAAAAAACCAAAATGGGTGGGGTTTACAGGGGAGTACAAAACAGAAACCACAGAAAAT
>VYCQ01000012.1 GCA_009843865.1 Acidimicrobiia bacterium
GGGTTAGACCGATAGTTGGTTGAATGTTTACGCTGGTCAGCTAGCGGCGTATTTTGGGGGCGACGAAGGGATTGGCGATGATGATGTCGTAGTCGCTTATCGAGGCGGATTGATCGCATACTGTGGATGCCATGATTTCGTAGGCATCGAACACCTTGTCGCAGTCGTACACTCTGGAGTTGGGGCCGACAGTACGGGTTTTGAGGATGTGAGCCTCTTCTAGGCGGCGTAGCGCGGCGCCGCACCGAGCTTCGGTGTAGCCGGTGAGCTTGGAGAGGGCTGGCGGGGTGAGTGATGGGTGTGATGGAAGGCAGTCGATTGCCTCTGAGATGACAGAGCGGCCACGCCGCCCGCCGACGACTGCTCGCCAATGGTTTTGCATCTGGCCTACGGCCTCGCAGTAGACGCGCACAGACTGGCATGCTCGGTGTGATGCTGTAGCGAGCGATTCCACTAGGGGGATGAGCCCATCGGCTCGTTCAGTCCCGTCTGCGGGGCCGGTATAGGTCTGATAAGTGGTGAGGGCTCCTAGGTACTTATCTCGATCTCGGGATAGTGCAAGGCTTACCGGTGGCATCACAGCCCTATCAGAGAGCCCGAGCCGGTGTTTGAGCGCGGCATACAATATCGCTCGGCCGGTGCGACCGTTGCCGTCGCCGAACGGATGGATGGTTTCAAATTGCGCGTGCGCGATGGCTGCTTGAAGAACAGGAGAGTGGTCGTCGTTCCGAATGTAGGCCGCAAGGTCGTCTAGCAGCGGGCCGCAATTGGCCGCAGGTGGTGGCACGAACGTGTCGGGGTTGAGAGGATGCCAATCTGAGCCGCCCACCCAATTTTGATCGTCGCGGATCTTTCCGCCTAAATGCGGGGTAGGCGATGCATCCATGAGCACGCGGTGCGCCTGCCGGATGGTGTCAACGCTGAAGTTGTCGCGGTCGGCAAGCCAAGTGAGCGCTTCGTCCACGGCATCGATGTTGGCGATTACTTCGGCCACCGGCCCGGGCGGTTCGTCGTTAAAGCCGCGCTGCCGCCGTGCTAAGGCGTGTACTACCCTTTTTGTACCTGGCATAACCCCTTCGATGCGCGACGATCCGAGCGATTCAGCCCAGAAGAACATGCCGTGTTCACCTCGCTTTGATGCGGTGGCCTCAGCGGTGTCGCGCAGATCGCGCTCGGCTGCGGCTATTGACGCAGCAGCATCAGCGGGAATAGGTGGGTGCCAATTAGTGAGTGGGTACGGCGCGTGAGCGTCGCTTGATGCATAGCTAGACGGAATAGGTGGGTGCCAATTAGTGAGTGGGTACGGCACATACGCCCTGAAGCGTCCGCCGCGTCGATCGATAGCGCGAAATGCGGCTGGGTTGCCGTGCCATATCTGCTCAACTAAGCAGCCCATCGGCCTCCTGACTTTGTCGCTGTTGGTTAAGTACCGCGCTTAACATTGCCTCATTTGGCGTGCTAAATATTTTAACGCGCCAAATGCACTAAGATTTGGTATATTAACTAGATTAGCGCGTCAAGCAAGTAGAGATTTGACGCGTATGCGTTGGGTGTGCTTCAAGCAAAACGTCGCTAAAAATTCGATAGCAACGGCATCTTTGGCCCCTTATACTTTTGTCTCATAGGCCCCCGTTTCACCTCCGCTGCAACGCCTTTCGCAGGTAACGCCATCAGCCCCATCGTTCGCGCAGGTATGCGTGCAGGCATCTTCGCGTTGACCCTCGCCCTTCTAGCTAGCGTTCTCGCCCTAGCGCCCGCAGCCTTAGCACAAGTCCGAAACAGCCCTCCTGAGGCTATTGCGGGTGACGATTATGCCCTCACCCCGGGGGTAGACACCACCGGCTATCTCAACGCCTCAGGCACCTTCGATGTTGAAGACAACCAAAGTAGCCTCACCTACCGGTGGAGCATCCTCACCGAAGCGTACAACTGGCTTACAATAATCCGCACTGGCACCCCGTTGGGCCGCACTGCCGAGTTTCAAGTGCCCCCCTTGAGGCTTGTGAATCGAGCGAGCATCTACCACATCGACTTCGAGCTGACCGTTACCGATTCAGGTGGCTTGTCGGCAACCGACATCATACGGGTAACCCTCAATCAGCCTCCCGAAGCCACCATTACCATGTCGGCCAAACTTCCACACCCCAACCCCACCGACACCAACGGCAACGGCCGTATTGACGATGCAGAGCGCTACACGGTTGATGCCGTTATTGATGCCCCCTTTGAGGGTGACAACGATGCCAACGATTGGGATGTTCAAGAAGGTGCCCGCATCACTCTTACAGGCTCATCTAGCACCTCAGGTCTCTCGGATGAGAGGCTTACCTACGCCTGGCAGCGCCGCGCCGCCCGCCCCAACCTGACGGGTTTCAACATCGATCCGGCCATCAGCACGCAACCGACCATCACCATTGACCTGCCCGAGACCTTGCGCAACCAAGCCACCGCCTATGTGCAATACCGTCTTGTCGTCACCAACCAAAGCGGCGTTTCTGACACCGCCCTTATCAGCATCACTCTTCACGATCAGCCCGCGGCACCCACTGTGCAGATTGCTTTGCGCAATGCTAGCCAGCCTGCCCAAATCGCCTATAAACCCAACCCTAACCAGATCAACCAGCCTGCCCGTTACGTGGTGGCCCCGGGCCAAACCGTGCAACTCATGGCCACAGCCGACGACAAAGACGGCACTCAAGCCCGCCACCTCGTCCACGCTTGGCAGGCCACAACCGAAGACGTTGCCATAACCCAACTCAACGCCACCCGCAGGGGCACCACCTCTTTGGCCACCTACACCGCCCCCTCACAACTGCCCGCTGGCCAAACCCACATCATCCAGGTTGCCACTGTTGGCGTTACCGACCTCACCGACCGCACCACCACCGTTCCCATCACCTTCATCGTTACCAACAACCAGGCTCCCGAAGCCGTGGCCCCAGCCGACCTCATCAGCGAAGACGGCGCTAGAGGCGGCATCGATGGCACCGGCATTGTCACAATACCGGGCCTCGGTTTCGACTCCAACGACGACACCCTCACTTATTTGTGGCAACAGGTTGATGCCAACAACGTTCCTCTTGCAGACCCTCCTGTGGTTCTCATCAACCCCACCGAGCCCACCACCTCATTCCAAGCGCCCGAGCTACGCAGTGGCCGTCTTGCGATCAACCTGCTGTTCACCGTTACCGACTCTTGGGGCGTGTTCGACACTGATGTGGTGACCATTACTGTTTTTGGACACAACGACCCTCCTTCAGCTAACGCTGGCTCCAATCAAAAGGTTCAACCACGCTCCACAGTGGTTTTAGATGCCACAGCCACAACCGACCCCGACCCTAACGAGCACCTCACCTACCTCTGGGCCTACACCGCCATCGCCGTCAATCCTCTTGCGGTCATCAACCCCATTACCTCGCAAGACCAAAACGCTCTGCGAGCCTTTTGGCCCACTGGTGGTACCTCATATCCCGATGTGCTCACATCGCAGCGCACTGTGCGGCCCACCTTCCGTACACCCAACATCATCAATCTGCGCAGCGTGCGCCTTACCTTCACCCTCACAGTTACCGACACGGCAGGCAACACCAGCCAAGATGAGGTTCATGTAACTGTGGTGGGCCGCTTCTTTTCTGGGGTGATCGACGGCCCCGATTATTGCCACAATAGAAGTCTTGGTGGCCCCCGCACTTACGCCAGCGATGCCGATAAAGATGGCGTGGCCGAGGTTTGTTCTTTGCGAACCACCCGCCGCGAAGCAGCCGCACGCCAACAGGCGCTCAACACCGTGGCCAGCTTGAACACCGCTGATTTCAACCGTGAGGTGCGTCAAGCTTGCCGAGTTATCGACGGCGAAGATTTCACCCAGCATGGCGATAAACCCGCAGACCTCGCCAAAGATGTCTGCTCTACCGGCGTAGTAGCCCCACAACCGCAACCTCCCGACCTCACCGCCAACCCACAGTTCTTTTCAGGCCCGGTAATAGATGGCCCCAACTTCTGCTTCAACTTCAGCCTTGGGGGTGCTGTCACCTATCCGCACGATGGCAACGGTGACGGCATAGCCGAAACCTGCGCCCTGCCCTACACCCGCCGTGAAGCCATAGCACGCCAAACGGCTCTAGACACCTTCGCCTCACACCCGGCGTTCACCAACGCTCTTATTACGGCGTGCTTATCAGCAGTGGTTGCACAGGTCACAGGCGACAAACCCGAAGATCTAGCCGAAGACGTGTGCGCCAACGCCAGGTCGCTTAATCCCAACCCCCAAACCGGCACCCCTCTTCCCTCATAGTTTTTGGGCATTATAGATGTAAGCAATCACCTCGGGAGGAAGCGTCACACCCTCGTGAGACTCTGATAGCGTAAATAAGGGCAGGCCAGCGATGAACGAGGAAATCAAGAAGTGAGCCGAGGAAGCCCCGAAGGACACCGAAGCTAAGATGGCTCACACATCTCGGGCTATGGAGGGCTGTCACCTCTCGTTCGACTTGTTCATCGCGCCATGAGTTCCGCAGCGGCGCTTGCCTTTGATGATTGGACGGCTACACAACCTCACTTGTTAGCACAGGCGCGCTGGCACAGGGATGTGTCTTGGAGTGGTCACCCGCTGATCCCGCCTTGGGTTAATCTCAACGACGTGGGGTTGGATCGGTTTTTCACGAAGCTTGATGTGGCCGAGCAGTGTTGGGAGTGGATGCAGGACGAAATGCGCGCCGACCACGCTGACCCCGACGTATATTGGTACGTTGATCCGTCTGCGGGAGACGGGGTGTTTTACGATTTGCTACCCGAAGGCCGACGTAGTGGTGTTGAAATCGTGCCAGACCGCGCCGAGTTCGATTGCACCGATTACCTCTCATGGTTGCCGCCCTCAAGCCAGCCTTCAAACCGAATCGCAGTGATAGGAAATCCGCCGTTCGGCTATCGGGCATGGCTGGCTTTGGCGTTCGTCAACCATTCGGCAGTGTTCGCCGACTATATCGGCATGATCCTTCCGATGGCGTTTCAAAGCGATGGTAAAGGCAGCCCCAAATATCGGGTGCATGGCGCTCAACTGATTCGTCAGGAACATTTGCCCGTCGGTTCTTTTTGCGATGATTATGGCCAGCCGGTGCAGGTGAACGCGTTGTGGCAGATATGGCGGCGAGGCGTGAACAACCGACCACCAAACAGCACTTGCGACCAGTGGGTTGATCTGTTCACTGTAGACATGCGAAAAGAGCGGCTGTGTGGTCAAGAGAAACTGGCCGTTGCCGACTGGTTCCTTCAGCGCACCTTCTACAGTGAGCCGCCGCAGCTCGTGCGTGATTTTTCAGAAGTCCGCTATGTTTGCGGCTATGGAATTATCATCAAACAAGATGCCGATGATGTGACTAGGTGCCTGTCAGATATCGACTGGTGTGATTACTCCAACCTTGCAGCTCACAATTGCCGACATATCTCTATGTATCACATCAGACAAGCCTTGATAGATAGCGGGTTTGTCGATGCTTGACCCGCACGACATTTTGCGGGACGTGCTGGCCGAGCACAGTGATCACGATAAGTGGGTTGGAACGCCATTTGAGCGTATCAAGCGAGTCTCCAACTCTACGGTTGGAGATGTCGGCCAGGCGTTTGTCGAGCGTCTGTGTGAAGAGTTGGGTTTCGATATTGAGGTTCCCCGTTCACCGGACGGCAAGCGGTTGCGTCAATCACCTTGGGATATCAGTATCGAAGACGTGACGTTTGAGTTAAAAACAGCGACGGAAGATATCGGTGGTTCGTTTCAGTTTAATCATCTCCGTTACCACCGTGAGTACGATGCTGTGCTCTGTATCGGCATAGCTCCAGCTGATATCTACATGGGATCTTGGACGAAAGCAGATGTGGCAACAGGTGCCGCGGGCAAACTCATCTCTATGGAGAAGGGCGCTAATGCATCTTACAAGCTCATCAAGCGCCCAGATCAATTGCATCCTATTAGCGAATTCGCAGCTCGGGTGCTCAACGTTCTGGCGTAACCTGAACAGGAGGTGATATTATGAGTAGGCAAGGCATAAATTCAACTGGCACCCCTCTTCCCGCGTAGCTTTTAAGAATTATAGAGGCGCGCTGGCACAGGGATGTGTCTTGGAGTGGTCACCCGCTGATCCCACCATGGGTCAATCGGGGTTGACAGGGGATCGGCTCGACCATTACCGTCGTGCCCTACACTGTTCGGTAGCGCAACATTTGGAGGTCGCAGAGCGTGGGACCTGAGCGAATACAGTGGCTCATTCCCCGGCCCTTCCGCCGAGGCATGAAACTTCTCGAAACCGACGAGCCAGTGCAGACGGAACCTCCCCTGCACCCGCCGGAGACAATAGCGAAGATTCAAGCCGATTCCGCAGAAACTCAACGGCGGATAGACGTGGGGGAGTTTGACACCAGCCCCGGTGTCGGCAAAGAGGAACTCGTCGAACGCGTTTTCAAACGCCTTGGTTATTACCCGTCATGGGTTCCCGATGAGTACAAGACCTGACCTCAATGGCATCTTGGAAATGGGAGGGCTGGGAAGCCCTTGATGCTTGGGAAATCGACAAAGACGACAGCGTTGTCGATGCTGTCTACGGGGCGCTCTTCGCTGCTCTAGACGACGACCTGCCGGGCAGCGAAGTGCCCTTTGCCTCGCCTCCCACACTCCGTATCCTCTACACTTCGAGAGCAGCGATCTACTTCAACGCCTTGCCGCAGACCGGCAAGCTAGTGCTCTCTAGCATCGTCTCGCGTTAGATGGGCATTTTGTTGCGTTACCGGGCCGTCAGCCGCGTTTGGCTTTCAGAGGATTGTCGCGAACCATGATAGTGCTGATGGGATATCCCATCGATCTAGCTATCGTGTGTTCGCATGGCTGATAAGCAGATCTGCGTGATTGCTGGTCCTAACGGTGCGGGAAAGACCACGTTTGCGATGCGGTATCTGTCAAGCGAGATGCCCGGTCTGCACTTTGTTAATGCCGACCTAATTGCTGCTGGATTGTCACCGCTTAATCGCGGCACAGGCGTGGAAGCCGCAGCGGGTCGGCTGATGCTGACCGAGATCAACCGTCTGGCTGCTCAGGGACAGAGTTTTGCTTTCGAGACCACTTTGGCGGGCCGCAGTTATTTGAGGCGCATTGATCGGTGGCGAAGTGATGGCTATCAAGTGGTGTTGTTGTATTTGAGCCTCGCCAACCCCGAGAATGCCGTGTCGCGGATAGCAGAGCGGGTGAGACAGGGAGGCCATTTGGTGCCTGAAGATGTGGTTCGAAGGCGGTTTGCTGCTGGATTACGGAATCTACATGAGCACTACATTGGTAGGGTTTGAGCACTACATTGGTAGGGTTGACGAGTGGAAAGTGTTCGACAACACTGGAACGGTACCGCTGCTTGTCGAACAAGGCATGAACCGTGACTGAGCCCAGCAATATCAACCAAGAGAGCCAGAGCGACCATCCTCCTGTTTTGCGCGGCGATGAGCTAACCGAAGCGGTCTTGCGGGGGCTGAGGCTGGCCGCCAAGCACGCGCACCTTGTGGCATATCAAACCGGCACCGGGGTGGTGACGCGGCGCAATGGCAAGGTGGGGCTTGGGCCTCCCGACCCGGCCATGTATGAAGACCTCATTCCGCCTCCTTTTCAAGAAAGCGAATAGGGGCCATTCGGCAGGGTTCGAGAGCGTATCAGTTCAACTGTTTACCTGTGAGTCCGAATCTTGTTCGACGCTCGCTCAGGGGCCGCACTTCCGCCAATGCCACGAAATGCCAGCCGCTTAATTGATCTCCAGTAGGAATAGGCAATCGTGGGCAGCGTTCCACATGTCCTCTGGCGGGGCGAATTTGATGGTCGCTACTTCTGTGTCGATCATTCTCCGCAATCGTCTTGACGGAGCCAACACTGGCCTTCCCGGCAGTGTGTCGGACTCCATAGCCGCCATCATCGCCCGGTAGACGGCTGTCCGTTCCTCGTCGCTTCGGCCTTCTGTCCACTCATCAAGGACGCGCAGGTTCGCCCATCTCCAGCGGGGCATTGCGTCAGACAGCGAACTCGTCGCGCCCGAGATTGTCGTTGAATTTCGCCGCTAATTCCTCGCGTGAAAGGGCATCGTGGCCGATAGTGGCGTCGGCGATCTGCCGGTCCAGCTCAGCTTCCTCAGCCCGGATGCGGGCTTCTGGATCGGCGGATTCAGTTGTCGAAGCAGTCTGTCGTCTACCAAGCCAGCTTTTTGGATTCAGCAGTTGCAGCAGTGCGGCGCTCATGGATGCCTCTCAAGGTTGCCTATCAAGTGTAAGGCGAGACTGTAGTTGTGGGGTTGATACCCTGTCTACCAACGGTTGCCCACAGTGTGCAACGGGGTTAGGTTGGTGGGTGCCGTCAATTCAAGTCCAGACCGGGAGCCGGGGATCGACCCCTGGTTCCTTTCGGTGCGGTCTAGGCTATTGACGGCAAATCGATAATCGATTTGCCGAAGGGAGTCACCCAATGCCAGCGCTAGACGAGACCCTGGCCCTCGCCCAGGCCAAGCAAGGATTGTCCAACGAAGAGAAAATGCAACTGGACGTGTCCTACAACCGGGTACGCAAAGACCCGACCGTAGCGTTCCTACTCAGCTTCTTCTTCGGCTGGCTGGGCGTGGATCGCTTCTACCTCGGCCACACCGGCCTTGGCATCGGCAAGCTGCTGACCTTCGGCGGTGTCGGGATATGGACTATCGTTGATTGGTTCCTGATCCGGGGTGCTGCTCGATCTCACAACGCCGCTGCCATAGACGACACGCGGAACATCATCCTCATGTCCCGTCCTGACGATTGATCGCCCGCCCGGGTTACGCTGACCGTATGGCCCCCGAGGAACCACCCGAAGAGAGCTAGAAGACCTCTACGACCCCGCGCGACGAGACCTTCCACTTCGACGGCACACCCGAAGACCTAGCTGGTGCTCTGCTCAAATCCCGCCCCTAGCCTGGGCACCATCTGATATAACCCCCCCCTAATGTTAACGCAAACGCTGCGATCAGCCGACTTTACCGAACCGTTTGGGACCATCCCCCTGCACTCCCAGGTATCGAGCATTTCCGGGGATCGAGGGGTCGCGATACCCCCAAGTATTTGTCAAGTGTGGTGCATGGAGCTTTGCTTTCGAGACCACTCTGGCGGGCCGCAGTTATTTGAGGCGCATTGATCGGTGGCGAAGTGATGGCTATTAAGCCGCCAAGCACGCGCACCTTGTGGCATATCAAACCGGCACCGGGGTGGTGACGCGGCGCAATGGCAAGGTGGGGCTTGGGCCTCCCGACCCGGCCATGTACGAAGACCTCATTCCGCCTCCCTGTCAAGAAAGCGAATAGCCAAACCAATGCAACTCCACATGAACCGCCTATCCGCTTAGCCCCTTAAGCCGAGCGGAGATTTTAAAAAATGGTTAGCAGTGTTTGAAATTGTTGGCCTAATCTGTAAAACTGATAGTTGCATTGAGCCAGGGTCGGCCCGGTGCAGTGAAAGCGGGCTGTGCGGCCCACTAACACCACTTGGTGTTAGCAACCTGATATGGTATTAAAAATACAGGCCCGTCTGATAGAAAGTTGTCCATGATTATGCTTCACTCGGTTTGGTCCGACGGAGAGAGTTCTTATGCTCGTCGGAAAGTTATGACCATGTTGGCAGTGCTGGCGTTGTTAGCAAGCGTGCTTATCTGGGCCACCCCCCAAGTGCAGGCGCAGTTTGGTAATGAGTTGCCTGATGCCGATGCTGGGGAAGACGATTTCGCTAATCCCGATGAGGAAGTCGAGCTTGAAGGTATAGGTCATGATCTGGAGGATGATGGGAACGACGATGTTACCCTTAAGTTCGATTGGGAGATCCTGACAGGCCCATATGATTGGGTTACAATCACACCCGATGAAGATGAATTAGGAAAAGCTAGTTTTACTGTACCTAATAAAAATTACATAGCTGGAATATCCGACAGTGATCCTCAAAAATATAAGATTAATATTCGCTTGACCGTTACTGATTCAGAGGGTGCCACAGATACAGATACTGTAGTTATCACAATCCGCCGTGCACCTGTTCCTAATATTGAAGTGTTTGCAGGTTTGTGGGATGACGATTTTGCAGACGATCCAGACGCAATTTTGGCAGAAGTCTTTGGTAGAGATGCAATTATAGATGGACCTGGTGAGAACGGCAATAGGGATGACGAATGGGATATCAAGGAAGGTGCTTATCTTAGGTTAGATGCCTCTGGTAGCACCGTGCCTGAGGGAGAGGTTGATCGTCAACGGTGGACATTGAGAGCACCGTCATCAACGCCATCAGGTATTACCACAGCAAATAGTGAACTAGATTCGCCACTAGGGGATAGCGAAACTGGTAGAGAAATCTTTATAGTTGGTGATACTGCTACTGATCCCGCTACTCATCCAAATGGTACAACTTATAAAGTTTTACCTAACATCGGAGCAGGACAGACCATAGCAAGTTCAACTCTGACTCTGATTTATGATTTGACTGTACAATCTGGTACAGGGACACCGAGCCGAGATCGTGTGCGTATAGTGATACATGACGTACCGGACGACGGTGATGGTGCTGATATCCCTGTAGGCGTTGAACTCACAAACACCAGCAAGGGGGATGCTCCGCAAGAAATTGTAAGTGATGTTGAAAACCAGTACCTCGTTAATGCCGGATCAGTAGTGAAGTTCACGGCTACCGTGGATAGTGGTGATATTGCTGGTTTGCGTTGGCTTGGTGCTACTGCTGGAACCACTAATAACGTAGCTACTCGTAGGATCTCAGATAGCGCTACTGCTGGAACAACCTACACCGTTACTGTGAGTCACGGCTCAGGTGCGGACGCGCGAACTGGTACCGTGAATTTGCTGGTTGGTAAAAACACTCTCCCCACCATAGGTGAGGTGGCAAATCGCAGTGATGAAGATCTGCGTGACGTGGAATTAGCAAATGGTGCAGGCGTTCCAGGGTTGGACTTCTATGTAGTGAATGACGGTTCAGAAGGCATTACCTTGCGCGGAGTAGCCAATGATCCTGATGGTGGACCTGTTACTTATGCTTGGAGTTTGCATGAAGCCGAAGGCATTACTGAGGCGGCCCATTTAGCTATAAAGGCTGCTGATTATGCTTTGGATAGTCCTACTGATTTGATTTCTGACAACGTACAGGTAGTTGAGGGAGCGCTGAGTGATCTTGAGGAATCAAGTTTGTCTATAACCTTGAACAATGCGTCTACCGACACGGTAACGTTCGACGTTCCTCAGGTAGAAGATGATACGTATGCAATTCTTGTCTTCTCCGCGATTGATTCATCAAACACAGTAAACAAGCAGTACATCTATATCAGCATCATTGCTGTTGATGATCCTCCTGTTGCTAATGCAGGGCCAGATCAGCAAGTTGCATCGGGTTCGTTTGTTCGGCTGAATGGCTCTGGTAGTTCTGACCCAGACCCAGGCGATTCGCTTGGCTGGGAGGGTCCAGATGGCACTCCTGGCAATGATGACGACGTACCTGCATATCAGTGGACCTACAAGGGTGCTAAAATGAACCCTCTTCCAGATAATCGCACTGCACTTACTGATGCCGAGATTGAAGCGCTTGAAGGCTGGATTTTGAGACCAGTCACTGGCACAGAGACCGGAACCATTTCACACTCTAATGGCGATGATAAGTATGTGTTTATCGTGGATGTTAATGGCCATTTGCGTGCAGGCGAAGATCAGCCAGAGAAGAAGTTCAAGAGTACAGACACAGCCTATCCGTACTTTGATGCTCCTCAGCTTGTTGGGTTTAATAACATACAGTTGACATTTGAATTAACGGTAAGTGGTTCGCAGGATAATGATGGCGACGGCACGTTTGAGTTGCAGTCCAACACCGATACGGTGGTCATCACTGTGGCTCAGGTTGGTGCCAACCAGTTCTACAGTGGCGTTATCACTGGGCCTGATTTCTGCACTAACCTAGCTCTAGGTGGGCCGCAACTTTATGCCCATGACAGTGATGGCGATGGTGTTGCCGATGTTTGTTCGCTAAACACAACTCGTCGTGCCACCATTGCTCGTCAAAATGCATTGGAAACCATCGCTAGCTTGAACCCAACTGAGCTAACCAACCATATGACGGCAGAATGCGCGGCCCTAGGCGACACAAGCTATCCCGGCGATGATCCCAACGATTTGGCCGAAGATGTTTGTGAAACCAATGTTCCTGCATCTCTACCGGTGATTAGTACCAATGCAAGTTCTTATGGCTCTGTAGTCACTGGGCCTGAGTTCTGTGCTAACCGCAGTTTGGGTGGCCCCTTCACCTATCCTCACGACGCTGATCGCGATGGGGTGTATGAGGTGTGCTCGTTGAACTCGACAAGACGTGAGGCTGTGGTTCGTCAGGCAGCGTTGGCCCGTTTTGAGACAGTTGATCGTCAAGATCAAGATGAGTTGAACCGACTGTCGAAATTGGATCTTACGAGCTTGCCTAGCGACGATCCTGCCACCCGCATCGATGAATCTGATGCCGTCGAAGTAGCAGCAGAAATAGCTAGGCTTCAGGACCTGAAGTCTGATGCTGAAGCTCGCTACGCCAATGCGTTGGCTGCGGCTTGCCGTGCGCTAGAAGGTCAAGACTTTGGCGATAAGCCAGCCGATCTAGCTTCGGATGAATGCAGTCCCAAGGCTGCTGCTTCGGGTACTGCCCTTCCATCTAGCTAGGGGTAACATTTAAAAAATAGTAAGGCCCCGGCCCTTGTAAAAGGGCCGGGGCCTTACTATTTTTAGCCGAATTATATAAGTAATCAAATGTCGAGAAACTGTCATTCCCTCATGTTATTCTGATGGTGTAAATAAAGGCAGGTCAGAGATGAACGGGGAAAGCAGCATGAGCTGTCCTGCACGGCTGGAGGCCGGTCAGATCGTCGCGGGAGACTCCCGTGAGTTGATGGAGCGGATCGATGCCGCCAGCGTCGATCTGAGCTTCTGGTCGCCCCCTTATTTCGTAGGCAAGTCCTACGAGGCCCATTTGGACTTCGATGGCTGGCAGTTATTGATAGCCGACGTGATTGCCGCTCATAGCCGCGTGATTAAGCCTGGTGGGTTCATGGTGGTCAACATTGCCGACATCCTCTGCTTCCGCGACGAGTCCATGCCCCGCTTTCAGGCTGACAACGTGGCTCGCAAAATCAGTCCCGTCACAAGGGCTGACGTGGAGGCTGCCATGGCGGCCAACCCCGGAGCGAACCGGCATCAGCTAGCCGCCATTCTTGGCTGTTCTGAGCAGACTGTGCAGCGTCGGATCGAGGGCAACAACGTTAGGGGCGGTAAGCACGAGATGCCGACACGGGTGAAGCTCACGGGGGGCCTGATGGAGCAGTGGGCGCTTGATGCTGGACTGTATTTATACGACCGCCGGGTGTGGCATAAAGACCCTTGCTGGGCCAACAGCCAATGGCACTCGAACAGCTACCGCTCTGTTGATGAGTTCGAGCACCTGCTGGTGTTCTGGCAGCCAGGCGTGGTTACCTACGACCGCAACCGGTTGGAGCGGATCGAGTGGTCGCAGTGGGGATCGAGGGGTGTGTGGGAGATACCGTCGGTGCAGCGCAACGACCGCCACGAGGCCGAGTTCCCAGAAGAACTCGCCCGTCGAGTCATCCGCCTCTGGTCGCCCGTCGGCGGGCTGGTGCTGGACCCGTTCGCCGGATCGGGTACCACGACCGCCGTCGCCGCCCAAGCGTCCCGCCGATGGATGGGCATTGAGCTTGACACCCGAGTGGCCACGATGGCCCGCAACCGCACCTTCACTCAGCAATGCAGCCTGATCGCGTAGAGCACCTGGAAGAGGTTGTACTCAACATGGTCGCCCAAGCCCTTACCGACTGGGAATACCTCAAACCCCAACCAGTCGAATAGCCCGCCTTGTCCGACAACACCACGGCACCCGTCACCGTCTAAGCGCGGCGTTTCCGGCGTGGCTCAAGCAGTCCCATATTGTACGGTTATCTAAGCCTCCGTAGGAGGCGTTGAATCTAAACACGACACCTTGTGCTTCGCTGTTTCCGTCAATTTAATCTTGAATAATAAATTGATAATTTAAAATACTAGAAATCGGGCAAGGTGATGGAGGAAGTGATGAGTGAGCCGACATCGTATGAATTGGATTACGCGAATGGTGAGAATACAGCGGTGACCGCTAATGCAGTTCTCACTTTCCGAAACGGGACATATGTAGATTTGGTATTCGCTGATGTAGTTCACGAACTGCAAGAAGATGGCAATGTCAAGGCCAAGGGAACGCTGCTTAAACGGATCAGGCTTAGCGAAGATATAGCCCAAGAACTCTCCGATAAACTGCGGAACCGAATGAAAATGGGGGTTTAGCCGCCTCCGCTGGCTTGGCTGATTGCCATGATAACGCTAACGATCAAAGCACCAACTCCAATGAACAGCCCAAGCACTGCAACTCCTATTGAGGCCATTGAGTGGCGGGCAGTGATTGTTGCTTCAAGCGTTGTGAGGCGCTTTTCTAAAATCACGGGGTCATGGTGTCCCCCGTACTCAAATACCGCAGTAGTTGAGGCAGGAGGATTGCTGAGTTGTTTTGAAACCGTCACCGTCTAAGAGCGGCGTTTTCGGCGTGGCTTAACCAGTCCCATATTGCCCGGTTATCGAAGCCTCCGTAGGAAGCGTTTAATCTAAACACGACACCTTGCGCTTCGCTGTTTCCGTCTAACCCGATTTTCGTGGCTACGCTTTGAGCGATTGTGTCATCTCGAATCAAAAATGCGTTATCGGCTAATGAGTAGCGGTCGGGTTCAGGGTAATGCTCGTAGATCAATTTGTGTGTTTCTTCAAGATTGTGGGAAATGTGGACCATAAACACTGTCATTATTCTGCTCCTTACTCTGTTTTCTTTTAGCTTACCGATTTGTTGGTGTGCAGTTGGACTGTAGCGGTCAGACTGCTCTGTGTCTATACCATATTTTGCATTCATAAATTTAATCTTGAATAACAAATTGATAATTTGAAATACTAGAAAGACGATGGAAAGCAGTGGTGATATCGTAAGCTTTGTGATTGCTTTGGCTACGGCAATTCCTGCATTAATCACGGGGATCGTCGGTATCGTTAAAGCGAACCATGCTAAGGAAATGATTACCGTGCTCCAGCAAACCAATACTCAGGCAGTAAATGTTAACCAGCAGATCACGCCTGACACGCAGCAACTGCGAAACGAGGAGTCATGAGCGACAAATCATCAACTGCTTATACGCTTCATGGTCAAGATGGTGCTTTTGATCCTAAGCCTGCAAACAAGGTATTTGTCACCAAAAGAAAATACGACATTGAAGTGTTGTTTGCTGATGTGGATTTCTCGGCAGAGCCACCATATGAAGGAACTGTGGGTCAGTCGGCCAGCATCAACTATGAAGTGGCCGAGCAACTCTGCGAGCAACTCCAAGAGGTGATCTCAAAGCGGCGTGACGAACTAGCCGCCACGCTGCAATCTTCTACTGCCTGAGCAATTGCCTAAAGCAGCCAGACTGCTTTGTGTCTATACCCTATTTTTCGTTCATCAATTCCAGTCTTGAATAACAAATTGATAATTTGAAATACTAGAAAGACGATGGAAAGCAGTAGCGATATCGTGAGTTTGGTGATTGTGTTGGCTGCTGAGCACGGTGGCGTGTCGTCTGGAGAAGTGTGGACTGCCGTTATCAGCGTCGGTGGTATCGTCTTAGCGGGCATCGCCTTTCTTTCAATAATGGCGTGGCGGCTGGGAAACCGCTATGCCGATAGAACCGATGGGCGGCTCGACCGCCAGTCGAAGCGACAAGACCGCTTGGAAGGCAGGTTTGACGCGAGACTCGGTGACCTCACGTTGGGAGATGCCTCCGGCCCCGGCAAACTAGAGCCACGAGACCAATGATGAACATCAAGACAGAAGAAGCCGTTTTGCAAAAGACGCGGGAGACGCTAGAGGCGATCTACGATCAGTCCGGTGTGCTGGCAGCCACCAAGCTCGCTGTCGCTATGGCAATTGATTATTTGGATCAAGGCAATGTGGAGAAGGCCGTAGAGATCATCAACGAACTACTGAGGGATTGAACACGCCCAAGTCGTTTCGAAGGCGGCATGATGCATGACGTTTCGATCTTAAGCTTTAGATGCGGGTAGAGATGTTGGCGAAGCGGGTTTGGTTGGTTACGAAGCTCAGCTTTGTTTTACCGGTAGGCCCGTTGCGGTGCTTGGCCACGATTACCTCAGCCACCCCTTTTTCGGTGGTTTCTGGGTTATGCACCTCGTCTCGATACAAGAACATTACGATGTCGGCATCTTGTTCTATCGAGCCCGACTCTCGCAGGTCGGCCAGCATGGGCCGTTTGTCTTGACGCTGTTCTAGGTTGCGAGAAAGCTGCGATAGCGCCAAAACAGGACAATTGAGTTCGCGGGCCAAGGTTTTGAGACCTCGGCTGATCTCGGCCACCTCAACCTGACGATTTTCAGCAGCGCTACGCCCTGTCATTAGTTGCAGATAATCCACCACAACCATGCCCAAGCTGCCCACCTGGCTGCGCAGACGTCGGGCTTTGCCCCTGATCTCCATCATGGTGACCGCAGCGTTGTCATCAATCCAAATGGGCGCTCCAGATAGCTTGGTGATGGCGTTGGTGATGCCAGTCCAATCTTGGTCTGTCAGGTTGCCTTTGCGAATCCGTGTGCCATCTACCCGCGCCTCTGAACAAAGCATCCGCTGGCTGATCTCAATTTGGCTCATCTCTAGTGAAAAGATCAGCACAGGTTTGTTGGCTCTCATGGCGGCATGGGTTGCCATGCTTAACGCAAAGCTGGTTTTACCCACCGCAGGTCGGGCCCCTACCACTACTAAGGTGCTGGGCTGAAGGCCACCTGTCATGTCATCTAGATCTATAAAGCCGGTAGGCAGGCCAGTAATCGCATCTTTTTTCTCATAGAGCTGCTCGATGCGGTCTAGGTTTTGTGGTAACAGCTCGGTGATGCTAGCTGTGGTGTTGACCATACGGTTGGCTGCAAGCTGGTAGACCATTGACTCGGCTGTGTCTACCGTTTTTATAACATCTTCGGTGCCTTCATAACCCAACTCGGTTATTTCGCCGCCCACCTCGATGAGCTTACGCAGCATTGCCGCCTCGTAAACGATGTTGACGTATTTGGCAGCATTAGCTGCTGCTGGGGTGCCGGTTTGCAGTTCTACCAGAGCAACGTTGCCGCCAGTTTTTTCTGAGAGGTCGCGCCGGTTCAGCTCTGCCGATACTGTTATCGCATCTGCGGGTTCGCCCTTTGCATATAGCGAGCAGATGGCCTCGTAAATCAGCCCATGAGAAGGGTGGTAGAAGTGTTCGTCCTTCAGCAGGTTGACCGCTTCGGCGATGGCATCACGGCTTAACAGCATGGCTCCCAAGATGGCTCTTTCGGCATCAAGGTTGTGCGGAGGCACCTTGTGGGTAGACCTGCTTGACCCTGCGGCGGGTGGGCGGCCATTGCTTATGGCAAATGTATCGCTCATCATGTGCGCCTAAACATTACAGGGCACCTATGACAGCTTGGTTTTGTAACCTCAGGTTGCATCGTTCTGTTAGGTTGGCAAAAACCCTGCCGCAGTGCCTTGTTGAGGCCGGTGGAATTGGGTGGAAATGTTGGGGATTTATCAGCTAGTTGCCCACAGCCAACGGCTGGTTTTCCACCGGCATTTATTCGGCAGCAATCACCTCTACAGTGATAGGAAACTCAACCTCGGGGTGGGGCTTAGCTGTTACCGTGTGGCTGCCCAGCTCTTTGATGTTGTCGGATTCTAGGGCCTTGCGTTCTAATAAGATGTTGGCTTGTTCGGCCACTGCCCGAACGATGTCGGCTGTGGTCACCGAGCCGAACAGCTTGCCCTCAGCACTGGCTCGAGCTGCTATGTGGATGGGTGTGGAGACCAGCCTAGAGGCCATCTCTTGGGCTTCAGCTAGTTCTTTTGCATCCTTTAGCTCGCGGGCTTTGCGCATCCGCTCGGCTTGTTGCGCAGCACCTTTGGATGATTTGAAAGCCTTGCCTGCGGGGATTAAGAAGTTGCGGGCATAGCCGTCAGCTACATCTACCACATCGCCCTTTTTTCCTAGCGACTCTACGTTGTCGCGTAGCACCACCTTCATTCAACTGCCTCTTTGGTGGGCTCAGCGTGGTCGGCAATGGCTTCTGAAGGTTCTGTGGTGGTGGGCTCAGCGTTGGGGGCTTCGTTTGTGGGATCAACGTCGTCGGTCATCTGCATCCCTGGGGGTGGCTCAGATGGCTGAGGCACTGGCCCTTCGTTGTGTCCGTCTTCGCCGTGCGATCTTGTGGTGCTGCGTTGTGTGGTGATGCGGTTGGTGTAGGGCAAAAGTGCCATTTCTCTGGCGTTTTTGATAGCCCGAGCGATTTCGGTTTGTTGTTGCTGGTTGTTACCGGTTATCAGACGAGCCCTGATCTTGGCTCGATCTGACATGAAGCGCCGCAGCAGGTTGATGTCTTTCCAATCTACGTAGTCGATCTGCTCTTGGGTAAGGATGCTCACCTTCTTCTTGCGTCGTCGCAGGATGTCTTGCGGGTTGGGCTTACGTGATACTCGGGCCATCAGAACGGCTCCTCGTCTATGTTGTATTCGGGGGTTTGGGCTGAGCCTTGTTGCCAGCCGCCGCTTTCATTGCGTTCGCTGTCGTTGCGTTGTGGACGACCTCCAGCGTTTTGATAGCGGTTTCCCCCGCCAGAACCAGAATCACGCCGCTCGTTGCGAATCACCTCTGCGGAGGCCCAGCGTAGGCTGGGTGACACCTCATCGGCAATGATTTCTACCTTGGATCGGCGCTCGCCGTCTTGGGTTTCCCAAGATCGTTGCTCTAGTCTTCCGTTTACAACCACCCGATTGCCCTTCACCAAGCTTTCGCTCACGTTTTCAGCCAAAGTGTTCCAGCAGGTCACGTCGAAAAACGAGGTCTGTTCTTCTGTTTCGTTGGTTTGCCGATTCTGCCAGCGCCGGTTCCAAGCCAACCCGAAGGTGGTTACAGCACTGCCTCCGGGAGTAAATCGTAGTTCTGGGTCTCTGGTGATGTTGCCGGTAATGGTTACCGTGTTGTCCATAGCCATCTTTATGTCTCCTTGGGTTGCCCCGCTGTAACGAGGGGCATTTCTACACCGAAGAGGCCCCGCTTGGCGGCCTCTTTATCGGGTAGGCGAATAATTTTGTGACGGACCACATCGTCCGCGAGTTGAAGGAGACGTTGTAGGGATTCCATCTCGCGCGCCTCGGTCACAAACTCAAGGACTACATAGTAGCCCTCTTGTTGATGGTTGATTTCATAGGCAAAGCGGCGTTTGCCCCAGCGGTCTTCGGTTTTCACCTCGCCGCTGCTGTTGGCAGTGATGTTCTGGGTGACTTGGTCGATTCGGGCCGTGACATCGGCCTCATCAACCTCAGCCTCCAAAATGATCATCAACTCAAATGCTCGCATTGCGAACTGAACCTCCCTGTGGTCCCGGTGCCGAGCGGGGCCCCGGCTTGAGCGGGGCAGGGCAACGATTGTTTACAACAACCTTTGGGGTTGAAGCTGAGGCTGAAGCCCCTGTTTGGGTTGAAGCCTACCCGATAAAATCGACAGGGCATTATTTTGAGGCTTGGTTGCTATTGAGTGCTCGCGTTATAGGGCCTCAGCGTCATGATTGGTGTCATAGAACTCTAGTGCCATTTGCTCGTCGGGGTTCATTTCGTAGCTTTCGGTGTGGTTCGGAAATTGCCCCGAGCGTACGTCGGCGGCGAACTGTGCTAGTGCTTCTACTCCTTGGTCGTGCAAAGAGGCGTAGCGGCGTACAAAGCGTGGCCGCAGGCCGGTTTCGATGCCTAGCACATCGTGGAACACCAACACTTGGCCGTCGCAGCCAGGGCCAGCGCCGATGCCGATGGTGGGCACATCTACTGTTTCGGTAATCATGTTGGCTACCGCTGCGGGCATTGCTTCTAGCACGATGGCGAAGCATCCTGCGTGGCAGAGGGCTTTGGCATCTGCCAGCAGTGCTAGGGCGGTTTCGCTGCTGCGGCCTTGTATGCAGTAGCCGCCTTGAGCCAGTAGAGACTGAGGAGTGAGCCCTAGGTGGCCCATCACCGGTATTTGAGCTGACACGAGAGCATCAACCATCGGCACCCGCTCGGCACCGCCCTCTAGTTTCACGGCTTGGGCCCCTGCGCGTATTAGTTGGGCGGCGTTGGTTACGGTGTCGGCAGTGTTGATGTGGTAGCTCAGCCAAGCCATGTCGGCCACCAGCAGTGCCTCGGGGTTAGAGCGTGCTACCGCGGCGGTGTGATAGGCCATCTCTTGGGTGGTGACTTGCAAGGTGTCGGGGTGGCCGAGCACCACCATGGCTAACGAGTCGCCCACAAGGATGATATCGGCACCGGCTTTGTCGGCCATCGTGGCGCTTGGGGTGTCGTAGGCCGTAAGCATCACAAGCGGGGCGGCACCTTGGCTGCGTTTGTGGCGAGAGACAGCAAGCGAGGTGAGCTTTGTGCCCATTGTTGTTCTCCTTTCCCGTCTAGCGCTGCGTGGCTGCCAGCGGTTGGGATTAACTTTAGTGTACCTTAGCGGGGTTGCAAGATGTAGCTTCGCAGCAGGTGGTTCCAGCCGCAGTCGGGGCAAACCTCTACCTCATAGCAGGTGAAGCGACCCTTGCGGCGTGCCAGCTTGGTTTTTTCAGTGGCATAGCTGATGCAACGGCCGTGTGTTGGCAGTCGTGGGCCGAACACGTAGGACACCATCGCTAAGGCGTTTCCCTCACATACCGGACAAGGCTCGCATAGTGCTGTGCCAACCTCTTTGCCTGCCCGTATTAGCTCGGGGTGAGCATCACAGATGTCGGTGTTGGTCCAAACTCCGCTGCGAAGGCGGTGCAGTGCGTGTGCTCGCACAAGTTGATAGTCGACTGTTGATGCGGGTTCGGGTTGTATGCCCACTGTTGCTGGCATCTGCTGTGCCATGGCTCAAGGGTAGTCAAATCTCAGATGTCAACCACGGTTACATCTTTAGGTGGTGTTTTAGATGGCATCGCCAACATTGCTACGGCGTGCCGCTGAGGCCCACGTTAACAGGGTTAGAATCATTAGCGGGTTGAGGATGTCCCAGGCACCTGCGTTGCCCACGATGTAGCCGTTCACCACCATCGTAATGCCTATTCCCAAAGCGATGATCCCAGCAGCCGAGGTGAGGGGGTTGGCTGGCTCTATGCCTTGGTGCTGCGCCATCACCCGACTGCGGCTGTTGAGCACAGCTACGCTGGCACAGGCCACAAAAAGTGGGTCTAATGTCCACCAGAGGTTGTTGCTTTGGTTGAACAAGTCGGTGTAGGCGTTGAGCAAGACGGCCATCGCTAGCGACACCAAACACACGGTGCGCACCCACGGCACTTTGGTGGTGTTGCGCCACAGAAACCACACCCCAGCGGTTGCTAGGACGATGGTACCGATTTGCCAAAGCTGCCATTTCCAGTTGTCTTGTAGCTCGATATAGGGGTCGAATGTTGTGCCGCCTTCCACCCACATGAACACCCCGGTGGCAATCATGCCCGCGGCTATTAGCGAGTCGATTACTCCGAGGTCACGTCGTTTAAAGATCTCTTGAAGGATCTGCTTTGTGATTGTCTTGGTTTGGTTCATGGTGTTGTTCATAGTGGAGCTGATGGGACTCGAACCCACGACCCCCTGCTTGCAAAGCAGGTGCTCTAGCCAGCTGAGCTACAGCCCCAAGTGGCTTTAGCGTAATCGCCGCAGATTAGTGATGCAGTCTAATACGGTTAGATTATGCGGCAAGGGGTCGACCGAAAGGGAGGGTCTTTTGCCAAGTGGTTAGGAAGGCTTCGGCGCGGTAGCAGGCGGCAAGGAACAAGCCGTCGGGGTGGTCGGCTATTTCTTGCAGTGAGATGCTGATTTTGTTGGCAGCATCGGTGAGGATTGTGGTTGTGCCTGTGTTGGTGCTAGGCCACCAGGCGAACAGCGCCCCGGCAGTTGAGATGAAGTCGGGGATCACTTTGGTGCCTGCTCTGGTGAGGGTGGCTAGTGCCTTGGCTGTTACCGGTATTGGGGCGTAGGGCACCAAAGCTTTGACGTTCAGCTGCTCGGCAACGGTGTGGTTGATGGCACCCATTTTAGAGCCTGCTAGCAGCACATCTGCGGGTGTAGCTAGCGCTTGCGCGGCGGTTTGTTCTTTAAAGGGTACAGCATCAGGGGTGCTGAGCGCATCGGCAGAAAACCCGCTTGGTGCAACGGCACCTTTATCGTTTGCGCAAACTGCCACAACCTTGCCGCCTTGCGCCATCACCGCTTTGGCTAATGCCGGGCCGCTGATGCCGAAGCCTTCGATGCTGACGCTGCGTCCCTCTAAACCGTTTGTGGCGAAATTGGCTGCTGCGATTACACCAGCCGTAAGAGCTTGATCGGCAATTGTGCCGATGTTGGCTCGCTGATCGTTTGGGGTCAGCGATTTCAGGGCAGAGCGAGGTACTCGGGTTCCGGGTTCTGGCATGAAGCGGCCTGTTGCCACCATGGGGGCTATTTCGCTAGCGAACTTATCGATGGCATCAGAGCGGGTTTCGTCGGTGGCGTTGATGCCTGCTGAGGCACCGCTGTGGCGCATCTCAAAGGTGGCGAAAGTATAGGTTTGCGAGCGGGCTAGGTCGCTGGCACCGGTGGTGAGAATCTTGCGAGCCGACCGCACAACACCCATTGCTGTGGGTGCTGTATGCAGATCGAAAACGATGAAGGCATCTACGGTTTGCAGCTTTTCGATCAACTCCGGTTATCTCCGTTTTTGCTGGGTTGGTTTTGATCTAAACCGGCCACGATCTCTTTTACACGCACCTCAGCGGTGTTGATGCGTCCTCGACAAACCCGTATAAGCTCAGCAGCTCGCTCTACCTTGTGGGCCAGCACGTCGATGTCGATATCGTCGGCTTCTAGTTCTCGCAAGATTTGTTGAAGCTCTTGCAGTGCGTCGCTATAGCCGATTTTGTTGTCGCTCATCTCGTCTGCCCTGCTTGTTGATGTACCGTGCTGTGCAGCTTACCGGTGGCTAAGATTGTCTCTATCTCGGCACCTGTGTTTAGCTCGTTCGGGTTGCGTACTGCTTTGCCGTGGTGCCTGGTGATTGACCATCCTCGAGCCAGGATTGCTTGAGGATCTAACAATCGTGTTCGGCCTTCTATGTGCTCTAGTTCTTTGGTGGCCGCAGCGGGAATGCATAATGCCTGAGCGCTGACGGTGTGCTGTATTTGCGTCAGTCTGTGCTGGTTTTTGACAATGGTGGCTGTGGCCTGATGTCGCACGATCTGAACGCAGCTATCGATTGTGCGGGTTTCGCTGCGGGTGCGACCCTCAGCAAGTTGGCCGATGTGTACACCTTGTTGCACTAGCCGTTGGTTGGCCAACCGTAGATGCGTGTCGCTACGCCGTGCGGTTGTTTGGCTCACAGCTAGCAATTGCTCGCTGGCCAGCCTCAAGCGCCTGCTTGCCTTGTCAGCAATCTCTTTCCAAGCAGAATCGGCACTTTCGAGGTGGGCTTTGGCCGCGCTTACTAGAAAAGCCGCGCAAGCTGTTGGGGTTTTTTGTGCTTTATGGGCTACCTCATCGGCGATGGTGCGGTCGATTTCGTGGCCTATACCGGTGATGATGGGTACCGGTGTTGTGATGATGGCACGGGCCACGGTCTCGTGATCAAAGGCCAAAAGATCGGTGCGTGACCCGCCGCCTCGTACTACCGCGATCACATCCACCCCAGCTTGTGCCACCGCTGTGATGGCCGATGCAATCAACTCTGGTGCTTCGCTGCCTTGCACAAGCGTGTGAGCCAGCCAGACCTCCCAAGCTAATCCGCTGTCGTTCAGCTCTTTGCAGAAATCATGTTGAGCAGCGCTGCTAGCGGAGGTGACCAACCCAACTCGTAGAGGCGCAATCGGAAATGCCAGGGCTTGGTTGTTGCTTAGTACACCTTCGTCGCTCAGCATCTGAAGCAGCCGCAGCCGTCCGGCTTCTAGTTCGCCTAACGTAAAGTTAGGGTCGATGTTGGACATGTAGAACTGAAGGCGACCGCCTTGTTGCCAGAAGTCTACCTGACCCCAGATGCGCACCCTCATGCCGTCTTCTAGGGTCATCCCCCCGTGGTTGCGTAGCGTTTCGTCAATCCTGCTACGGCTGGCTCGAAACAAGGCTACTGCCATCTTTGCTTCGGGTTGCGCCCCAGATTGTATCTGTTCTTGCGGTTCTATGATGTCGAAGTAGGTGTGTCCGCTGCGGGCGATGCTTAGGTTGCGTATTTCGCCTTTCACCCACATCCCGTGGCCAAACTCTGCGGCCAGCACTTTTCTGATTCGGGCTACCAACTCGGTAACGGTGTAGGTTGATGGTTCGTTGGTAGCTTGCGTGAGGGCTGAGGCACCTCGGCTTAGCTGAGGCTCGCTGGAGGTGCTGAGCTGTTCATGCATGATCTGCCACCCTAGCGTTTGGGCTGTTTTGTATGGTTGGTTGGGTCGTAGTGTTTTAGCTATGAAGACTCGTACCCGCAAAGCAGTGGCCACGGTGGTAGCGATTTCTATTGTCTTGGCGCTGTTGTTCTCGCTGTTGGTGGTGTTCAGCAGCACTGCGTCCGGCCATGCTGAACTTCGGCGCTCTGCGCCGAGACCCACTCAGGAAGTGGGTGGAGTGGTTGATCGGGTGGAGATGCAGTTTCGCCAACGCATTCGACCTCATCAAGCCAATCAGGTGGTTCTTGAGCATCCTGACGGCACCCGTGTCCAAACTCAGGTGGAGTTAAACGGATATCTGGTGCGGGGACGTTTCGATGCGCTGGTTACCCCGGGCGAGTATAAGGTGATTTGGGGTTTGGTAGATGATGAAGACGGCGACTGGTCGACCCAAGAGTTTCCGTTTAGGTATGAACCGCTTGCTGCTGCCCCGGAATGGTTGCCCGAATCGGCTGCGTTTGATGGGGATGGTGGGGATGGCGGGGGTGCTGAATCTGAGACCATCGTGTTGGTGGTGGTTATTGCGTTAGCTGTGGTGTTAGGTGGGTGGCTTTTATGGCCTCGGCGCAGGCCCCGCCGTTGAGTTGTTAATCATTGCAATCAGGATATGGGCAATCAGAAGAAATTGTTGTTGTAGGTGTGTCTAAAGGCGGTAGTTGTCGTTCCTGTGTGTTGAGATGAGTGTGTAAACAAAGGCAGGTTAGAGATGGATGTAGATGCGGATATTGCTGCTGCCTGACGGTGAGTCATGCTAAACAAGAGGTATAGGTATGAAGCGAGAGATCATATTGCCAGAGATCGACACCCCAACAGGGCCGATCGCGCAAGAGCTGTTTCCTGAGCGAATCAGACACACTGCGGGTGTGGAGCGTGTCGGCCTCGGCGGGTTTGATATTTACTGTGGCGATGCGGTCGCAGTGTTAGCGGGGTTGTCTGAATGTTCGGCGCAGCTTGTGTTCACTTCGCCGCCTTACGCAGACCGCCGTCGGAATACTTATGGTGGTATCCATCCTGACGAGTATGTGAAGTGGTTTATGCCTTATGTGGATGCCATCCGACGCGTGCTGCGAGATGACGGCACATTTGTGCTTAATATTAAAGAAAGCGTTGTTCAGGGCGAGCGGCACACTTATGTATTGGAATTGATTCAAGCCATGCGTGCTGCGGGGTGGTTGTGGACTGAAGAGTTTGTGTGGCATAAGAAGAATTGCTACCCGGGCAAGTGGCCTAATCGGTTTCGCGATTCGTGGGAGCGGCTGTTGCAGTTCAACAAGCAACGCCATTTTGTGATGCATCAAGACGCAGTGATGGTGCCTGTCGGAGAGTGGGCGCATAAGCGGCTTGCAGCGTTGAGCGACACTGACCGCACACGCGACGAGTCAGCTACCGGTAACGGGTTCGGCAAGCGTGTGGAGAACTGGGTTGGACGAGACATGGTGTATCCGACCAACGTTGTGCATCTCGCTACCGAGTGTTCCAACCGTGGTCATAGCGCAGCATTTCCTGCGGAGTTGCCTGATTGGTTTATTCGCTTGTTCACGGCACCGGGCGATCTAGTGATCGATCCCTTCGTGGGTTCGGGCACCACGGTTGCTGTTGCTCGACAGCTGGGCCGTGCAAGCATCGGTATCGACATCAATCCTGATTTTTGCGAAGCATCTAGAGAGCGAGCCTCGTGTGTCGTTTGATCTGAGCAGTATTGTAGAGACTCATATTCAGCGGTTTGTAGAAGCACGTCGCGAATCCATTAAACAGATCAAGCTTTCTGTGTTGCTGAGCAAGAAGAACCCGTACCTGTTTATGGCTCGCCATACAGATACGCCTAGCGAATTCGCTGAGGAATTAGTGGCTGCTGTGTTGTCATCGTCAGAAGAGACGATGTTTGGTGACACGTTAGAGAGTGTTGCCATCGACATATGTGCAACGGTGTTTGGTGGTCAGAAATCTACTGCTACTGGTATCGATTTGGAGTTTGATCGTGATACAAGACGGCATATCGTGGCGATTAAATCTGGTCCGAATTGGGGTAATTCCAGCCAAGTAGCGAAGCTCACACAGGATTTCGCTAAAGCAACGCGTCTTATTCGTCAGCATGACAGTAAAGCCAATGTCCTCGCTGTGAACGGTTGTTGTTACGGGCGGGGCGTTCATGACCGTGGCTCGTACATCAAGATGTGCGGAGCGCCGTTTTGGGAACTCGTCTCGGGTGACACGCAGATGTACGTCAGATTGGTAGACCCTCTGCGTGAAGCAGCTTCAAACGGTTTCGTGACAGAACGGAATGGCTTGATCCGCAGATTAACGGTTGAACTTGCTGCAGGCTGGGCCACTCCTGCGGGTCATATCGATTGGGTAAAAGTAGTCGAACATTGTTCTGCTGCTTAGTCAGATATGTAATCCAATTTGCTTTTGGTTATCTCGTCAATGTTGGTGGTGATTGCGTTAGCTGTGGTGTTAGGGGGGTGGCTTTTATGGCCTCGGCGCAGGCCCCGCCGTTGAGTTGGGTTAGCGTAGTGCGGCGAAAAAGTTTTTGAGCAGGTTGGCTGCGGCTTGTTTGCCCACGCCCGGGGTTACTTCAAAGTTGTGGTTGAGACGCGGGTCGGCTCCTAGATTGTAAAGAGAACCGCAGGCCCCGGCTTTGGGGTCATCGGTTGCAAATATCACCCGTCCTATGCGAGCCAAAACCGCTGCCCCGGCGCACATGGCACATGGTTCTAGCGTGGTTGCTAACACAGCTTCGTTGAGGCGAGAGGTGCCCAGGGCTTTGGCTGCATCTCGTAGGGCTAGAAGTTCTGCGTGGGCAGTGGGATCGTTGCTGCGTTGGCATTCGTTGTGACGAGCTGCCACTACCTTGTTGCCAATAGCCACAACTGCGCCAACAGGCACCTCTCCAAGCTCGTTGGCTTGTCGGGCTTGGGTTAAGGCTAGATTCATTAGCGTTGAGTCGTCGATCATTGCAATCAGGATATGGGAAACAAAAAGCAAGTGTGGATGCGGGCACCTCAAAGGCAGTAATTGTCACTCTTGTGTGTTGAGATGAGTGCGTCAACAAAGGCAGGCCAGAGATGGATGTAGAAATCAAAAAGCAGGTCGGGTGGATTACCGACATGGCCGTGGTTGACAAGTTGACGGTAGCTGAAGCGAAAGACAGGGTCATCAACAAGGTGGCGGCTAGGGTAATTAAATCGATCGATGCTGTTATCTTGCAAAGGTTCGTGGCTGAATGAGCCTTGTCGCTGTCGATTTATTCAGCGGGTGCGGTGGCTTGTCCACAGGATTGGACAAAGCCGGTATCAATGTGGTCGAGGCATATGATTGCTGGCCTCAGGCGCTCGACGTATACCGTCGCAATGTCGGAGATCATGCTGTTGAGCTTGATTTGTCCGACACCGATACCGCGGTTAAGTGGATTGCCGAGACCAGAGCCGATCTGGTGGTTGGCTCTCCGCCATGTCAAGACTTCTCCACCGCAGGCAAAAGAGTTGAGGCTGAGCAGGCCAACCTTACTACCGCGTTCGCGCAGATCGTTTGCGAATATCGTCCCATGGGATTTTTGATGGAGAACGTACCACAGGTTCGCAACAGCTTTACCTATGGGCGAATGCGCCGCGATATGGCCGGAGCTGGCTATTCGTTGGTTGAAATGGTGCTTGATGCGAGCCGGTTTGGGGTGCCGCAGCTGCGGCGGCGGTTTTTTGCTTTTGGTCACCTCGGCAACGGTGCTATCTGCAACCGGTTTGTCAACGGCATCGAAGCTCGTCAGACCCGGGAGCGCTTGACCGTCAAGGAGTATCTGAGCGACGAGATAGACATCGAGTTTTACTATCGGCATCCTCGAAATTACAGCCGACGATCGGTGTTTAGCGTGCATGAACCGTCACCCACGGTGCGAGGAGTGAACCGGCCTGTTCCACCGCACTACACAGGTAACCATCTTGATAGCGTTTCGCCCAACGAAGTGCGCCCTTTGACGACATATGAGCGTGGTCGGGTGCAGACTTTCCCGCCTGCGTGGGAGTGGTGCGGCGGCGATCGAAACGCTGACGCGGAACTTTTGATTGGCAACGCTGTGCCGGTGCAGTTAGCAGCCCATGTTGGCGCAGCGATCTGTGATGCCATCGACTGATAGCCCGTCGCTGTACGGCATCACCGAGGAGAACTCCACCCGCTATGGCGCGTCGCTGTGGGGCAAAAACCAGTTCAACTCAACATTTCCACTTGCGCTATGCCTCTACATGCGTGATCACGGGCTGGCTCCCGTGGCTGTTATTGAACAAGACGGCATCATCACTACTGACAATGGCCTATGGCAGATGGGCGATGTGATCGGCGAGTCTGATAGCCGATATCTGTTTGAGACGGCTTTCAGCCCGTATGCGGCCTGCGTGCGTGGCGTAGTTGACAAGATCGACTTAGTGGTCTCATTAGGAGGTGAGCCTCTGCATCCGTTGGAAGTCAAGCTTACGGTCGTACCTGATATTGCCACCGCTTCCGTTGCTGAGGATCTCTGGTCGCCGGAGATGGTGATGCGGCCCGTTAGCTCGGCCTATGCGATGATGAGTGTCGCCGCGAACCTCACCGACGGACTGACTCGCCAATCTGTCATGACTAGTCTGCGAACTGGTTACAACCGTATAAGCGATTGGGGCAATACTGTTGAAATAATTCAGAATGCCGAATACTTGCGTTCTGCTCTCGACAAAGCCCTACAGATGGTTGCAGCCAGCCGATTGCAACGCCCGTTTTTACTGCAACCCCTATGGCGTACTGTCGGCCAGTCATTCGAGCTGGCCGACAATTGCTTCGATGTGTTCGTATGGTCAGATGTCGCTGTGATGCGGTTGTCGGTAGATCAGTCTGACGATGCCACCACTGTATCACGGTCTATGCGGGAGGTCGCCCGCCATGTCAGAGCGCTCTATGAGGTCTTGAGTCAGGGCGATTACAACTACGAGGGCATCTATAAGGGGATGGCACTGGATAATCAGACTGATAAAGCGTATGCGTTAAGCGGACGCAAGAGTATCCGCTATCTCGCTCATCCTTATTTGCGGCAACCACGGTTACCGCGCAGCATCTTATCCAGTCTTATTCTTGAGGGTGGTGAACGCGAACTGAAGCCTGAACGTAGATTTGATGCCGCAGTCGTTGCTTACATGATCCAACAGGCAGGATCACACTCATAGTCTCGTGGTTGCTTGAACTCAATTTTTCAATTAAAACAGGCTGTGGGAGGGTAGCGGCGGCCCGCTAATCTGTGAGGTGGAAGGTTGCCAGAGTGGACGAATGGGGCGGCCTCGAAAGCCGTTGTGGCCTCCGGGTCACCATGGGTTCGAATCCCATACCTTCCGCCATCGGTCCGCCATTCAACTTGATGGGCCATTCAACTCGGTGTGTGCTGCGGGGCGCTGGGGAGGGGGCGTTTGTGTTGAGTTTCAGTAGGTACGGTGTGAATGTGGGTGGTTATGGTGGGTAGTTTCTGAACATGCCTACTTTTGACATTTCTTCAGAGTTGGACATGCAGGAGGTGCGCAACGCGGTGGATCAGGCGGCTCGCGAAATTACGAGCCGCTATGACTTCAAGAACACCGGCAGTGCGGTAGAGCTGGGTGACGGCATCATCACTTTGTGTTCATCTAGTGAAGATCGACTAGCTGCTGCGCGCCAAGTGTTAGAAGAAAAGTTAGTACGGCGCAAGGTATCTCTAAAGGGGGTGAGTTTTGGGCCTGTGGCCGATGCCGCGGGCGGCACAGTGCGCCAAGAGGCATTGTTAGCGGCAGGCATAACGTCCGATAAGGCACGTGAGCTGAACAAGTTCATCAAGAACTTGGGTATGAAAGGGGTTTCTTCACAGGCTCAGGGCGACCAACTCAGAGTGAGCAGTAAAAAGCGAGACATGCTCCAAGAGGTGATCGCTGCCCTAAAAGAGGCCGACTTCGCCATCCCCCTTCAATTTGGCAACTTCCGCGACTAGTCCTCCGGTGATGTCGAAGCCGTGAGATTTTACGGCATTTAGTAGGCTTGGGGAACCCAGTTGCCTGCTCTTAGGCGGCGGATGCGTTCTTCTGCGGGTGGGTGGGTGCTGAACAGGGCACGAAAATGGGTTCTGCCGGTAAGCGGGTTAACGATGTAGTGAGATGCCTGTTCTACGGGGATGTTCACCGGAATCCGTTTAGAGGTTTCGTTGAGCTTCTCGAGAGCTCGTGCTAGTGGTTCGCCATCGCCGATGAGTTGGGCTGCGGTGGCATCGGCTTGAAACTCTCGGGTTCTGCTGATAGCCATCTGAATCAAGCTAGCGGCGATTGGGGCCAGAATGGAGGCAACCAACACCCCAACTATGTCGGCCATGCCTCGATCTCGGTCGCGGCCACCAAACAAGATCATGCCCCACAGGGCCATCCGAGAGGCGAAGGTAATGGCCATCGCCACCGCTGCGGCCACCGATCCGATGAGGATGTCACGGTTGCGGATATGAGCCAGCTCATGGGCCAACACCCCACGGATTTCGTCCCAACTAAGATGGTTGATAAGCCCCTCGGTGATGGCAACTGCTGCGTGGTTGGGGTTGCGCCCTGTGGCGAAGGCGTTGGGCTGTGGGTTTGGGCTTACATAAAGCTTGGGCATGGGCATATCAGCTTTGGCGGTGAGTTCTTCCATGATGGCGTAGTACTTGGGAAGTTGTGCTTGGGTGACCGGTACCGCTCGCGCTGAAGCGATGGCCAGCTTGTCGCTAAACCAATACGAGCCGCCCACCAGCACCAGAGCTATAAGGGTTCCGATGATGAGCCCGCCGCTGCCGCCGATTAGCCCGCCGACACCCACAAACAGGGCCGCTAGCAACACTAACAAGAGGAAAGTTTTGATTGTGTTCATTCCCGGTGATACTCCCGATGAGGTTGTGAGTTGCCTTTTGTCAGGCTATCGGGCGCAGGTGTCAATTCTTTGTTCGTTCAATCTTCTTGAGGTGCTTGGGCTGCTCGGGTGCGGATTTCGTCCACCACGGATTGGTCAGCCAAAGTGGTGGTGTCTCCTAGGCTGCGGCCTTCGGCCACATCGCGCAGCAGGCGGCGCATGATCTTGCCAGAGCGTGTCTTGGGCAGATCGGGCACTAGCACCACTGTCTTGGGACGGGCGATGGGCCCTAGCTTGGTTGACACATGTTGGCGGATTTCTTCACCCAGCTCGGCGCTGGCATCGTGATCTCCTCGCAAGATCACATAGCCGATGATGGCCTGTCCTGTGGTGTTGTCGGATGCCCCCACCACTGCTGCTTCGGCCACGCCAGGATGGTCTACCAGGGCTGATTCTACTTCGGTGGTAGAAATACGATGGCCTGAGACATTCATCACATCATCCACACGGCCCAGTAACCACAGGTAGCCATCTTCGTCTATTTTGGCCCCGTCGCCAGCGAAGTAGCGGCCAGCAAAGCGAGCCCAATAGGTCTGCTTGTAGCGCTCGGGGTCGCCCCATATACCTCGCAGCATGGATGGCCAAGGCCGGGTGATGGTGAGGTAGCCGCCGCCTTGGGCTACGGGTTGCCCGTGATCGTCTACTAGTTCGGCGAATACACCGGGGATGGGGTGTGTGGCTGAGCCGGGTTTGGTGATGGTTACTCCGGGCAGGGGTGAAATCATGTGTCCGCCGGTTTCGGTTTGCCACCAGGTGTCTACGATGGGGCAGCGGTTGTTGCCGATGTGGGTGTGGTACCACATCCAAGCTTCAGGGTTGATGGGCTCACCCACCGTGCCGAGCACTCGTAGGCTAGACAGGTCGTGTTTAGCGGGTTCGTTTGCCCCCCATTTCATAAAGGTGCGGATGGCGGTGGGGGCTGTGTAGAGCTGCGTAACCCCGTAGCGCTCAACGATGTCCCAAAGACGATCGCGTCCCGGGGTGTCGGGTGTGCCCTCATATATGACTGATGTGGCACCGTTGGCTAGGGGGCCGTAAACGATGTAGCTGTGGCCTGTCACCCAGCCGATGTCGGCGGCACACCAATACATATCTGTGTCGGGCTTTAGGTCGAACACGTACTTGTGGGTGAAGGCCACCTGGGTGAGGTAGCCGCCTGTGGTGTGCATGATGCCCTTTGGCTTGGCTGTGGTGCCCGAGGTGTATAGCAGGTAGAGCAGTGCTTCGGAGTCCATGGGCTCGGGGGGACAGTCGGCGGTGGCATCGGCCATCAACTCGTGCCACCACAGATCTCGGCCCGCAGTCATGTTGATGGTGGTGTTACAGCGGTTGACCACCACCACATGTTCCACGCTGGTGGCACCGTTGCTTAGTGCAGCATCCACATTGGGCTTTAGCATCGACGGCGCACCTCGCCGATAGCCAGCATCGGCGGTGATGATGAGGCGGGCCTCGGCATCTTCGCAGCGATCCACGATGGAGTCGGGAGAAAACCCGCCGAAGATCACCGAATGCGCCACGCCTATGCGGGTGCATGCCAGCATAGCCACTGGCAGTTCAGGGATCATGGGCATGTAGATAGCCACTCGATCTCCAGCCTTTAGACCTAATCCTTTAAGCACGTTGGCGAACTTGGATACTTCGTTTAGCAACTCGGCGTAGGTGATGGTCAGTTGATCGCCGGGTTCGCCTTCCCAGTAAAAGGCCACCTTGTCGCCCTTGCCAGCGGCAACGTGACGGTCTAGGCAGTTGTATGACACGTTTAAGGTGCCTCCCACGAACCAACGAGCAAACGGCAGATCCCATTCCAACACGGTGTGGAATTGGGAGTCCCAGCTCAGCAGCTCGCGTGCTTGGCGGGCCCAGAAGGCTTCGTAGTCGGTTTCGGCCTCTTCGTAGAGCGAGCGATTGTTGGTTAGTGCAGCAGCAGCGAAATCGGCTGCCGGAGCGAAGGTTCGTTTTTCGATGTAGTAGTCCTCGATGGCGGCTTCGGTCATTATGTGTCCTTTCCCAGCCTTGTTTCTACTTGTTTACGCGTGTCCGGGCATGAGAGCCTTAGCCCCGCCAGACTACATTGCGCCGTTAGCATAGGTTCTAGCAGACATTATGAGACATGGCGCGTCTAGGGTTATCAGGGTAGAGCAGAGCTGATCTAGGAACAGGGAATATTAAGGGTATGGACATCAGGGTTGCTACGTTGTGTGATTTTGCTCAGATACGAGAGGGGCTTTTGTTTGTGCATTCCGCAGGCATCACCCGGGTGTATCGGGAGTCGTTTCCCGCGCCGATTGGGGTGATGCTGGCGCTAGTGCTAGAGATGTCGCCAGTAGAGGCTAACGTGGCTAACAAGATTCGGGTAAGGGTGGAAGATGCTGACGGGTTTAAGTTAGCGGAAATGGTGGGCGAGATGCAGGTGAAGCTTGGCTCGGGCCATGACCCTGGGGAAATGGTGAATGTGCCTTTCGTAGCTGATTTTCGGAATATAAAGCTTCCCAAACCTGGGCGTTATCAGGTGGCTGTTTATCCCGAGGTGGAGGGGGCAAGTCCAGTGGCGCTGGGGTTTCGGGCAGCGGTGCGCAACAAGACCTGATCGATTTCAGCTTTGGGTTGGGCATCTTTTGTTCTGGGCATTGTATTGGGTTTCGGGCACATCCCATTCGGCTACGGTGAATGCGCCTAATCCGCAGGGGTCTAGAAGAGCTTCGGCTTCGGTGGCCCGGCTGCGGCCAGCAAGGGCTGACAGATTGCCCTGAGCTGCACCTGAACGCCAGGCGTTAGTGCCTTCGGCCACTAGCTCATTGATGCCGTGGGCTTTGAGCCAGGTGGCTTGGTTGTTTATACGGGTGGGCGTGCGAACAGCGCTTAGCTGGTCGAGAGCCACCTCGCAGGTGATGTCTTGGCTGCCGGGGGCAGCCCACGGGTCGTTGCCTCGCTGGTGGTCTCGGTAGGTGCGCAACCATTGCGCCCAGGGCCGACTAGCCATGTTCTCGGTGGTGCTCATGTAGTCGATCACCAACACGGTGCCTGCTTCAAGAATGGTCAGGGCTTGGGATAGCCACGCGCAGGCTTGGTCTTGGCGGGGGGTTAGCAGGGTTTTAGGGTCGGGGCGGTGCTCGTCTATGTCGGTGTCGTTGGGGCCGAGCAGGCGCAGTGGCAGGTTGTCAAGCAGTTCGTTGGCCATAATCACTCCGGTGAGGGGGCCTTTGGGCATCGCAGGCATTGATTGTCCTGAGGTGTGGCTGCTGCGTCCGGTCGCGCTGCGCTCTACGTTGATCCAATGCATTGTTGGTGTGCAGATGGGCTCAGCTTTGATCACGGTGCGAGCCAGGGTGCCCGGTCCGGCACCAGCATCTACCACGATAAACGGATCGGGACGGCCTAGTTCTTGCCATCGGCGGTCTAGCATTTGTGCCAACACCGCGCCGAACAGCGGGCCCACTTCTGGGTTGGTGATGAAGTGCCCACGCCGTCGCCCAGCTTGAGCCGATTCATAAAAGCCATGTTGAGGGTCATACAGCGCCCTTTCCATGAACTCGTCAAACCTCATGTCTTTAGTATGGCGATGTTGGTAGTCAGTAACCTCACCACCGCGTTGTTAAAAAAAAGTGCTAGATTATTCTGCACATTTTTAATAGGAGCGTGTTATGAGTACTTCAGAGTGGACAGTTCCTGCGACTCAGTTTCGCGATAAGTGTTTGAAACTGCTTGACGTTGTAATGGCTACTGGCGACACGTTGGTTGTTACCAAGCATGGTCGGCCGGTGGCAGCTGTTGTTCCGTTTGTCGAACGGCCCCGAGAGAGCGTAATTGGATGGGCTGATGATATGGTGCTTGAATCAGATCTGACCCGGTCGGCCATACCTTCTGAACATTGGCATGTGGTCGCTGATCCGGACCAGATTTTGGCTGAAGTCATAGCCGATGAACAAGGTTGAGTGTGGATATTATCTTGGATACTGATGCCTTGCTGTGGATGTCTCAAGGCAGTGTACGGTTGGGCAAGAAAGCTCAGGTCACAATCGAGAAAGCAATTCAAGGCGGCAAGGTGCGGTTTTCGCCAATTTCCATGCTAGAGGTTGCTCGGCTTCATTGGGACGGGCGGATTGATCTTCGGAGAGTGCCCGAAGTCTGGTATCGTGAACTTTTGGATAGGGGGGTTCGAGAGGTGCCAGTGACTACTGATATCGCTATTCTGGCTGCCTCGCTAGAACCACAAGAAGGCTTTCATGCTGATCCCGCTGATCAGATGATCGTTGCGTCGGCAATCGTGACTGGGCTTAAATTGGTCACTTCTGACCGGAAGATTCTTGGTTGGGCATCGCAGCGGACAGGCATTGCCTGCCTTGATGCTCGAAAATAGCCACCGCGTTGTTAACGAATTAGAAGTGGCGGCGGTCGGCTAATACGACAGGGCGATGAGGGCGCTGTCGGTGAAGTGGGTGATGGCAGCGGGGTAGATGCCGAACAATAGGGTGGCTGCGCCGGTGAGGCCGAGGGCGGCCACTAGCGAGGGGGGTACCCGCAACGCTGTGGTGTCGGCCTGTTCGGGGGTGTCTTCAAACCACATCATGCGGGCTATTTTGGCGTAGTAGAATAGGGCAATTACCGAGTTCACCGCGGCGATGGCAGCCAAAGAGTAACCCCAGCCGGTGTCGGCTTCAACAACGGCTCTAAACACCGCGAATTTGGCGAACCACCCGCCTAACGGCGGTATGCCAGCCAATGAGAACACAAAGATCGACATGCAGATGGTTATAGCTGGGGCGTATCTGAACAGCCCCGCATAAGAGCTGATGTCACCGGATTTTGTGCGGTGGGCCACGGCGATGATTACTGCAAACGCCCCGAGGTTCATGGCCGCATAAATCAGCACATAGGTAATAACCGCCGATAGGGCCTCGCTCCCGATGTCGCCAGCTACGGCTAGGGGCATCAGCATGAAGCCTGCTTGAGAAACTCCCGAGTAGGCCATTAGGCGCACGATGTTGTTTTGACGTAGCGCCATGAGGTTGCCTGCTGTCATAGAGCCCACTGCCAAAATCCACAGCAGTGGCTGATACACATCGTGGCGTGCGCCGAAGCCTATGTGTACAAGCTGCATTAATGCCACAAACCCCGCTGCTTTAGAGGCCACTGCCAAAAACGCAGTTATTGGGGTGGGTGCTCCTTCGTAGGTGTCGGGTGCCCAGGTGTGAAAGGGGAAGCCCGACACTTTGAAGGCGAAGCCCACGATTACAAAGATGATGCCTAAGATGGCCACCGGCTCGGCATTGCTGCCCGATAGAGCAGCCGAGATTTCGCTGAGGCGAGTATCTCCGGCCAATCCAAACAGCAGCGACATGCCGTAAAGCATGATGGCTGAAGCAAACACTCCCATCAGGTAGTACTTGAGTCCAGCTTCGTTGCTTCTGGGATCGCCTTTACGCCAGGTAGCCAGCAGGTAGGCGGGGATAGACAGCAACTCTAGAGCTACAAAGATGGTGATGAGGTCTCGGGCAGAAGCCATCAACACCATGCCCAGCACAGACGATAGCAACAGCCCGTAGTACTCGTTTTCCCAATAGTCGCCCTCAGCGATGTAGTTGGTAGATAACAGCACTATCACATAGGCCACCACGATGAACATGGCTTTTAAGATCAGGGCGAAGTCGTCCACCACGAAGGCTCCGCCAAACATTTCGCGGGTGTCACCTTGGGCGGCCAAGGTCACGATTGGGATGAGCGCGATGAGCAGCCCGATTCCAGCCATGGCTGATGTGTAGGCTCGGCCCCGCTCCAACAAGATGATGTCCAGCAAAGTGACCGCTGCGCCCACACCCAGCAAGGTCAATTCAGGAGCGACCGCGTGCCAGTCAATGTCGGGGCGGACGAAGCCAAGCAGCGAGGGTGCAAACGCAAGCATTGAGGACTCCCCTACCTAGTCTGCTTACCGCTACCGGCCTGCTGCATCGAAGCAGGCTTCGCTAGATGTTGATTCCAAACATTCGCTTAGCGAGTTCACAACTGCTGGGTCGCTAGCCCCGAACAACAGATAAGGGTACACGCCTAACACCAAGATCAAGATGAGTAGCGGTGCCCAAGCCAGATACTCCGATGCTGTGGCATCTTTTACGTTAGGGTCGTTGGCGAACTCATCTTTGGGGTTGCCGAAAGCTGTTTTTTGGAACATCCACAGCAGATAACCAGCCGCCAGCACGGTGCCCAAAGCAGCGATTACCATGTATGACCTGAAGATTTCTTCGGACAGAATTTCGGCGGGGTTGTATGAGGCTAAAATTGCAGGGAATTCACCCCAAAATCCGGCTAAGCCGGGTAATCCCAGCGAAGCCATGGCGCAGAACCCTAAGATCCAGCCCATGCGTGGGGCTTGTAGCAGCAGGCCGCCGAGGCGAGCCATGTCTAGGGTGTGGTAGCGCTCTTTGATTGATCCTGCTAAAAAGAACAGCATCCCGGTGATTAGTCCGTGAGCCACCATGCCGAACACGGCCGCGTTGATGCCGAAGTCGGTGAGCGTGGCGATGCCAAGCATCACAAAGCCCATGTGAGCTACAGATGAGAACGCTACAAGCCGTTTCAGGTCTCGCTGAGCTAAACAACCTAAAGCGCCGTAGATGATGCCGATCACCGCCAACAGGCCAATGAAGGGTGCCCACTCGGCTGCGGCCTCGGGCAAGATTGGAATGGCTATGCGTACAAACCCGTAGGTGCCTAGCTTCAATAGCACTGCCGCTAGGATTACCGAGCCCACCGTGGGCGCTTCGGTGTGGGCATCGGGCAGCCAGGTGTGGAACGGGAACATGGGCACCTTGATGCCGAATCCTAAGAACATGCCACCGAATATCCAAACCTGTGAAGATTGGGCGATGCCAGCGGCGGCTTCTGGCAAAAGTCGCATATCAAAGGTGTTGGCATCGCCCAAGAAGTAAAGCGCCAGGAAGCTCACCAGCATTAATGCTGAGCCAAATAAGGTGAACAAAAAGAACTTGATGGCGGCGTAGCGTCGGTTTTCGCCGCCCCAAACCCCGATCATGAAGTACATGGGCAACAGCACCACTTCAAAGAACACGAAGAACAAGATCAGATCTTGTGCTGCGAAGGTGCCGATCATTCCCGTTTCCAAAATCAGCAGCAACATCAAAAAGGCTTTAGGGTTACGTGGCTCAGGGAAGTGATTCCAAGAGTAGATGATACACAGCGGTACTATCAGCATGGTGAGCAGCATCAACGGCAGCGAGATACCATCCACGCCCATGATGTAGCGGGAATCAATTACGTCAATCCAGTTTTTGTCGACCACGAAGTTGAGGTTGCCGTAGTTGTCGTTGTCAATGAACTGAATTAGCAGCAGCACGCCTAACACCGCCACCGCCATGCTGGTGGCTAAGGCAATCAGCTTGTGTACGTGTTCGTTTGTTTTGGGGATGAGCAGCATCACGGTCGCGCCGATTACCGGCAGGAAGGTGGCGAGGCTCAGGCCCCAGTCGTTTAGAAATTCGGCCATATGTACTTGTGCTCCCTAAATGACGATGATGAAGATCCCAGCAAGGATGGCGGCGGCGATGAACATGATTGCGGCGTATTGTTGGACTTTGCCGGTTTGCATGCGGCGCAACTCTTCCCCTGAGCTGCTGACGATTTTGCCGGTGGCATTGACCGTGCCGTCCACCACTAGCTGATCTACGTTGCGGTACAAGGCGTTGCCCACTTGCACCGAACGTGTGCCCACCTCGTTTACCACTCGGTCAATCACATGCTGGTTGGCCCAGTTGGCACCTCTAGCTAGCGGACCCTTTACAAAGCCGACGATCACCTTTGTGTAAAACCAATCTAGGTAGTACTTGTGTACTAATACTGAGTGTCCTGCACGGGCTAGGGTCCACCTAGCAGTTGGCCCGTCAGTTAGCTCTGTGGCCGATGGGCTCGTTGCTCGCACTCGAATGAAATAGTAGTAGCAGGCGGCACCAATGCCGATGAGGGCAACGATGACCGACACGATTGCCAGCGACCACGAAGGCGTGGCGTGCTTGATGGGCGGGAAGTAGCTTACGCCCACTGGTTCAACCCATTGGAAGAACTTTTCTTGCCAACTGTGCGGCACTAGCTGAAAGCCCGGGGGGAAGTTGATGAAGCCAGCCACCACAGCCAGGCTGCCTAGGATCCAAAGTGGCCCGGTGATTCGGGGGCCGGACTCATGGGGTGTGCCGTGGCCCCGGTACTCTCCGAAGAAGGTGAGGTAAACCACCCTGGTCATGTAGGCACCGGTGAGCGCGGCGGTAACCATGCCCATGGCCAGCATCAAGGTGTAGGCCCCGTTGCCATCGGTGCCGCCGAACAAGCCCCAGCCGCCGGTGCCCACCAAGATTTCGTCTTTAGACCAAAAGCCCGAGAAGATGGGTAGTCCCGCTAGTGCCAAGGTGCCCATTAAAAAGGTGCGATAGGTGTGGGGCATGTGCTGTCGCAACCCGCCCATGTCTTTTTTCATGTCAAAGGAATGCACAGCATGGCTTACAGATCCCGAACCCAAGAACAAGCAGGCCTTGAAGAAAGCATGGGTGAACAGATGAAACAGCGCCGCTGTCCAGGCACCCACACCTAGGGCTAGTATCATGTAGCCAAGCTGTGAGACGGTGGAGTAGGCCAACACGCGCTTGATGTCGTTTTGGACGAAGGCCAAGCTAGCGCCCACCAGGGTGGTTATCCCGCCTATCAGGGCTAGCAGGTTGATGCTAGAACCGCCGATGGAGTAGCCCTCAAAAAACACTCCATAGAGTCGTGCAACCATGAAAATCCCAGCCACCACCATGGTGGCGGCGTGGATGAGAGCTGAAACAGGGGTGGGTCCGGCCATGGCATCGGGCAGCCAGGTGTGCAAGAAGAACTGCCCTGATTTAGACATGACCGCAGCAGTCAGGCACAGCGCAGCAGCTAGGGTGACGGTGTGGCTCATGGTGCCGTTCAGGGCAGCCTCGTTGACACCGATCACATCGAAGGTGCCTGCTCCGAAAAACAAGATGGACACGCCGATGATAAGCCCCATGTCGCCCACTCTGTTGGTGAAGAAGGCTTTGAGCGCTGCATCTGAGTTGGGTTTTTCTTCCCACCAATGCCCGATGAGCGCAAACGAGCACACCCCCACTAGTTCCCATCCCACCAGCATCTGCAAGGTGGTGGATGCCGTTACGAAGAACAACATGGAAGCTGTGAACAGGCTTAAGAAAGCAAAGAAGTGGGTGTAGCGCCGGTCGCCAGCTACATAGTCGGTGGAATAGACGTGTACCAAAAGCGACACCAGCGTCACAACGAAGATCATCATCACTGCTAGCCCGTCGATCATGATGCCCGCGCCGATGGCCTCTGCTCCGTTAGTGAGCCAGGTGATAGAGCGGGTAAGCGCGCCCACCCCGCTTGTGGTTTCTCCTTCGGCAGCAATCTGTAGAACTCCATCGCCTAAGGCGTACTCACCTTCGGCACCTTTGCTGTTGGCCCCTTCCACCTCGCTGATCCATTGAACGGCGGTTGCTAAACCAAACACAAAAGAAGCTCCAACGCCAGCAATGCCGATCTCAGAGCCACCTTTGGGGAAACGTTTGCCGAACAACAAGATGAGCAAGAATGAGATGGCAGGGAACAGCCAGATGAACCAGGCGTTCTCTAAGAACCAACCTGAGGCGGCCACCGCTTTGCCGGTGTTCTCAGCAGCTAATACAGAAATCAGTGATCCCACATCAACCCCTCATCAGATCAACTTGGTGCAGGTCGATGGATCGTCGGTTGCGGTATAACAACAAAACGATGGCCAAGCCGACACCCACCTCAGCGGCGGCTACGGTAATTACGAACAGGGTAAATATTTGGCCGATAATGGTGGTGTGAAAAGCTCCAAAGGCTATCAAGTTGATGTTTACTGCATTTAGGATTAATTCAATGGACATGAGCACGAGCACGCCGTTGCGGCGCGCTAAAACGCCGTAAACCCCGATACAAAACAGTATCGCCGCCAGCAACAACATGGCATTCAGGTACATCAGCCGCCTTCCTCGCGACGGGCTATCACGATTGCCCCAATTAGTGCAGCTAACAGCAGCACCGACACCGCCTCGAACGGTACGATGAACTGCGAGAACAACTCGTCTGAAACTTGTGCGGTGGTTTGCGGTGTCAGGTTGTTTGGCAGTTTGTCGTTTCCGAAACGGTCAACAAGGGCCACGATCATCACCGCTAGCAGTAACGCGGCGGTGAGGGTGGCGGGAAACTTGTGTTTGTGGTCGGTTTCTTCGTCGTCGTCAAAGTCGGATCGGGTGAGCATGATCCCAAACAAGAACAGCACGATAACCGCACCTATGTATATGAGCACTTGGGTGATGCCAGCGAACTCGGCCCCAACTAACAAGAACAGTGCGGCTACTCCCGCTAGCACGATTACTAGGTACAGTGCTGCATGGACAATGTCGCGGGTGGTGACCACTCGAAAAGCCGCAGCAATCATCACTGCGGCGATTATCCCGAAGGCAACATGTTCGGCGATCACCGGGGTACCTTCAATACCTTTTGCTGTGAACCGGCTTCGTAGGGCTCAAAATCGGGTACGGTGTCCATCCAGTCGCTGAGGCGATCTTTATCGTGTAGTAGGTCGGCAATGCGGGGCTCTGAGTATTCGTAGTCGGGGCTCCAAAACAGGGCCTCAAAGGGACACACCTCGACGCAGATGCCGCAGTACATGCACAAGCTGTAGTCGATGTCAAAGCGGTCTAGGGCGTTTTTTTGACGAGGTTTGCCGCCTTCGCGTCGGGGTGGGGCTAAGTACTTGTGGCCCTCGATGTAGATGCACCAGTCGGGGCATTCCCGAGCACAAAGCATGCAGGCTGTGCAGTTCTCCACATGTAAAGCGATAACCCCGCGGGCTCGATCTGCGGGGATTTCTTTCACATGGGGGTATTGCACCGTGTGGGCGTGTCTGGAGGGTGCTGGCACCACCGGTGGGCCATCACCAAAAAGCGTGCGGAACATCGTGCGGGCTGTGACCTTCAGTCCCGTGAGCAAGCCTGGTACTAATGCCATCTTCAGCTCCTACCTATAAGGCAACCTTGAAAATGCCGGTCACGACGATGTTGACCAGCGATAACGGGATCAGAAACTTCCAGGCTAGGCGTTGAAGTTGATCTTCTCGCAGCCTTGGATAGGTGAAGCGGAACCAAAAGATCAGCGTGGCAACGGCCAATGTTTTTATCAACAAGATGACAGGGCCAGCGATGTTGAAGCCCCAGTGGGTGAGGTCTCCCCAAGGCAGTGCCCAACCGCCTAGGAACATGACAGCAGCTAGCGCTGCAAAAGCAAAGGCGGTGCCAAACTCGCCCATGAAGAAGAACAAGAACCTAAAGCCGGTGTACTCCACCTGATAGCCACCTACGATCTCTGATTCGGCCACTGGCATGTCGAATGGTGGTTGGGTGAGTTCGGCCTGTACTGCCACTAAGAAGATGAAAAAGCCGACAAACTGGGTGAGGATGAACGGGTTGCCGATGCCGCCCCAGCCGAAGATTTCTCCATGTGCCTGGGCTGTGACGATTTTTTGCAGGTCTAGGGTGCCTGCTTGGATGACCACGCCCATAACCGCTAGCACTAACGGTAATTCATAGGCGATGAGTTGCCCCGCGGCACGCAGTCCTCCCATCAGGGCGTACTTGTTGGCTGAAGCCCAGCCTGCCATCAAGATTCCAACAACTGATAGCGACGACACAGCCAAGGCATAGAAGATGCCAACATCTAGCTGTGCCACCACCGCGTCGGGTCCTGCTGGGATGACCACGTAGATCAAAAAAGTTGAGATCAGCACCACTAGCGGGGCTAGGGCAAACACCGTACGGTCGGCTTTTTCGGGAAAGATATCTTCTTTTTGAAGGAATTTCACCCCGTCGGCTAAGAGCTGCAAGCTGCCGTAAGGTCCGGCTTCCATGGGGCCGAGGCGGCTTTGCATGAAGCTCATCATCTTTAACAAGAACACGTAGCCCAACATCAAAGCCGCAGTTGGAATAACCAAAGCCACCAAACCCAGTTTTATGGCCGAGGACACCCAGTAGGGCACTTCTAGCGCAAGCACTGCTCCGGTCAGCGACTGTAAGAACGCAGGGGTCATCTGTCGATGTCTCCTAAGATGAAGTACAAGCTAGCCAGGATCGTCAC
Source organism: Acidimicrobiia bacterium (assembly GCA_009843865.1). Classification (GTDB taxonomy): domain Bacteria; phylum Actinomycetota; class Acidimicrobiia; order Acidimicrobiales; family Bin134; genus Poriferisocius. The sequence goes on from VYCQ01000012.1 coordinate 43,665, forward strand.
GATGTCGGGCACAAACACGCCTTTTAGCAGCCACGGGGTGATGGACATGTTGGAGAAGCTGGCCGAGCGAATCTTCACCCTGAACGGCACTAGGTCACCTTGGGAAACGATATAGTAGCTCATCTCACCTAGTGGATTTTCGGTGCTTGAGTAAGCCTCTCCTGCGGGCACCTTGATGATGCGGGGCACCTTGGCCATGATGGGTCCGGCAGGTAGCCCATCTAAGAGTTGTTCCACGATGTAGGTGGCCTCGCGGGTTTCTTGCAGACGCACCCAGTAGCGGGCGAAAGAATCACCGTCGGGGTGTGTCCACACCTTCCAGTCTACCTGGTTATAGGCTAGAGCCTCGTTGCCATCACGTCGTAGGTCCCAATCCACCCCGCTGGCGCGGATGTTGGCTCCCGACAGGCCATATGACAGCCCCATCGCGGGGGGAATGATGCCGATGCCGCGGCAACGGGCCTGGAAAATTTCGTTGCCCAGCACCAGCTCTTCAAACTCGTCGCAGAAGTCGCGGATGCGCCCCATCACTGCTTTGGTGTCGTTAATCCAGCCTTTGGGCAGGTCGTCTTTGATGCCCCCGATGCGGTCGAAGTTGGGATGAAAGCGTCCGCCGGTAACTGCTTCAATTTGGTTCAAAACGAACTCGCGGTCTCGAAACGCCATGAACACCGGCGTTAGTGCCCCTAGCTGTACTGCCATGTCGCCTAAGAACAAGCTGATGTTGGCGATGCGGCTCAGCTCAAACAGCACCGTGCGAATCCACATGGCTCGCGGCGGCGCTTCTATCTCCATGAGTTTTTCTGCCGCCAAAATGAACGGCACCTCGTTGGCGAAGCTGCCTAGCCAGTCGATTCGGTTGATGAGCGTTGTGACTTGCGGGTAGGTGCGCACTTCGGTGAGCTTTTCATAGCCACGATGCATGTAGCCCATGATGGGCTCGGCCTCTACTACTTGTTCTCCGTCTAAGCGGGCCACTAGGCGCAGTGTGCCGTGGGTAGCAGGGTGTTGCGGGCCAATGTTGAGGGTCATGCCTTCGGTTTCGATTTCCAGGTTTAGTCTCGCATCGGCGGCTTGAGAGGCCACGTAGTCCATCTGACGGCGTTGGTGTACATCAGCTGTGTTCATGAGGTTTCCTCACCCGGAAACATCTCAACATCCACGATGCCAGGCCATGGCTTTACTCTGCGGGCTAGCAATGGAAAATCTTTGCGCAGGGGGTTGCCCTCAAACTCCCCGGGAAGGTAGATGTGGCGTAGGTCGGGGTGGCCGTTGAAGTGAATCCCAAACATTTCCCAAACCTCTCGCTCATGCCAGTTGGCACCCGGAAACACCTCGATCAAGGTGTCGATGTTTAAATCAGCATCGGGCAGGTCGGCCTTGATGTTGATCCCCATGTGCGCGCTGATGGAATGAAGCCGCAGCAGCATCTGAAAGCGGGTTTTACCTCCTGCGTGCCCATGCTCTATGGTTTTTTCGGGTTTTGAGGTTTCTGATGGATCTTGTGCGGGGTTATCTTCTTGAGCGTTCATGTCTCTGCCATAAGGAGATGGCAGCCAGTCGATAGCTGATATCCAGTCAAAAAAAGTGCAGCCAAGTTGATCGCGCGCCGCTGTGGCAACCTCTACCCACGATTGTTTGGCTACCCTCACCCAGAGGTCGCTGCCAGGGATTATATGATGATCTAAGTAGCCGTTGCCTAGGGCATCGGCCAATGTTGCCGCCCATTGTTGGCGCTGTTCGTCTACTTCTGTGCTAGTCGACGACAATGGGCTCACCTCGCCATCGCTTTGCTGGGTCTTCGTTGCCGATGCGCTCTTGCAGCAACACAATGCCTTCTAGGAGGGCTTCAGGTCTTGGCGGACAGCCTGGAACATACACATCTACGGGGATGATTTGATCCACGCCCTTGGTTACCGAGTAAGAATCCCAATAGGGGCCGCCGCAGTTAGCGCATGACCCCATTGAAATCACGTATTTGGGGTCGGGCATTTGTTCGTAGAGCCGCAAGATGGACGGCACCATCTTGTCTGTAACCGTGCCTGAGATAACTACCAAATCGGCTTGGCGTGGGCTGGCAGGAAACGGGATAACGCCAAGACGCATCATGTCGTAGCGGGGTGAGCCGATCGCAGCTCCCATTTCAATAGCGCAACAGGCTAAGCCCCACTGGTACATCCAAATTGAGTACTTGCGTCCCAAGTTGAGCAGCTTGGTTAGGGGTTTGGGTGCTTTTCCGCTTGCTACGAGTCCCACTTGCTACCTCAGATCCATCGCAGAACGCTCTTGCGCCAGGCATATAGTAAGCCCAACGCCAAGATGAAGATGAAGATGGCCATTTCTATTAAGCCAAATGTGCCGTAAGCCTCTAAGCGTGTGGCCCAAGGGAAGATGAAGACGGCTTCTACGTCGAACATAACGAACAGCAGGGCGAACACGTAGTAGCGGATGTTGCTTTGTGTCCAGCCCGAGCCCACCGGGTCGACACCGCTTTCGTAGGTGAGGTACTTCTGAGATTGAGATCGCGTTGGCCTGAGCAGGCTGCTGAGGCCAAGCATGCCGAAAACCAGGGCTCCTGCCAAACCTAAGAACAAAACGACAAGCAAGTAGTCGCGGAGAAACTCCGACACGGCTTGAAGGTTATCGATAGCGATTTATAGGGGCCAATGCAAGCCTATGATGTAAGCCTACGAAGCCGGAATGTAGGCCACGGCAATTACCCCAGGTCCGGCGTGGGTTCCTACAACTGGTCCGATGAGGTCTACCATCACAGGGTTTTGTGCAGGGTTAGTGCCTAGAGCGCTTATGAACTCGTCAATGTCGTTGGCGTTGGCGTGGCCCACGGCTAAATGCTCTAGTTCTCCAGCAGCGAGCACTTGGTTAACTAACCACTTTCGGGCTTTAGAGCGGGTGCGCTGCTTGCCAGCTTCTTGTACTGTGCCTGAGGTTAAATCCACACAGGGTTTGATTGACAGGGCGCTGCCCAACATTGCCTGCGCAGTACCTATGCGCCCACCTCGTTTGAGATTGTCTAGGGTGTCCAACACAGCGTAGATGAACACTCGTTCTTTGAGCTGCGCCAGTTGAGCTTCAATCTCATCGGCGCTGTGTCCTGCTTCGGCTGCCTTCGCTGCGGCTATTACCATGAGGCCAAGTCCTGCGGACACCTTGCCTGAATCCACCACTCGCACATCCACTTTACCTTTTAGTTCGCGTGCGGCGGATTGGGCCGACTCACCAGTGGCTGATAGTGCGAAGGACAGGTTTACGCAAACCACCGAGTCGGCTCCTTCGTCAGCTAAGCGGCGAAAGGCGGTTTTAAATGCTCCAGGAGATGGTGCAGCAGTGGAAGGCAGCTCGGGGGCATCGGCCATCTTTTGATAAAAGGCTTCGGCGGAGAGGTCTTGGCCGTCAACGAAATCTTCATCACCAAAGCAGATGGATAACGGCACCACCGTTATCTGGTGTTGTTGTATGACCTTGGTGCTTAGGTCGCAGGAGCTATCGGTAACGATTCGAACTGTCATGGTATGAGGTTACTAGCGCGACGAACTCGCCAATGGCGTATCCACCACAATGCCAAGATGATTAATGCTGCGGCTGCTATTGCTACGCCAGCACCCGACAGGGAGGTGGCACGAATGGTGAGCTGTGATTTGCCGAGGTTCAATAAGCCATCGGGCGAGTTTACGTTGACTTTCAAGATGGTATCACCTGAGGTTTTGGCGCGCACCTGAACCTGCACCTGGTTGATGCCCGGGGAAAGTTGCTGTAACAGTGAGCTTCCTTCGGGAAAATCCAATTTGTCGCTGTTGAGGTCTAACCTCACGATCACATCTTGATCTAGGTGGTTGCGGATGAGTATTGGGATGCTCTCGGTTTTACTGGTTAAGTTGATGCGTTGCTGGCTTGGAGGTTCTATAGCAGCCACCGTGTCGCGCACCGTTTGCGCCACAACTGCTAAGTATGCATCTCTTTCGATTTCGGTGAGGCCATAGGCACCAGAGAGCAGCAAGGCTCGTTGCAATGTGTCAATCAACGTGCGCCCGGGGGTGTTAATAGCGGTGATGGGGTCTACCATGTTCTGGTATGAGCGGGCAATTTGTTGGCCGCCGTTAAGCGCAGCCTTGTAGTCCTCTCCGAAAGTGTTTTCGTTGGCAGGCAACACTTGGCGTAGCGTTGTGGGAGGCAGCCGCTCGGCGATGGTAGATGGGCTCACTAGCGACAAGATGGGGCTTGCTACGATCTCGTCTAACAACGTGCCCACGCTTTGAGCATCGGATGATGCGCTCAGTGGAGGGTTGATAATCACTCCGCGTACTTGTTGAGGATCTTCAAACCAATGGGCGGCCAAAGCGGCCGCGGTGATATAAGGATTTGGTGCGCTGTCATAAGGGGACGCAGCCAAGTTGGCGGTTACCATGCTGTCGATGGCCAATGCCTCGATCGTGTCGTCGGGGGTTCGCAGATAAAACGAGGTGCGAGCAGAAGTGGTGGCAGGCTGCTCGCTGGGATCAAGCAACGTATCAGGCACTAGCACCAATTCCACTCGTTCGCTTTTGAGGCGCTGTAGCAGCTCGGGGGTTGCTGAGGTGGACAGCATCATGGTGGTGTGGTCGGGACGGTTGTTTAGCTCTTCGGTTAGCACTCTGGTACCGGCTTCCATCTGCCAGCCGATCTCTAAGCTGAGGTTTTGAGCAATCCAAGAATCGCTATCGATGGGTACGTAGGTGTTGGCTGTGATCTGCCGGTTGACTGTGGCTTGCAGCAGCTGGGTTAAAAGTACGGCATGTTGTGGCTGGTTGCTTATTGCTAGCGCGTCTATGAGGTGAGGCTCTATTGCTGTCGTTATCGGCATTTGATGGGGATCGCGTGGGCTCAGCACATCAACTAGGGTCTGCAAGGTTGCTTCGGTCGTGCCAAGATTCACATTGTTTTGCGGATTTACTGCTAGTGGCCCGCCTGCCGACAGTGCTGTGGCAACTAGCAACGGGGTGCTGATCTCATCGTTTGAGGGTAGGTGTATTAAGAAGGTGTGGATGGTGTCTAGCACTGTGCCATCTGTGGCACGCAAGATGATGCTGAGCGGGTAGACACCTGCGTCGGGCAGCAACAGTGGTGGCGAACCGTTGGTCGTGTTGGTGGTGAAGCTTTTTACGGTGCGCAGGCGTAATGTGGAGGCTCCGCTGTTGTTCGGGTTGGGTATCTCCAACCCGTTGATCTGTTGCCAAATCAAGGTGTTGGGGGGCTCGATTAGTCGATCTTGGAATGCGGCACGGGAGCGAACAGGTACGCCTAAGATGAGGTCTAAGCTGGCGGAATTGGCCACGGGTAAACCATCAGAATGCCCTTCAGCCTTAAAGGTGATCTCAAATTGTTCTTGTTCTGCTAGCCAAATGCTTTGGCTTAATAGATGAAGCGATGCGTCTTGCGGGCTTGGCTGCGTGTTGAGATGGGCTTTGGGTTGCGAGCTAGTGGGGTTGTGTTGGGCTGCTAGTGGTGTGGATAGTCCAACAAACAGCAGCATCACCCAGTAGAGCAACACCCGTGTGGGAGCCATGAGCCATCAGCCTACCTGTGTAATGCTGGTACAAATGCTGTTACATCTTGGGAGGAGGCATCTATGACCGATTCGAGTGCTTTAGCCAAGCGATTAGCACCCGTTTACGAAGAGGCCCAAGATCTCACAGACAGGTTCGCGGCGACGGGCTATCGGCTTTATTTAGTGGGCGGCATGGTGCGTGATGCCCTGCTGGGTTTGTCGCTTCAGGAGGCTTTTGACTTGGACTTTACTACCGATGCTGAACCCCCTGTTGTAAAAGCCATTTTAGAAGATTGTGCTGAAGCGTTGTGGACGCAAGGAGAGCGTTTCGGTACGATCGGCGCATACCTAGACGGGCGCAGGGTAGAGATAACAACCCATCGCAGTGAGTGTTATGTCTCAGATTCTCGCAAGCCTGAGGTGGAGTTTTCTGATGCAATTCAGGTTGACCTGTCTAGGCGAGATTTTACCATCAACGCGATGGCTGTGGAGCTGCCTTCCGGGAGGTTGGTGGATCCTTTTGGTGGAGCTGATGACCTAGCTGCTCGCCGCCTTCGCACTCCTCTGGAACCCTGCGAGACCTTCAGCGACGATCCCATTCGCATGATGCGAGCAGCCCGCTTTTTAGCTCAGTTCCAGTTAAGCTGCGAGCCGTCGCTCATATACGCGATCCAACAGATGGCAGAACGTCTCAGCATTGTGGCCCATGAGCGTATACGTGACGAGTTAGACAGGTTGCTGGATTTGGCGAATCCAGTGCCAGCATTTCAGCTTTTGTTTGACACCGACCTTGCTCACCGTGTGCTTGGCCCTATCTCAGATAGCGTAAGGGTGTTGGAGTGCCTTGGTCGCGCCGAATCTGATCCAATGGTGCGCCTAGCCGTGCTCATGTCTGGGGTGGGAGTCTCAACTGAAGTTCGCCAAGCGCTGATCGAACGGCGAGCCTCGAAAGAAGTAGCTCAAGTGGTGCCTGCTTTGTTGGGCTCGGCGCAAGCGGCTTTAGCAAGTCCGCCACAAGGGCTTAGCGATTTACGTCGATGGGTTGTCGATGCTCAAGGCAAGCATGCCGAAGCCATAGCTGTGGCCGCAGCACTTGGCGATGTCGGTTCGTTAGCTGCTGATGTCGCTGTCTTGCTTGAGGCTGAGCCTGACCTGTTTGGCCCGCCCGTGTTGGACGGTGGTGAGATAATGACCCTTCTGGGCCTGCTAGTTGGCCCAGAAGTTGGAGCCGCAGTAGCCGAACTTCGTCGCCATCGTTTAGAAGCTGGTCCGCTGAGCCCAGTGGAGGCTCGCGCCCATCTGCTTGAGTGGCATCGGCAGTCGACTGTGTATGCACCGCCGAGGTTGGTCTGATCGGTCCGGGGTGAAATCCCTGTTGATACTTATGTAATGCTAATTGGTATACTCAATGTATGGCACAATTAGTTACAAGGATGGATGATGAATTGCTAGTTCAAATTGATGAATTGGTAGAATGCGGCGAGGTTGAGTCTCGTTCGCAAGCAGTACGTAGTGCTTTGGAGAAAATGCTTGATGAGCGGCGTGGGAAACTTGTGGCTGAAGCTACTATCGAAGCGTATTGCCGCATACCGCAGACTGAGGACGAACTGCGCTGGGCAGATGCAGGGGCCAGAGAGATGATAGCGGAAGAGCCCTGGGAGCGCTGGTGATTGTGTCGCAATATGAAATTTGGTGGGCCGAGAACGAAGCCAAAGCGCGGCCGGTTTTAGTGGTCAGCAGAAATGAGGCCATTCCAGTACTTGACGCGATTATGGTTGCTCCGATAACCCGGACCATTCGAGGAATCTCTACTGAAGTTGCATTGGATATCGAAGATGGGCTGCCGCAGCCTTGTGTAGCCAACTTTGACAATTTGCAGCTGATGCGTAAGTCTTACCTCGTTGAGCGCATAGGCGCAATCTCCCATCGTCGATATGAGATCTGTATCGCCCTTAATGCTGTTGCTAATTGCTGATTGAGCCGATGCTTATGAGCGGTTTAGCTGATCTCGCCTCGGGCGTAGGCTTCCACCATCTCACGGGCGGCTTCGTCGCGGTATTGGACGGGCGGGCTTTTCATGAAGTATGCGGAGGGGCCAAGCAACGGACCCCCGATGCCATGGTCTAGACCAAGTTTGGCGCAGCGCAGCGCATCAATTATGACACCCGCTGAGTTGGGTGAGTCAACCACCTCAAGCTTGAGGTCAATGTTAAGGGGCACATCGCCAAAGCCTCGTCCTTCAAGGCGGATGTGAGCCCATTTCCGGTCGTTTAGCCAAGGTACATGGTCACTAGGGCCAATGTGAACGTTGTTGGTGGCTATGCCGTTGTCGATTTGGCTTGTAACCGACTGGGTTTTGGAAATCTTCTTGGACGCTAAACGGGATCGCTCCAACATGTTCATAAAGTCCATGTTGCCGCCAAAGTTGAGCTGGTAGGTGCGGTCTAACTCGACACCTCTGTCTTCGTAGAGTCGGGCCAGGGTGCGATGTACGATGGTGGCTCCTACTTGGCTTTTGATGTCGTCGCCTACTACTGGCACGCCAGCTTCGGTGAAGCGCTTCGCCCATTGCGGATCCGAAGCAATGAATACCGGGATGGCATTCACAAAGGCCACACCAGCCTCCAAGCAGCACTCGGCGTAGTAGCGCTGAGCTTGTTCAGAGCCAACCGGTAGGTACGACACGAGCACATCGGCGCGTGATTCTCGCAGTACCTCGGCTACGTCCACAGGTTCAATTGGCGATTCCTCGCACTGGGTGCGGTAGTACTCGCCAAACCCATCAAGGGTCGGGCCTCGCTGCACTCGTACACTCAGCTCTGGCACTTCACAGAACTGTACGGTGTTGTTGGGTTCTGACCAGATGGCCTTGCTGAGGTCTAGCCCCACCTTTGAAGCGTCTACGTCAAAAGCTGCTATTAGCTCTACATCGCTGATGTGGTAACCACCAAGCACCACATGCATGAGACCAGGTATGTGATCTGTGGGCTCAGCATCGGCGTAGTAGTTCAGCCCCTGTACTAGTGAGTTAGCACAGTTGCCTATTCCGGCGATAGCGAGGCGGATGGGGTTGCTCATTTTTGTTGCTCTCCTCGGGCCAAGTTTGGTTGACTTAGGTCAATCATTGGTTATTTTTTCAGAGTTTGGATTTTGAGTGTTCTGGTTGCGAGAACGCTCTTGAGCAATGAGGCGATCCAGCCAGGCCAGATCAGACTCCAGACGCTCTCTGTCGCGTTCAAACAGCGAGTACACATAGCGATCTAGCGATTGCTCGGGGCTGCGTTGGGCTATGGCTTGTAGGTGTACTAGATGGGCGCGGCGCAACTCGAACAGCCACAAGCGTCTTTCGGGAGGCAAGAAACGGCAAAATGCTAGCTGCAAGCGAAAGCGACGTTCATTGTTGGCATCGTCTTGAAGCAGCTCTAGCAGGTGGTCTTCGCCAGCCGCGGTGATGTGATACACCTTACGATTGCGTCCTGACTCGGCCCGATTGTTGCGACGACGGTTTCTGCGAACAGGGTTGGTGGCGGTCACCGTTAAGTTCTCAGCAGCGGCCTCTTGAATCTCCGCTGAGGAGGTTACCCAGCCTCGTCGCTCTAGGCGGGCTAGTGCCGGGTACAAGGCACCAAAGGAGGTGGCGTAACCACCCACTAAGGTCTTTAGCCGTTTGTTTAGCTCATAGCCGTGGAGGTCGCCCTCTTTGAGCAAGCCGAGCACTGCCAAATCCAACATCGTTAGACATTATATCGAATAGTTATATCTGCACAACTAGTGCAAAAGCAGTTATTGGTTGCGAATCCAAACCGTGCGTTGCGGGAAGGGAATTTCGATACCCTCAGCATCAAATGCGTACTTGATTCGAGCCCGCAAAATCCGGCCCACGTTCCACTGTTCGCTGGGGTCAGTTTTCACCACCAACCGGATTACCACAGCATCGTCAGCAAGCTTTTCCACGCCCCAAATAGCTGGTTCTTCCAAGATGGTGGCATCTTCGCGGTTTTCTTGCCATAGCTCGTCGGCCACACGCTTCATGACTTCGCTGGCTTGGTCAATATCGGTGTCGTAGCTCACACCAATATCCAAGATGGCCCTTGCCCAAAGTTGAGAGTGGTTGGCGGTGCGGCGGATTTCACCGTTGGGCACCGTCCACACCACGCCATTTACATCTCGCAAGGTGGTGGTACGCAAGCTCACTGTTTCGATTACGCCGGAGGTGTCACCCACATCCACCACGTCACCCACGCCGAATTGATCCTCAATCAGGATAAAGATGCCCGCTAGAAAATCTCGCACTAGAGATTGGGCACCAAAGCCAACTGCTAAGCCAGCGATACCAGCACCGGCAATTAGCGGCGCTAGGTCGATGTTCAGCTCGCTTAGACACAACAGCGCAGCTACGGCCAGGATCACTGCTGAGGCCAGGCTCTTCAGCACAGTGGCGATGGTGGCGATGCGCTGAGAACTGCGTACTTGACGCTCGTTAATGCGATTGATGGCCTTGGCAGCCACCGACCCAATGTCTAGCTTGCTTGCGGATTTAAGTTGCTCTTCGGTTGAGGTCTCGGCTTGACGCATCAAACGAGCCACTGCCCGCTCAATCAGCTTGTGAATGATTTTTTTGGCGATCCACGCCACCAACAAGATGAGAACGATCCGCAGAGGGCGCTCTACCACCCAGCCGATAATCTCAGCCAAGCGCTCGTTTTCGGTGTTGTCGAAAACCAATTCGCAGAAGAACCCCGGGTCAGGTCCGCAAGCATCGTTTACGGTTTGCGCGAGTATCTCAAGAGCCATTGGCTTAGGGTACCGGCGCTCAACGACAACATCTCATTTGTAGCTTTGGCTCTCCATTTATTGTTGTTTATTTCTGGTTGTCTACCCTTGGTTGTTATCAATAAAGAAAATTGAGTGGAATAATATCAAGTTGAGGTGGTTGTCATTTGTTATAGGTAGCATTTCGAGGCAAAGTGAGGTAGATGTTGTGCTAGATCCCAACCGGTGGACCTTAAAGACTAGGGAGGCCTTTAACGAGGCCACGGCCATGGCTCAGGCCCGCAGCAATCCTGAGGTGACACCCGATCACTTGTTGTTGGCGTTAATCGGCCAACCCGAGGGGGTGGTGTTGCCCGTGCTGCAACGTATCGAGGTTGCGTTGCCCGAGTTGCGTTCTCGTATAGAAGCAGAGCTTGTTAGGTTGCCCTCGGCTTACGGCACCGAGGTGCGCACCGATAGAGACCTCATCAAAACCATGGAGACTGCCGATGCTGCTCGCGTCGAGTTGGGTGATGAGTACCTGTCTACAGAGCATCTGCTGTTAGCCATGGCTGATCGGGTGGGCGTGGGTCGCAACCGCCTCTTAGACGCGCTTAGCGAGGTGCGAGGATCGCATCGGGTTACATCTGTCACGCCTGAAGAGTCGTTTCAAGCGTTAGAGAAGTATGGGCGAGAACTTACGGTATTGGCTAAAGAAGGCAAGTTAGATCCAGTGATCGGTCGCGATGAGGAGATTCGTCGCACCATTCAAGTGTTGAGCCGTCGTACCAAGAACAATCCGGTGTTGATCGGTGAGCCTGGGGTGGGCAAGACTGCCATTGCTGAGGGTCTAGCTCTGCGTATTGCTAGCGGAGATGTGCCTGAGGGTTTGAAGAATAAGCGGCTTGTGGTCTTAGACATGTCGGCAATGGTGGCTGGTGCCAAGTATCGCGGCGAGTTTGAAGAGCGGTTGAAGGCTGTTTTGAAGGAGATAACAGATGCTGACGGTCAAGTAATCACCTTTATCGATGAATTGCATACCATCGTGGGCGCTGGTGCCGCTGAGGGTGCAATGGATGCTGGCAACATGATCAAACCCATGTTGGCCCGAGGCGAGTTGCACATGATCGGCGCTACCACGCTGAATGAGTTTCGCATCCACATCGAAAAAGATGCTGCTTTAGAGCGCCGTTTTCAACAGGTGTTTGTGGGCGAACCGTCGGTAGAAGATGCCATCGCTATCTTGCGTGGCATAAAGGAGCGCTATGAAGTCCACCACGGCGTTCGTATTCAAGATGCCGCGTTGGTGTCCGCGGCGGTGCTGTCAGATCGTTATGTTACGGGTCGGTTCTTGCCTGACAAGGCCATTGATCTGGTGGATGAGGCAGCCTCTATGCTGCGTATTCAGATTGATTCTATGCCCACCGAGATTGATGTGGTAGATCGCCGAACCCGTCAGCTTGAGATAGAGCAGGTGGCGCTGGCAAAGGAGTCGGATGCTGCTTCTACAGAGCGTTTAGAGTTGTTAGAGAAGGAGTTGGCCAACCTGCGTGAGGAGTTGGCTGGCATGCAGGCTCATTGGCAGTCTGAGAAAGAGGCCATCGGCCAAATCCGTATGCTCAAAGAAGAACATGATGCGCTACGCACTGCGCTAGACAGAGAAGGCGACTTGGAGCGAGCCGCTGAGATTCGCTTTGGCAAGCTGCCAGAGTTAGAGCGGCAGATAGCAGAGGCTGATGAGCGGTTAGCAGAGCTTCAAGCTGACCGGCAGATGCTCAAAGAAGAGGTAGACCCAGACGACGTGGCAGCCGTTGTGTCGCGTTGGACGGGGGTGCCGGTGACCCGCTTGTTGGAAGGTGAAACTCAAAAGCTCTTGCGTTTGGAATCGGTGTTGGGTGAGCGAGTAGTGGGTCAGGAGGAGCCAGTGCATCTTGTGGCATCGGCTATTCGTCGTAGTCGAGTTGGTCTAGCAGATCCCAATCGCCCTATTGGGACGTTTTTGTTCATTGGCCCTACTGGTGTGGGTAAGACAGAACTCGCTCGAACCCTAGCTGAGTTCTTATTCGACGACGAGCGGGCAATGGTGCGTATTGATATGTCGGAATACATGGAAAAGCATGCGGTGTCTCGCTTGATTGGCGCGCCTCCGGGCTATGTGGGCTTTGATGCAGGTGGGCAGCTTACCGAGGCAGTTCGGCGACGACCTTATGCGGTGGTATTGCTGGATGAAATCGAAAAAGCTCATTCCGATGTGTTTAACGTGCTCTTGCAATTGCTGGATGACGGTCGGCTCACCGATGGGCAAGGGCGCACTGTGGATTTTGCCAATACGGTGTTGATTATGACCTCTAATTTAGCGGTTGATCCTAAGGAGTATTTCCGCCCTGAATTCGTGAACCGGATTGACGACATAGTGCGCTTTGGCGAGCTGAGCCGTGAGCATCTAGGCCAGATCGCGGATCTTCAAATCCGTCGGTTGGTAGATCGTTTAGCTGGCAAACGTATTCATTTGGAGGTTGCCGTAGGCGTGCGTAACAAGTTGGCAGCAGATGGCCACGATTCGGCTTACGGTGCCCGTCCGCTTAAGCGGTTGGTTCAGCGAGAGCTAGCAGATTGTCTGGCCACCGCAGTATTAAGTGGCAGTATTGGCGAGGGCGACAGCGTTGCGGCTCAGCTTAATGATGACGGGGAGATCGTCGTTGCATAAACAGGGGTCAGCCGGTTTCGCTGATTGTTACTGATTTGACGGTTACCGCCGGTTCGGGGCTTCCGCCTAGTGGGTTGCCGGGTTCGGCAACATGGCTAGCCAAGATTGCCTCGGCCACTACAAGGCTTGCGTCGTCCATTTGGCCGAACACCACATAGGTGCCCTGACTGTTTAGCAGTGCGGCGTTCTCGTTGACTGTGAAGAAGAACTGCGCGCTAGCGCTGTTGGGTGCTGATGTGCGGGCCATGACGATCTGGCCCGGCTCGTAGGTAAAGTTTGATCCTTCGTCTATGATGGAGTAGCCAGGGCCAGGATCAGCTGGCGAGTTGGTGTGGGGAGCCCCTCCTTGGATGATGCCAATGCCGGGGTCGGTGCGGAATAAGAGCGTGTTGTCGTAGTAGTGATGCAGGGCCAGCACAGCGAAGTTGTTGGCAGTTATGGGTGTGTTTACCATGTCGAGAGCGACCCGTATCTCACCAGCGGTGGTGTCAAACACTGCGGTGTACTGAAGGGTTGGATCTAAGCAGAGGGGCTGAGGGTCCAAGAACTCCAAGATCACCGGCCCCGAGCCGTCGATTGGCGGGCATGAGTCCCAGGGGCCCGATTCGAAATGCTCAGACTCAAAGTCTCCTGTGTCGTTTAGATCAGAAGAGCCAAAATCAGACGAGTCAGTCTCAGTAGAGCTTGTCTCAGAGGGGTCAACATCAGAGGAGGTTGCGGCATCGTTTAGTAGCGCGATCTCTTCTGGTGTGAGGCATCTGTTCTGAAGTGCTTCAAGCTCGCGTACTAGTTCTCTCATTTCTTCTTCTTCGGCTTCTTCATTGTTAAGCATGAGGTCGATCATCTCGTCGGGGATGCCCTCGGCTACGCATTGTGCACTGGCTTGAGAAAGACCTTGTTGAACGTATTCTTCTTGGAGCAGTGTTCGAATGTCGACGCAGGCTTGAAAGGTTGTGGTTGTTTCCTCTGCGCTGAGCCCAAAGGTTTCGTCTGTTTCTGCGATTAGTATGTTTTCTGCCACAGTTCGGATGCTCTCATCTGATGTTTCGGAGGCTATACAGGTTGCTATTTGTGGCGGCGTACCGTCAGCGGCGATTGTGCTTTCTAAAACGTCCCGCCAATCCAGGCAATTTATTGAGCTGTCCACGATTGTGGAAATCTCAGCCTCGCTAATTGCAAATTCTTCACCCAGCGCAAAGTCGCCCCTCGTCTCATAGGCTGCGGTCATCGAATCAGGGTTGAGCCCGAGTTCGTTGAGGCGATTGTCTGAGAAGGTTTCAGCTATTTTGTTGGCCAGGCATTGCAGTCCATCTTCAGCCAACGCGTCCGACCCCATTTCGTTGTTCAATAGCACTAAGAACATCGCATCAGCTAGCTCTTGTTGGGTCTGGGTGAGCATCCCAGCGGTGCTTGATGAGTCGGGGGTATCAACGGCCTCGGATTGGGTAGTCGCAGTAGCGATATCCTCTTCGCTACTACTGGAGCAAGCTGTCGCAAGCAGCGAGATTAATCCCAAGTATAAGAGTATTTTCGACATGCGCATGATCCTACCTATTTCTTGGGGCTTATATCCCTAAGTGTCGAAGCGCCTATCACGGCGCATCCTTGAACAGCGCGTTTGCGAGGTCTTCGGGCGTTCCCTCGAAGGTGAACACTTCGTCAGGATCGTAGGCATCCTCTAGTTCTGGCGGCGGTTCTTCTGACGGCACGGCGCTCTCCTTCAAATCTCTCTGAACAATTCAATGCAAGCGTTCAAGTCATCACGCCAAACGGCGAAGTCATACCAACCGCACCCGACGCAGCCTGACGGGTCATCCTTGTCGGCTGGTGCCCAAGTCCTGTTCCCCTCATAGAAGAACGCTATCCCGAATGGTGTGCCGCGCTGGCCTGTGTCGAAGCAGGTTTCACAAGACCGGCTCTTCAGCAGGTTGTGGCTTACGCTTCCGTTGGACGACTTCAACATCTGGAACTTGGCTCGTATGTCTTCGTCAGTCATCTCCGAGTAGTTGGTCTGGCCAACGCGTGTGTGCTCGTTCCAGCGGATCATGGGCAGCTTGTGGTCAATGGTCAACTGGCTCGGCGGGCGGCTGGTCATCTCCACAATGTCACGAAGTTCTAGCACTTGCTGGACCCGTTTGGCGAAGCCGCGCGGCAGCGACGTGGAAGGGATCGCCGGTTTCACTTCGCCCGTCCATCGGTCGTGGCGCGTGGTCTTGTCGCAATCCGAACACAGCCGGTCCTCGCTGAGTATCACCATGCCATCGCGCGACTGTGTACCGCGCTGCAATCCCTGTATCCCCGACCCTCCTGCTATCTGCGACGTTTGGACGTGGGCATACTCGCACTCGCGGCAGTGCCATTCTTGATCGGAAAGCACAAGGTAAACCAAGTACACCTTGGAGTCCGGTTGGAACGCCCCCTCCAAGTCGCTCACGCAAACATCCCCAAATCCGCTATCCGCTTGGCTGCTGTGTCGAATATCTCAGGGTCGCTCTCGAACGCCAGACAGCGCCTCTGCTTTTCCACAGCGGCGACGATAGTCGCGGCGCTGCCAGCAAAAGGGTCCAGTACCAGATCGCCGGAATCACTGAACAGGTCGATGAACTCCGACAAGAGCGGGACGGGTTTCTGTGTGGGGTGGATGCGCTGCTGGGGCGACGGCGACTTGTGTGTGAACACGTTGTGGACGGCATGGCCGTTGAACTTTGTTCCCGGCCTCTTGCCGACCATGATCGCCTCCCACGCGTTGATCGGCTTGAATTTGTGGTTGAACGGGACAGGGTTGGTCTTGTGCCACACCATCGGCCCGACCGCCACCAGTCCGTGATCCTCGAATATCTCCGAATACTCGCCTATCTGCGCCTGGGCGCAGAACACCACGGCCCATCCACCGACCTTCGGGAGAACGGCGCTGGTCCACTCTTCAGGAGGGGGAAAGCTGTTATCCCAGTCCCCGAAGTGTCCTTTTGGCATGATGAAGTCGCCGCCACCCTTGCGAGAGCGCCGGGGCACCTGCGTCTCGCAGGTATACGCCTTGCTGATGCTGTACGGCGGGTCGGTCAGAAGCAGATCAATTGATCCGTCGCCCAAAGAGGCAGCGCCTTCGATGCCGTCCCCAAACCTAAACTCGTAGAGACTCCCGAATTGGTTTGCGGGGACTTCCACCAGGCCGTCTCCCTCAGCATTTTCTACGGCTGATATGACAGACAACACATCGCCGTCGGTGAAACACACAGCACCGTTGCTCACCCGCACTTCTCCCAACCGCAGCGCCTTACGCCCCTCATGCTTCTGCAACTCGATTGAATAGGTTTCAGCGTTTCGTCCCAGTACGGCATGGCTGATGTGGTGGCGGTGGTTCGGGAAGTTGTCGGATACCCACTTATTGACTTTGTACCGGATTTCCAGAAGTTTGCTCATGCTGCCAGTTCCTCCATCCTTCTGCGGGCGTGTACGCCGTTGGCGATCAGCCGCTCATAGGTGAGCCGCTTGCGGTCCATGCCCCTCACAAGGCTTCCCATCTGGTCGATGGTGTGCTTGGGCCGCTCGTTGTGGCGGTGCAAGAACTCGGCCACGTAGCGATCCAGGTGCTCCGGCGAAATCTGGTGGTAGGTGCCGTGATACCCGCGTTTCAGTATCGACCAGAACGACTCCATGCCGTTGGTGTGGGCCATTCCATCGACGTACTGCCCGACCGAGTGCTTGACCGCCCGATGGCTGTAGCCCGCCTTCTTCAAGGGGAGGTAGCCCTTGGCCTCATCGGTCAGCACCAGCGCTCCCTTGTCGGCGTGGTCCTGGACCATCCCCACCAGGGAATCAGATGTCGTGTCGTCCACCACGCGCGCAGCCACCTTGTTGGTGGAGCGGTCCCTCACACCGGCGACGATAGCCTTGCCCACCGGGCCTCCGGCGGCTTTCATCCGCTTGTGCTGGTGCTTGTTCTTCTCCAGCCCGCCGACATAAGTCTCATCGGCCTCCACCGGCCCGGAGAACAGGAAGTCCTCAGCAGCCATCGCTTCCCGCAGGCGGTGGAGCATGAACCAAGCGGCCTTCTGGCCGATGCCCAAGTCGCGGTGCAGCTTCATGCTACTCACGCCCTTCAAGCTGGTCATCACGATGTAGACGGCGAACACCCAGGTCTGGTGGCCCATCTTGGAAGATTCCATGACGGTTCCCGTACGGACGCTGAACTTGCGCCCGCACTCCCTCTCGCGGCACCTGAACGACATCGTGCGGCGCTTCACGAGCCAGCGCTCGGCGGCGTTGTCGTTCGGGAACATCCGCAGAAGCTCGATCAGCGTGATCCCGTCGCGCTCGCTTCTCCCTGGCGCTTTCTTCTTCACTCTATCCATTTCCACATATTACTGGCGATGAGTGACAGTTTGTCCGTATAGCCTGTTCAGACACGGTTTTCGCCACTTTCAGATGTAAGCCCCCTCATTTTTAAGCTGGATTTTTTCACTGTAAGACATTGCAAGAATAGCATGAGATTTTATTCATGGGTTGCATGCCACTGTTGCAATGCGTATCGTTAGGTGGGTATCGTTAGGTATACTTAACTTACCAAGGAACTGATGCCAGAAGGGCTCAGTTCAGTTATCAACGATCAACCAACTAACAACAGAGTAAAAGCTAATGATGGTTTGTCACTGTAAGGCCATTAATTCTGATTTCATTCGAGGGCACTTTGGCTCGACCACCCTGACCTTGGATGACCTGACCAAGCACTGTGGAGTTGGTAAGGACTGTGGAGCATGCCTAGATCAAATCGAGGCCATGCTGGCACAAATCACCGCTGATAGTGGCACTTCTGTATTTGTGGGGACTGCAAGCTAATTTTGGGGGTTAATTGGGTTAGCATCAAGCCCATGCAAGGATCCCCTGAAATTATCGAAATGCTCAACGAGATGCTCACTGCTGAGTTGACCGCTATCAACCAATATTTTGCCCATTCAAAACTATGTGAGAATTGGGGTTATAAAGGGTTAGCAGCCAAGTATCGCGAGGAGTCCATCGAAGAGATGCATGATGCCGAGAGGCTGGTTGAGCGTATTTTGTTGTTAGAGGGCATGCCCAACTTGCAGCGACTAGGCAGCGTGATGGTGGGTGAGACGGTGCCGGAGCAATTTGAGTTGGATCTTGCTTTGGAGATAGCTGCGGTGGACCGTTATCGCAAAGGGATACAGCTAGCGTTAGATCATGGCGATGCGGGCACCCGAGAGTTGCTAGAGCGTGTGCTGGTGAATGAGGAAGCACACCTGGACTGGATTGAGACGCAACAACGGGTGGTGGCTGATATCGGTATTGAGCGCTACCTTCAGTCGCAGCTTGAGGAGTGATCGCTGCTGATTGTTAATTGTGGAGCTGTGCGGTTAGCCGGATATGCAGTCTTTCTTGTTGTGAGATTAGCTGACACGCTTAGTCGTTCTACAAAAATCTGGCGATTGCATGGAGTGCGAGCCCAGCAAGGGCACCGATGAGGGTGCCGTTGATGCGGATGAATTGGAGATCACGGCCGACGCGGTGTTCGATGCGGGCGCTGGTGTCGTCGGCATCCCAGCGGGCTACTGTGTTGCCGATCACATTGGCCACTTCGGCTTGGGCGTGGTGAGCTAGGAGGCCCACTGCCGAAACTAGCCAGCCGTCTACGCGGTTTTGAAGGTTGGTATCGGATTGCAGTGATGCTCCTGCTCGGGCTAGCACTGTTTCTACTCGTGCTGCAAGCTGTTGATTGCTTTGGAGGCGCTGAGCGTAGTTTCGAAGCTCTGTGTCGATGCGCAGTCGTAGTTCGTGGTTGGGGTCGTTGGACATGTCGGCCAACACCCCCCGTACTCCCTTGTGCAAGCGAGTGAAGATGTGTTGGTCAAGCACCTTGGGCGTGTAGATGGGGGCTTCTTTAACAATGCGGTCTCGCAGCACTTCGTAGTTGTCCACCAGGAAGCGGTCGGCTCGTTCAACGGCGGCATCCACTATTGAGCGGTGGTGCCCGCCCTCTACCATCGACTCCAGTAGTCGGCCTAGTGCGGGTCCCGACACCAGCCCGGCATCGCCCTCAGCGGCCAACCAGCGGCCCAGTGCCTCAGCGGGTGTCCGATCGGCTACCCAGCGAGCTAGATCGTCGGGTTCAAAGAAGTTGTCCTGTATAAATTCGCCCAAGCTGACACCGATGGCATCTTTGCGCCGGGGGATGATAGCGGTGTGGGGGATAGGGATTCTCAATGGGTGGCGGAACAGGGCGGTTACGGCGAACCAGTCAGCTAAACCGCCGATCATGGCCGCTTCAGCAGCCGCCTCTACATAGCCAGTCCAGCCTTTGCTGTCGGTGAGCAGCCGTATGGCCACGAACAACATGGCGGCAATCATCAGCAGGCCGGTGGCTCTCAGTTTGGCGTGACGAAGCAAGGCAGGGTCGCTCAGGCGAGCGTTCGGGGCGTTCATGATTGCAGTGTGGGCATTACCTTATCCATGTCGACGCTCAATCAGTAGATGATGATAGTGCTGCTGTCTCAGGGGCGGACTTCCACGAATCCGGCCGCTGTGAAGTCGCCGTCGAATGCTAGGGCCTCTAGTATCCGTTCTCGTCGCATGATTTCGAAGCTGACCGCATCCACATAGGAGTAGGCCCGCTCATTGTGTTGGCGCAGCCATTTCCAGGCTCGCTCGGTGATTTGGGTATCCACCGGAGCTTGGGAAACACGGTTTGATTGGTTGATTGTGTCTAGAAGAAGTGTCTGCGAACTTCATTGGAGATAGATGATAGTAGGATCACGTTGGGTATGTTCAGGAGCTTCGTAGGCTCTCAGCCCTTGTGCGCCGTGGAGATGCGTGCGAGAGTTTAGCAGAGCGTATAGGCAGTGGGCCGCCCAAGTATTGCTGCTTGTTTGAATGGGGGTGGTTGCGTTTACGCTTTGGGCATGGCACAGCAGGGATTAAGTCGGGCTGAGTTGATTAAAACATCGGGGCTAGCTGCTGAGCAGGTTGATTTAGCGATTGATGCTGGGCTGTTGGTGCCTGATAACTCGGGCCTGTTTAACGAAGATGCCGTGGTCATGCTTCAGGCTGGTGCCTCACTGGTGGATGCAGGGGTGAGCGTGCCCGACCTAGCTCGGTTGGCTGTGCGTCACGCTCGCAATGTGGAGGCGGTGGTGGATGAGGCTGTGGATCTGTTTTTGGCAGCTCTGGGCATCGATGCCCTGAACGCTAGTGATCTAGAGAACCTGCATCCTCTGGTAGAAGATTTGGTGCCTAAGGTGGTTGTTCTGGTGGGTGAGCATTTTCGTCGAACCTTGCTGAGCAGAGCGGTGGATCGCCTAGCAGAGCGGGTGAGATGAATCCTCTAGAGGAGTTTGCCTCGTGGTCAGATGACGACCGGGTGTATTGGCGTGCCCCCGGCGTTGATGCCATGGTTGGGTTGGGAGCAGCGCGCGTTGTTGAGGTAGATGGTGTGCGGCGCTTTACGGCTGCCGCGGCCGCGGCAGCCGAGTTGTTGGATGAGGGTGAGATTGCTTTTGCTGGTTTTGGTTTTGCTGATCGGCCAGGAACTGGGGAGTGGGAGGGGTATCCAAGCGGACGGTTGGTGGTGCCGAAACGGGTTGTTCGTGGTGCAGCACTAGGAGTAAGCGGTACAGGTACAAACAACGCCTTGCGTATTGAAGATTCAACTCGGGCCTCTTATCGCGACACGGTCAAGCATGCCGCTGAAGCCATTAATGCCGGGGAGCTAGCCAAGGTGGTTGTGGCACGTACTGTTGATGCAATCGGGCCTGTTGATCCAACTGATGTGATTGCTCGGCTGAGCAGGCGTTTTGAATCGTGCGTGGTGTTCGGCTTTGGGCGAGGGCCTTTGTGTTTTTTGGGTGCCAGCCCTGAAGTGTTACTAGAACTTCAAGACGATCTGGTTACAACCTTTGCCTTAGCTGGAACGGCTCCGCGAGGGGCAAACTCCGCTCAAGATCAAGCCAACATTGATCATCTGATATCAAATCCTAAAGAGCAATCTGAGCATCGTTATGTGGTGGAGTATCTCCGCACTCGCTTAGCCCTAGCTGGTGTGGATCTAGATCCGGTAGGCCCAACCGAGGTGAGAACCCTGCCGGGTATTCATCACCTGAGCACCAAGGTGACGGGTCGGATTGTTCCCGAGCCCGGCGGTGTGTTGCGGTTGGTGGGCGCGTTGCACCCAACTCCAGCAGTGGGTGGCACTCCAACAACTTTTGCTCAGCAATGGATTAGCCAAAACGAGGAGCTAGAAAGGGGCTGGTACGCTGGACCTGTTGGCTGGATTGATCACCGGGGTTGTGGCTCGTTTTATGTGGCTTTACGTTCGGCATTAGCTAGCCCAGAGGGGTTGCGACTGTTCGCAGGAGCGGGGATTGTGGCTAGCTCTGATCCCGAACAAGAACTCATCGAAACCGATCTTAAGTTGACAGCCATTTTGGATGTCGTCACATGAGCGATCTTGCCTATAGGGCCGCAGCTTTGTTTTGGGCAGAGGTCGCAGCTTGTGGGGTAACCGAGGTGGTGGTCTCGCCTGGTTCTCGATCTACCCCATTGACGGTGATGGCTCGCCACCACCCTTTGCTACGGGTGACCGTTTGCCTAGATGAGCGGGTGGGTGGCTTCTGTGCTGTGGGTATGGCCAAAGCATCGGGTCGTACCGTGGCATTGGTGTGTACATCAGGTACAGCCGCGGCCAACTATCTGCCCGCAGTAGTCGAAGCCCATCACAGTGGAGTGCCGCTATTGGTTTGTACTGCTGATAGGCCCCCAGAGTTGCGCGGTGTTGGTGCTGGACAAACCATTGACCAAACCAAGCTTTATGGTCAATGTGTTCGATGGCATGCCGAGGTGCCATGCGATTACGAGCAGGTGGGTTATTTTAACCGTTTGGCGGTGCGGGCTGTCACGATGGCAGGTGCTGGACCAAGCCCCGGGCCGGTGCATTTGAATTGGCCGTTTCGCAAACCTCTTGAACCGCAAGGCCCGTTGCCAACCTATAAAGCGAAGGTGGGCCGCAATTTACTACCTGTGCGGTTGGTAGCTGAAGAAGATGTGGAGATCTTGCTGGGTTTAGGGGGATGCCGTGGTCTCATTGTGGCTGGGGCGATGGACACCGATGATGCTGGTGCCGCAGCAGTTGTTGCTTTTGCGAAAGCGGCTGGTTGGCCGGTTTTGGCCGATGCTGGATCGCAGCTTCGGGGTCGGGGGCCGTTGGTGTTGGATGGTGCAGAGTGGTTGTTGGGTCGCGCTCAGATGGCTTCTGAGGTGCTAGCTCCTGAGGTGTTGATACGTATCGGGGGCTCGCCTAGCAATTGGGCAGTTAGCCAATTTATGGAATCTTGCACAGCGGCGGATCGGTTGTTGCTGGATCCGTCTCGTCGCTGGGAAGATCCGTCGTTTGGATGGACGAAAGCGTTGGCTTCTGATCCCGTAGCGTTGTTTGAGCGGGCTGTTGATCAGATGTCTGCGGCTGATCCGGGTTGGTCTGCGGGGTGGATGCAAGCCGCTGGTGCTGCCTGGCAGCGCGTAGAGGCGATATTGGAGGGCGGCGACCTGCTAGAGCCACTGCTGGTGACCACTTTGTTGCGGGCGTTGCCGCCAAAAGCGGCGCTTTATGTGTCAAACAGCATGCCGGTGAGAGATGTAAGCACGTTTTGGCCCCCTGACACTATGCCTCGTCAGGTGTTGGTAAATCGTGGGGCTAGTGGCATTGACGGGGTGGTGTCGTCGGCTTTGGGTGCTGCTTTGGCGCTTGATCGGCCGGTGGCTGCGCTGGTGGGTGATGTGGCGCTGTTGCATGACATTGGGGGGTTGTTGGCTGCATCGCTTTTTGATGTTGATCTCACCGTGATGGTGCCAAACAACGACGGTGGGGGTATCTTCTCGCTGCTCCCGATTGCCGACGGCGGCCCTGAGATTTACTTCGAAGAGCTGTTTCATGCTCCTCACGACGTTTCACTATGCGATCTAGCTCATGGACTGGGTGTTTGTTACCATCAGATCAAACAGGCCGATGAATTGGCCGATGTTGTTGCTAAGGCTTCGGGAGTGACGGTGGTTGAAGTTCCCATTGATCACAGAGCAGCTATAAGGCAGCGCAAGCAGCTTTCTAATCTCACCGAATGATCACAACATGCGTGTTGATCTGATCTCGATTGACCTTAAGCTGCGTCGTCCGCTGACAACTAGCAGGGGTGTCTGCATCAACAGAAATGGCTTGTTGGTGAAGATTTCTGATGGCAGTGCTACTGGTTGGGGAGAGGCAATGCCGTTGCCCGGATGGCCTGGAACTGATCTGTCGGCTACTCGACATGCGTTACAACGCTGGGCAGCCGACCTTGATCTCGACAACTTACCTAGAGATAAGTTTGCCCACGCAGCAGTTGAGCTGGCTCTTTTGGATTTAGAGGCTCGGCGCACGGGACAGACCCAGGCCGAGGTGTTAGCTGACGGGCCAGTTGCCGACTCGGTGCAGGTCAACGCATTGGTAGACAGTGCCACAGAGGCAGCAGCCGCGACAGCCGCTGGCTATCGCGCGATCAAGCTGAAGGTAGGAGCGTCTGAGTTGGCAGCAGATGTGGCTTTGGTAGCCGCAGTGCGGCGTGTGATTGGTAGTGACACACGCCTGCGCCTTGATGCCAACGGGGCTTGGGCTGTGGAAGAAGTTGCTGAAGTGTTGGCCCGCCTGAAGCAGTACGACATTGAATATGTTGAAGAGCCGTTGGCTGGGTTGGAGGCTCTGGCTCAAGCGGCTCGACAATTCCCGATACCAGTGGCGGTAGACGACAGCTTGGGTTCTGTTGAGGCTCAAGTTCCTCAACCAATCTCTGTGGTGGTGGTTAAGCCCATGACCTTGGGCGGTCCTCGCACTGCTTATGGCGCTGCCTGCCGTTGGATCGCTCAGGGCCGCAAAGTTGTGATCACCAACTACCTAGATTCTGCTATCGGCCAACACGCCGCTCTCAGCGTCGCTGCTGCTCTTTCCGGCCCTTCGCAAATACACGGTGCTATTACCCCCAACCTTTTCACCCACGATCTTGCTGATTTGCCATCAATAGCCAACGGCCGCTGTGGGGTTCCTCGCCATAGTCCTGTTCCTGTTGGCCCTGGCCTCAAGCATGTGTGATGCCGTGATGCTATGATGCAGAGATGCGAACGACGGTAGATCTGCCCGAGGACATACACACTCTTGCTAGCGAGTTGGCTCATCAACAACGAAAAACCATGAGTGAGGTGTTAGTCGAGTTCATTCGAGACGGTCTTAATAGTTTGAATGAAGCTGAAGTTAACGAGAAAGCTGAAGTTAATAAGTCGGGATGGCCGACGGTTACTATTGGTCGCATCATCACCGCTGAGGATGTTCGCTCGTTGGAAGATGAATGGTAGCGTTGCTTGACGGCAATGTTCTCATTGCCCTAACGGCTACTGAGCACGTTCATTATCGGCAAGTGCATAGATGGCTCAATTTGCACGATGATCTGGTGGCAACCTGTCCGATCACCCAGGGGACCTTGTTGAGATTCTTGCTTCGTGAGGGGTTAAGGGGTACAGAGGCTCTTTTGAAATTGGGGCAGATCGTTGAACTCCCTAAGCATGTTTTTTGGCCTGACGAGATTGGTTATGGCACCCCGATGATGAGCGGTGTAATCGGTCACCGTCAGGTGACGGATGCTTACCTAGTTGCGCTGGCCTCATATTTTGGAGGGTCGTTGGTGACATTGGACAAGGGGTTGACAGCTCTTCACGGCCACAGCGTTGAGTTAATTTCGACCTAGACAAGAGATGTTCATAAGGCTGCACCCTGTTTGGGTTTGTGCGCTAGGCGGGGAGTTTGTGCGAGCTTCACAGCGCCAATAAAGACGAAGCCCGTCGGCTGGCCAGCGACATCCAGCACATTACTAAGAAGGGTCAGCTGCCCTTGGCCTTCGTGGGGGCTGGGCTATTGGAGATGAAGTACACGCTGATGGAGGGGAAGAAGAACACGTTTTTCAAAAGATGTTATTCCTATGATTTGCCGCCCCTCACCTATTCCGACGCGCTTCAAGGAATTCAGTCTCCGATTAAAGAAGCGGGAGGGACAATCACGAGCACGGCTTTACGTAGCGCCGCTTTTGCTGTTGATGGCTCTCCCTACAAGATGCAGTTGATTGGGCACACAGTTTGGAAAGCGGCGGGTGCGCCCGCAAACGAGGTTGACAACTTCGCTGTTGGGCTGGCAGTGGAGTCCGCAGAGGACACGATGTTGAAGAACATCAGCCCGCGAAACGTGGTTGCCAGGGAGGGTGGGTTGGACATTGCCAGCGTCTCCGACATCAGCAGATGCTGATGTCGGAGACGCTGTTTCCCCTCGTTTGGGAGACTCAAGTTTGAGTTTGGGTTCTCCGCTGAAATGCCGACGGTGGATGCCTCGAGCCAGTGCTTACTGTGTGCTGTCTCGTGGCCATTCTGGTAGATGCCGTTCGCGGTGATCTTCAGATGATAACTGAGTATGCGCTTGTTTCGACCTGGTGGCTCGCATTCATACCCATATCCATAACGGCAGGATTTTGAGGGTGTGGGGTGGGGTTACATATGATTGGGCTTGAAGCATCACGCGGGATTCAGGTTCTGCGTATTTGTTGAGAGGATGTGTGTTATGCGGAATGTAGTACAAGGG
>VYCQ01000041.1 GCA_009843865.1 Acidimicrobiia bacterium
CCCTCCCCCCGACACAGAAGCCCGGATTCGTGTTCAAGAGGCCGAAATGAAGCGACAAATTAGTGATGGAACATTTGAGTCTGATGCTATGACAGCCGAAGAATTGGAGCGAAAGCTGCTCGGCTAACGCAATGAGCGAATGGCGATGGACCAACATCCAAGTTTTAGAAGATTAGGCTTGCTCCCAAAGCCGCTCTGAAATATCAACAATCATCCGATAGGCCAAAAACGGGGTCAGATCAATTCGACTAACTGTCAGGATCTGGCCGATAATCAGCCCTAAACCGTAAGGCAACAGGCTCTATCCCCTCTTCAAGAGGATCAATCACAATTTGATAACGCCCGGGCCTCGGAATCTTAAAATCACGCAAGTTCATTATCATCGGCAAAATTAGGGGCTCGCCAGGGTCATTATTCGCAGGCACCTCCCCAATCTGAAACACCGCTGACTGCTCCATCAGAAGCTGACCATCGCCATCTTCAATTCTGACTCGCATCTCTTTGGGAATCGTGGCCTCACTAGAATCAAGCTCGATAACCAGCGCCAACACGGTATGCATCTCCGCAGGAAACTGCATCCGCCAAAGCCTTGTGACACCCGCCGAAAGCAAGGAGAGCATCCCCTCCCGCACGTTTGCAAAGTCACACAGGGTGGTGACCTGAAACCTCATATTAAACTGAAATACGAAGCGGAACCTGACCAAATTGAACTCTTGGCCAGCCCCCTAACGCGAACGGCGTGGCGAATGCCTCAGCTCCGCTGTGGATCACCGGCTCAACGTACCTTGACTCCGAAAATGACTCCTCCATAGCAAACTCTTCCATGACGAGCACAAAAGAGACCTCTATACCATCGGTCTCCGCCCAATCCAAAATGACGGAAACCAGCTCACTGAGCAAGTCAGAACCGCCGGTAAAGCCGGAATCGCTCTCGGCCCACCAGCGGGTACCGGGAACAGCAGAGTCAGAATGCAGATGAATCCGCACCTCATCTCTCATGTATCTCTCCAATCAAATAGCTGCTCACAATAACTCAGCGATCTCTTCATCGGTCAGCCCAACTTGTTCGACAAGCAGGTTCTTCAGTGCCTGCTGCGACACGTCGGCATTGTCGTGCCACCCAAACACCAAAGGCGGTCTGTTGTCGGCCACTAGTTTGCAGTGAGATCCTCGCTGCCTGTCGACCGTGTAACCGACCCTCTTGAGCAGTCGCAACACCTGACTTCCCTTCATAGAAGGAAATTGCAAAACCATCAGCTTCTGCTATCCCCAAAACCCTGCCTCCCAATATAAGACACTCTAATTCCCATAACGCACTCAGCATCTCTTATAAGTGTATCTTCGGTGTATCTTCAGCCAATCGAACACACAAACCTAAGTAGTACAGACTGCTTCTGAGGGGAACCGGACTAGATCTAGAAAGTAATAAAAACATCAGCTACAAGTCAACAGAGATGAACGCCAATTTAAAAGCATGGAAGCCCCAATCCGTAGAACTCACTCCCCTAAGAAAAGCAACCAGAGGCGTGCATTCGGATTCCATTGTGGCAAACCAAAAGCAGCTCAGGAGAACCGCCTACAAGGGTTAATCTCAACGGGTGCTTTCGCGAATTAATATATCCTGAGTCCATGTATGGGACTTTTTATCTGAGAGATGTAAACGATTACTCTCGCAGACGACAGGCATTTGCGTGTTACCGCACGCGCGGTCCCGCCTCCCTGGACATGCTCGGAGATACACTTGGTAAACCTGCAATCACCAAAAACCAGTACAAGGAGATTGCAGATCACTACGACTTGCAAAGTCACTCAAGGAACTACGAGAGCTATTACAAGTTCCGAAAGAGCATCCAAGAACCCTTCTGGACCAAATAGTCAAACCAAATGCTGACTGCGGCTGATCTCTGACCTGTGCCCACCCAACCAATTTTCGAGAACTCCACCTAAATGTAGAAGCGCACCCTGCACTTGAAATATCGGCTAGGTGGACTTCAGGTCCGCGAAAGCCATGAACTAGGAAAACATCATCAGATCCGATGGGTTTCTGGCACTAAAACAGTTTGGCCTCTTGACGATTTTTCCCTGTTCTCCCGACCGAAGTTATAGGGGATAAATAAATAATGATTGCACTTAAGCAATCAGGCCAAACCGTAGACTGTAATAATGCCCCCAAAGGTGTTCTTGAGTCACAGCTGCCTAGACAAGACACGTTTTACGACCTGCTTCGCTGAACAGTTGCAGGCAAAGGGGGTAGACGTTTGGTACGACGATTGGGCACTTCGTCCAGGAGACAGCCTCGTTGACCGAGTATTCGAGCATGAGCTGGATGATGCCGACGTATTCATAGTGGTCCTCTCCGCCAACTCCATCGACAGCAAGTGGGTCAAGGAGGAGTTGAACAACGCTTTCATAAGAAAAATCGAAGGACAGTGCAAGATCATACCAGTTGTCTTGGACGGTGTTGAAGTACCAGCAGTCCTCAGGGACACGCTCTACCAAGAGATTGCCAACTGTGATTCCTATGACAATGAGTTGCAACGAATCTTGGAAGGAATCTTCAACCTGCAAACCAAGCCGTTATTAGGGCAACCTCCCGCCTATGTTCATGCTGTAACTGGCCAGAATGTCAATGGGTCAACACCGGCTGAAGTATTCGTCTTACGTCAAATGGTGGAGTTGCGCCTTGCCGACCCAGAAGTCTTGATGAGCACTAGCCACTTCAAGCAAATCCAAAAAGACGGAGAACTCACGGAGCATCAGATCAACAAAGAACTCAGCAGACTGCACAAAAATGACTACCTAGAACAGCAGAGGGGGCTACCAATAACCAACTCCTGTCGACTCACTCCACACGGCTTCATTGAAGCGTTACGAAAGTTCGATATCGATGTTAAAAGCGCCAAGCAACAGATTGTGGTGTTCATGACCAACGCCATGCAGGATGAAAAAACCCAGCTTCAGAGCGTTCAAATCGCTGATGGAACAGGCCAGCCCATTGCTCTTGTCCGTGCTTTTCTCCAAATCTGGGAAAGGGAGGAACTCATCAAAATGACACGGACCTTCGGACATGACGGCTACAACGTCTGGCAACTAGATGCCCTTTTCGAGGAAGAATCCACCTGACAACTCGACAGCTAATACACGGATCGCCGCATCCACGCGCTAAACAGCCACCGCTACCCTGAAAACAATAACCCTTTTTACTCGCCAAGATAAAAACAGTCGAGCTACGCCTTGCGAGACCGAAAATCGAAGTCCCACCGCGAGTCCTGTTGTATGCAACAACTCCTATACGAGCATTGCTCAATACCTGCATCATCACAGATGTTAGATCGACCAACCTCACAGCCCTGTCGCACTAGCGGCTTCCAAACCAGATGTTCCCACTCCAAGACCTCAGGACAAAGCCAAAAGGTTTCCGACCTCCGCAGAGCTTCACTTATGTAGACACCAAGACCAGCGATCGACTTCTCAAGATGGCCGCATAGCTCTGCCGCTCATAAAAAAGTCGGTGTGAACTAAACACGCTGTGTTGCTAGGGTCAAACTCCCTAAGGTGTCCACAAGCTAATTTGCTTGAGTCATAATCTTAAAAGATCGAGTTTTTTACACATTCCTGACAAATGCGTGAAGAGCAAATACACCATGACCGTCTACTGGCTCAACGGCAATTAAGATCAACTCTTTTAGATCGCGATGGGGAGCCTTTTGAACGCCACCACTCATGGGCAGTTAGCCAACTTTATTTGGAAGATATGCAACCTGCTGCGGGGGCCATACAAGCGCAACGAGTATCGGAAGGTGATTCTGCCGTTGACGGTGCTGCGGCGGTTTGATTGTGTGCTCGCTAACACCAAGCAAGCAGTGCTCGCCGCCCACGAACAACACGCCAGCCAGCCCAATGCGGTTCGGGATCCGCTCTTGAAAGCAGCCTCAGGTCTTTCATTCTACAACACGTCGAAGCTGGATTTCGACAGGCTGCTGGACGATCCGAACCTGCTGGCTCAGAACCTCAACGCCTACATCGGCGGCTTCTCTGAGAACGTCAAGGAGATCATCGACCGATTCGGGTTCGCTGACCAGATCGCCCGAATGGACGAGCGGAACCTGCTATACGAGGTCATCAAGGCTTTCGCCGGTTGTGATCTGTCTTTGAAGCGGGTTGACAACATGCAAATGGGCTACGTCTTCGAAGAACTTATCCGCGTAGGCGCTGAGCAGGCCAACGAGGAAGCCGGAGAGCACTTCACCCCGCGCGAAGTGATCCGGCTGATGGTCAGCTTGTTGCTGTCGACTGAGCGCGACCTGGGCAAGAGCCATGTTGTCAAGACGATCTACGATCCGGCCTGCGGTACAGGGGGGATGCTGTCGGTGGCTGAGGAGCATTTGCTGGAGTACAACGCCGAGTCGCGCCCGATCCTGTACGGGCAGGACTACAACGACGAAGCCTGGGCG
Organism: Acidimicrobiia bacterium; assembly: GCA_009843865.1. GTDB lineage: Bacteria > Actinomycetota > Acidimicrobiia > Acidimicrobiales > Bin134 > Poriferisocius. Next base: position 4,455 of record VYCQ01000041.1, read on the forward strand.
GTGTGCAAATCCGATATGCTGCTCAAAGGCCAAGACGCTGAGAACATCATCCGGGGCGACACGTTCACCAACGACGGATTCCACCTGCGCCTCAACGGGCAAAGCTGGACGTTCGACTACATCCTCGCCAATCCCCCGTTCGGTGTGGAGTGGAAACAGCAGCGCCAGCACATCGAGCGCGAGCGCGACACTCTTGGCTTTGACGGGCGTTTCGGAGCGGGCCTGCCCCGGATCAACGACGGATCGCTGCTGTTCTTGCAGCACATGATCTCCAAGATGCAGCCCCCCGACAGCAACGGCGGCGGCAGCAGAATCGCAATCGTGTTCAACGGATCGCCCTTGTTCACCGGCGATGCTGGCAGCGGGGAGAGCGACATCAGACGGTGGATCATCGAGAACGACTGGCTGGAAGCGATAGTGGCCCTGCCCGACCAGATGTTCTACAACACCGACATCGCCACCTACATCTGGGTGCTGACCAACCGCAAAGAACCCCACCGCACCGGCAAGGTGCAACTCATCGACGCTCGGCAGATGTTCGTCAAGATGCGAAAGGGCCTGGGCAAAAAGCGAAACGAACTCTCCCAAGACCAGATTGACGACCTGACCGCCATTCACGGCTACTTCACCGATGGGGAAACACGCGACTTCACCGACGAAGACCCCGTGACCCACCAGCCCCGCACCCGACCCCGCATCGTGAGCAAAGTGTTCGACAACAGCGACTTCGGCTACCAGAAGATCACCGTCGAACGGCCCTTGCGGTTGAGCTTCGCCGCCACTCCTGAGCGCATCGCCCGCATAGAAGACGAAAAGGCGTTCATCAACCTTGCCACCAGCAAGAAAAAAGCAGGCCCGCAACACGACACTGAGGTATCAGCAGGCAAGCTCCGTCAAGAGCTGGTCCGTGCCTTGCTCGATGCAATGGCAGACGAGACAGAAGGCGAGATCGTCACCGACCGCGACACCTTCCTCAACACACTCGACAAGACAGCAAGAGAAATTGGCGTGAGGCTCGCAGCACCAGAACGCAAAGCGATCATCGCCGCTCTGAGCGAATGCGATCCAAACGCCGCGATCTGCACTGACAAGAACGGCAAGCCCGAACCAGACACAGACCTGCGCGACACAGAAACCGTCCCACTGCTGGAAGACATTGGCGACTACATGGCCCGCGAAGTCCTGCCCCACGTTCCCGACGCATGGGTAGACCACTCCAAAACCAAATTCGGCTACGAAATCCCCCTCAACCGACACTTCTACGTCTACGAACCACCCCGCCCGCTAGACGAAATAGAAGCCGACCTGCAAACACTTGAAAACGAGATCACCACGATGCTCGCAGAAGTCACCGCATGAAACACGCCCCCTACCCCAACTACAAGCCATCGGGAATCGAATGGCTAGGAGACGTACCTGAACACTGGCCGTTGAATCGTCTCAAGTGGTCGATGAGTGGCAGCGTCAACGGAGTTTGGGGAGACGAACCTGATGGCGAGAATGACATTGTGTGTGTCCGTGTCGCTGACTTTGACCGGCGCAACTTTCAGGTAGACCTATCACGTCCCACCTTGCGGTCAGTCACCCCTTCGCAGCGCCGAGGCAGAGAAATCAGACGGGGCGATCTGCTCTTGGAGAAGTCAGGCGGCGGGGAAAAGCAGATGGTCGGGTGCATGGTGCGCTACGACCATGATGTTCCTGCTGTGTGCTCCAACTTTATTGCGCGCGTGTCAACCGCTAGCGATGCTGATTCCCAGTATTGGACATATACGCACGCAGCCCTCTACGCAGGAAAGCTCAACTATCCGGCCATAAAGCAGACGACAGGAATTCAGAACTTAGATTCAAACGCCTACTTCGACACGGCGGTTCCATATCCACCACTAGCCGAACAACGCGCCATCGCCGCGTTCCTCGATCACGAGACTGCGAGGGTCGATGTCTTGATCGCGAAGAAGCATCTGTTGATCGACCGCCTTGCCGAGTATCGGACTGCGCTCATCACCCGCACGGTGACCAAAGGCCTACCGCCCGATATTGCTGAGGCAGAAGGGTTCGACCCTTCCCCGCGACTCAAACCGTCAGGAGTGGAATGGCTGGGAGAAGTGCCTGAGCACTGGGCTATATCTCAGCTTCGACGGACATTTGACATCGTGAACGGTGGCACTCCCGCCAGTGGTAACGAAAGATATTGGGGTGGCGAGACAGACTGGCTCACACCAGATGATCTTGGTCGGAATCGTGCAATGTGGATTAGTGGTGGCCGTCGCAAGATCACACGAGACGGTGTTCAAAACAGCAGTGCTCAGGTGAGTCCTGAAGGCTCCATCGTCCTGTCCACCCGCGCTCCCATTGGGCATCTTGCGATTACTTCTGTTCCAGCCGCCACGAACCAGGGATGCCGAACTTTGGTGCCCGCTACAACCGTCAACGGTTGTTTTGCCTACTACTCACTTTTGGCAAGTCGTTCAGTGCTTCAATCACTGGGCAAGGGTTCAACCTTCATGGAGCTAACCCCAACCGATCTTGGCGGTCACCAAATACCGCTCCCGCCACAACCAGAACAACGCGCCATTGCCAAGTTTTTAGATAAACAAACCAAACGCATAGACACATTGTCATCTCGCGTAAAAACCGCCATCGAACGGCTCACCGAATACCGCACAGCATTAATCACAGCAACAGTGACCGGAAAAATCGACATTCGAGAAAACAACGCAGCATAAACAGCCAGACGAAGGAATTAGTGTGTATGTTGACTACACTGTGCGGTGTGCGGGGGCAGTGTGCGGTGTGCGGGGGTTCTGTGCTAAAATCTGATAGTGGGGTTCGATCGATTTTGGGGAAAAACTCGGCCCAATCCATTCTCTCCTACGTTCGGCGGCCGGCCAAGCGAACTAGTCGGGCGCGACTATCAGATCGAACAGATCTGTGCTGGGTTGGCCTCTGGCCCTTCAGACCCCAAATATCTGTCAATCTTACTTGGCTCTAGAGGCACGGGCAAGACAGCGCTTTTGAATGAGATCGGAGAATTGGCCGAAAAGAATGGTTGGATCTTGGTTCGCATCCCCTCTCCACATGGAGGATTGGCCCAGCTATTGGACTCAGCTATTGGCGATGCCATCAACAAATACGAGAACCTCGACTCAGCTTCTGCCGAAAGCGTGAGCACCGAACGCACCCTTTCTGTGAACCTGGGAGCAATAAAGGGTCAATGGTCGAAGCGACGAACCGCGGATTCCCCCACCACGTTCTCAACTTCGCTGCGAAACCTAGCAGAAATAGTCCAAGCGGCAGGAACCTCGGCGCTTCTCCACATCGACGAATTACACGCCATAGACCGACAAGAAGCCCGCGTGTTCTTCTCAGAACTGCAATATGTCACGAATGTCGACAAGCAACCGGTGGCCTTCCTCGGAGCATGCCTACCCGAAGCCAAAACAACGCTGCTCGCCGATGAAAAGAACACCTTCCTACAACGCTGCATCAAATACAACTTGCCAGCCTTAAACAATGCTGATGCTCTTCGAGGACTGCGTGTACCTATTCACAGCGCGGGCGGCAACATAGAAATCGAGCCTCTCAAGGCTGCGGCACAAGCCGTCAACGGGTCGCCATACAGATTACAAATGATCGGCTACAACGCCTGGGCAATAGCAGGTGCCCCTGAAACGATAATCGATATGGATACCGTCAATCTGGCCATAGCCGAAGCAGACAAGCAAACAGAGGACAACATCAGCCTGCCTTCGTGGTACGACCTTTCCACACGGGACAGAGAGTTGCTCCAATATGTCGCCGAATCGGGGGGCATATCTTCCATAGAGCATCTGGCAAAGTCTTACAGAGTGCTGCCCAAAGATCTGTCTGACCAGATAAGGCGTCTTGAAGTCTCAGAACACATACATGTCGAAAACGGAACAGTGAGCCTAACCGGCCGCACAATTCCCGCCGAGCTAATAAGCAAGCTAGCGAACAAGCTCGGTACTGCATCGACCTCTAACCCGCTTGAACCGCACGAAACCCACCGTTATCTGGACCCAGCCAAGAACCCGAATAGATGCAATAACTGGATGCCGTTGGCCAAAGCAAAATGCGTACTCCGAACGGGACATTCAGGTAGATGTCGTTCCAAGTAGCGTCAAGGAATAGCCGCCATGCACATCTATGGACAGAAGACAACACAGCATGACTAACCAGACCACTGAGCAAGCATTTGAAGCAACGGTTGAATCAATGCTGATAGATGGTGGATGGCATCAGGGTGATGTGACCAAGTGGGATACAGAGCGGGCTGTATTCCCTGCTCATGTAACTGCGTTCCTGAAAGCTGCTCAGCCCGAGTTGTGGGATCAGTTGGCCGTTCAGCATGGCGCAAGCCTCAAGAGGATGGTCGTAGACCAGTTGGTGAAGCAGCTCGACATCAAGGGAACCCTGGGGGTATTGCGTCAAGGCTTCAAGTTCCAGGGTAAGACATTGCAGATGGCGTTCTTCGAACCGGCGAACAAGCTGAATCCTGATGCTGTGGCGCGGTTCGGTTTGAACGAGTTGACGGTGACGCGCCAGGTTCCGTGTCATCCGGGCAAGGGCGACACTGTTGATCTGTTGTTTGCTCTCAATGGTGTTCCGGTGGCGACGTGCGAGTTGAAGAACCCGATGACGGGGCAGACGTGGAAGAACGCAATCCGGCAATACAAGGAGACTCGCGATCCAAATGCTCCTTTGTTCCAGTTCTCCAAGCGTGCTCTGGTGCATTTCGCGGCTGACACCGACGAAGTTCACATGACGACACGGCTGGACAAGAACAAGACGAAGTTCTTGCCGTTCAATCGGGGCAGCGCGCCCGGTGACATCAGGTGCGGGGCTGGCAACCCTGACCATCCGTCCGGCTATCGGAGCGGCTATTTCTGGCAGGACGTTTTGGAGCGCACCCGCTTCTTGGACATCTTGGGCTATTACATGTTCATGGAGCACCGCGACGAGAAGGTTCACGCCAAAGGCGGGGCGCGCACGGTGCGGCAGGAGACGTTGGTGTTTCCCCGCTACCATCAGCTAGACGCTGTGGGCAACCTTGTGGCAACCGCGAGAGCGGAGGGGGCTGGGCACAACTATCTGATCCAGCATTCTGCGGGGAGCGGCAAGACCAACAGCATCTCTTGGTTGTCGCATCGGCTGGCGAGCTTGCACAACGATGCTGATGACACGGTGTTCGACTGTGTTGTGGTCATCACTGATCGGCGTGTGCTCGACCGCCAGCTTCAAGACGCGATCTATCAGATCGAGCACGCACAGGGAGTGGTGCAGGCCATCGACCAGGACTCCCGCCAACTGGCCCAAGCCCTTGCCGATGGAACGAAGATCGTGATTACTACGTTGCAGAAGTTCCCGTTCGTGATGAGGGGCTTGTTGTCCATCGCCGGTGGTGGCTCTGTCGATGAACCCTCTCAGCATCAGCAAGACCAGGCGAAGCAATGGCGTGAGAAAATCGCGGGTCGGCGGTATGCGGTGATCGTGGATGAGGCTCATTCCAGCCAGGCAGGTGAGAGCGCCCACGACATGAAGGCGATTCTCGGTGAGCGTTCGCAAGCCGCATCGGAAGAAGTGTTGGATTGGGAAGACGAGTTAAACGCTGTTGTGGAGTCACGCGGCCCGCAGCCGAACCTGTCGTTCTTCGCGTTCACCGCCACGCCGAAGGGCAAGACCATCGAGCTGTTCGGACGGAAGAACAGCAGCGGCCATCCCGAAGCATTCCACGTTTACAGTATGCGCCAAGCCATCGAGGAAGGGTTCATACTCGATGTGCTTCGGAACTACACCGACTACGACACCTACTCCAGCATCGCCAAGCAAGCCGCTGACGACCCTGAGTTCCCCGAACGCCGAGCGGCGAAGGCTCTGAGCAAGTACGCATCGCTTCACCCCCACAACCTCAGCCAGAAGACCGAGGTAATTGTCGAGCATTTCCGAACCAACGTCGCTGGTTGCATCGGCGGCAAAGCTAAGGCGATGGTGGTCACATCGTCGCGGCTCCACGCCGTGCGGTATATGCGCCGCTTTGAGGACTACATAGGAGAGAAGGGCTACACCGACGTTCGACCGCTGGTCGCGTTCAGCGGCACCGTCACCGATCCAGACACCGGCAAGGAGTACACCGAGCCGGGAATGAACACCGACATTGTGAGCGGCAAGCCCATCAGCGAGTCGGCTCTGCCGTCGCGATTCGACTCTCCCGACTATCAGATTCTCCTAGTGGCAGAGAAGTACCAGACCGGATTCGACCAGCCGTTGTTGCAGGCCATGTACGTCGATAAGCGGCTCGATGGAGTACAGGCAGTGCAAACACTGTCGCGCCTCAACCGGATCGCACCCGGAAAGCAAGACCCCTTCGTACTGGATTTCGTCAACGACCCCACCGACATTGGTGAGGCTTTCGCCCCCTACTACGACCAGACCCAGCTAGAAGCCCAAACAGACCCCAACCAGCTATACACGCTTCAATACGAACTCGATGAGATGCAGGTCTACTACCACGACGAAGTTGAGCGGTTCGCGCAGGTGTACTTCACACCGTTCGACAAGCGCCAACAGACCGACCATGCGATGTTGGTGGTAGAGGTTCAGCCCGCCCTTGACCGTTTCAACGGGCTTGACGAAGAAGACCAGACCAGATTCCGCGATAGGCTCGGCGCGTTCGTCCGGCTCTACTCATTCGTCACCCAGATCATCAACTACACCGACACCGACCTTGAGAAGTTCGCCCCGTTCGCACACAGGCTGATGCTGAGCCTTCGCGACAGCATCGTGGATCAGCTACGCCTTGAAGACGATGTTGAATTGGAGTTCTACCGGCTACACCACGCCTCTACCGGAGCCATTGACCTTGACGAGGAAGGTAAAACCGTCAGGAGTCCGACTGAGGTGGGCACAGGCCGCTCCGAAGAAGACGAAGCCCCTCTCTCTGAGATCATCGCCAACCTCAACGACCGATTCGGAACAGCGTTCAACGAGTCTGACCGGCTGTTCCTAGAACAGATTCAAAAAGACGGTGCCAGCAACGAAGACATCACCCAAACCGCCGCAGCCAACCCCTTCGAGAAGTTTGAACTCGCCATCCGCCAAGAACTGCCCAAGCTGATGATCGACCGCATGACCGACAACGACGAAATCGTCAAACGATGCCTGAACGACCCCGACTTCCAAGAAGTCGTTTTCGCCGGGCTAGCCAGAGGCATCTACGAAACAGTCACCGCCTAACCCCCCCCCCTATCAGCAATATCAACCCTGGCCTGCTGAATATCGTTTCGCACGCGATTCGGGGATAGTGGTCCGGGGCCACGTCGAAGCCGACGTGTTTTGTTGTTGAGATCGGCCAGGCCGTTGTTGTTTCTGCTGTTTCTTGCGCTTGGGTTCACTCATAGATAAATCCTCCTAATGAGATTACTACTCCAGCTATTTCTACCAAAAGAGCAACAAGGCTCAACGTGAACGCCAACGACCTGCGGGAAAGCATCAGGTTGTTGGCGTAGGCATCATCGGCCAGATTCAGAGCAAGCTCGCGTTGCACCCCCGCTTTATCAAGGGGCGTGCTGCCCTCAACGTAGTAGTCGATTATCACGCTGGCATCTTGAACGAACCACCCTCGCGCTGGCATCCATACCCACAAGCTTGTGAAAATGACAAACGTGAATCCCCCCAATGTAAGGCCAAGGCCAAACCGTTCAGTGCCGCCAACTACAAGCGTCGCCAAAGAGTTACTGGAACTATCAGAATAGAGGAGTCCAACTGCAAAACCTATGGCGACAGTAGCAATCGTAAAGACGACTCTTGCCCTGTCACGGAGATCACGAAGAGAAAAAGCCTGTTCATCGAGGGCATGAAGAGCCGCCTGATAGGCCAAATCGTAGCCAGCAGGATCACCGGCAACGCTCGTACCAGGAGCGTTCTCACGCTCCATCGGATCATTTGCTATTCCGACAGTATAGCGCTATGCAATCTAACCCAAATAGATAAAGCGACTATGCTCTCCTTGAGAACGACAACGCATGCCGCAATTATGACGGCAACTAAGCATGATACTGGTCTCGGTTACGACCGGAGCCGGAACAACCAGTATAGCCTCGGTTCGCAACAGATTTGAGCAAACCCCCTGGCGTTCTTCGCTTTGATTGGCTGCGGCAACCAATACGTTTGTATCGACTATGCGCATTGCTTTTCAATCGGCACCAAACAACTACACATCAAATACAAAAGAATCTCAAGCATAGTCAACGCTAAGGCGATCGTGTTCCTTGAGGAGGCCGTCAGCGATATCCGCCCTGGCCTGCTGAATATCGAACGGCTGACCTTTAAAATCATCAGCGCCTCCAATGAACGCCTCCAACGCCTGTCGGTTGTCCGAGAACTGAGCTAGCTCACAAATCCAACTCGGGGACAGTAACTCCCCGCTGAGCGGCGCTTTCTTCTAACAGGACAACAACATCCTCCGGAAGGTTCACAACCATAGTCACACAACGGGCATACTTACATCTAAGCAGATTCTAGGCATATAGCCGCATGGAGCGCCGGACGGGATTTGAACCCGTGAATCATGGCTTTGCAGGCCACTCCCTTAGTCCGCTCGGGCACCGGCGCA
>VYCQ01000005.1 GCA_009843865.1 Acidimicrobiia bacterium
ACCCGTGTTACCGCCTTGAAAGGGCGGCGTCCTAGGCCGCTGGACGATGGGGGCTATTGGCTCGCAATGGCTTTGTAACGTTATCAGCCTGTTCTAGTGAAGCCGCACTAAGATTTAGTGAGCTATGTTTATATATATGTACTTGTTTAAAGTAAGGGGGTTTTAGGGCGTGGACAATGAGGTTTGGCGTTGGATTTGGACTTTCCTTGCAGTGACTTTTGCTCTTGCTGAGGTGTTCACCGCTGCCTTCTTTTTGTTACCCTTCGCTATTGGTGCTGCGGCTGCTGCGGTGCTGGGTTGGTTGGATGTTCACATCTTGTGGCAGTGGTTGGCCTTTTTTGTTCTCTCGGCGCTGAGCTTTGTCTATTTGCGTCGTTTTGTGCGTCGCCAAAACCAAGTGGAGCAGCCCCGTGTGGGTGCGTTTCGCTTAATTGATGCTCAAGGTAAGGTGATTGAGCGAGTGGATAACGATGCCATGACCGGAATGGTGCAGATCAGCGGTGAGCAATGGCGGGCGGTGGCAAGTGAAATTATTGAAGTAGACTCAAAAGTGCAGGTGGCTCAGATTGACGGCACCCGTTTGGTGGTTCAGCCTGTGACTTCGACCAACCCTAGTAAAACCAACCCTAGTAAAACAGAAAGTTAGGTAATCTGCGATGGCAGCCGTTGTCATTTTATTTTTGGTTATCGCCGCGGCGTTCATCTTCATCGCCGCGCTTGGTCTTCGCATCATTCGTCCATATGAGCGGGGTCTCATTGAGATGTTGGGTCGTTATCAGCGCACGGTTGACTCCGGTTTGCGTTGGATTTTCCCGTTTGTACAGCGCATCAGCAAGGTGGATATGCGTGAGCGGGTGATTGACGTGCCTCCTCAAGAGGTGATCACGAAAGATAACGTGGTTGTCACCGTAGACGCGGTGATCTTTTTTGAAGCAACCGATCCGGTAAAGCTCAAATACAACGTGGGCAACTTTCAACTCGCTGTTACCAAGTTGGCCCAAACCAACTTACGAAATGTGGTTGGTGATTTAGACCTAGACGCGGCTCTTACATCTAGGGAATTGATTAACGGGAAGCTTCGCCAAATCCTCGACGATGCTACTGATAAGTGGGGCACTAGGGTGGTGCGTGTAGAGATTCAGCGTATTGAGCCGCCACCTGATGTAACCGAGGCCATGCATCGTCAGATGAAGGCAGAACGGGATCGTCGAGCAATCGTGACCGAGGCTGAGGGCGAGAAGCGATCCACCATTTTGCGGTCGGAGGGGCAAAAGCAGAGCCAAATTTTAGAGGCTGAAGGTGAAGCCGAGGCCATCAAGCGGGTGGCCGATGCCGAGCGTTATCAGTTTGAAACGGTAGCCCAAGGTGAGGCATCAGCCATCGAGCAGGTGTTTGGCGCAATCCACACAGGCGACCCCACCCCTGACCTCATCGCCATCCGCTATTTAGAGGCTCTCAAGAACGTGGCTGACGGGAAGGCCACCAAGATTTTCTTGCCGTTAGACAACAGCGGGCTTACTAATGCTGTGGCTTCATTGTCAGAGATTGCTCGCGCTGGCCAAGGCGCACCAGCCGAAAATGAAATTGGGCAGGGTGAAACAGGTCAAGATCAACCGACATCTTAGCCGTAGCTTTTTAGCGCTTATTCTGAGGGCTCTTCGGCTGCTGCTGCAACGATGTGTTCTAACAGCCAGCCTAAGAACCAGTAAGCCGATTTAGCCATGGCGTTGGGGTCGTGTTCGTCTAGCTCTTCGACGCTGTCGTCTTCGCTGATGTTTAACCGTGTGCTTAACACGAGCCGCACATCGTTAATCGCGCACATCCAAGCCTGTAGCTGATCTGCATCTATCAGCGATCCCTCAGCCGAATCCGTAACCGACTCAAAGCGTTTGATGCGGGTGGTTATCAGCTCGCTGCGAACCATCTCTTGGAATTCGGCTTCTGCGGTTGGGTCATCAGGCAGAGCTGTGGGAAACAAGCGAGCGAGCATTTCCGTTTCAGGATCGTCTTCTATAAGTTCTGCTAGTTCTTTCATCAGTTTGGCGATCAGCGCTCGTTCAGCATCTAGCAGATCAATGGCGAAGAGGTTGTCGCCTCGCGCCACGATAGGAGTACGCGGCTCCATGGCCTAGTGACCTCCAATGGCGTGGGGGCGGTGGCGGGCTTTATTAGTCATCATGCTCCATGGTGGCCCAAAGGCCATGTTCGTGCAGGCGAAACACATCCATCTCAGCTTTTTCTCTAGGGCCATCTGACACTACGGCACGTCCTTTGTGATGAACATCTAGCATCAATTGGGTGGCTTGATCCTTGCTATAGCCAAAGAGTTTTTGGAACACGAAGGTTACATACGACATCAAGTTGATGGGGTCGTTCCAAACGATCACCTTCCAAGGCCGATCATGATGAGGGTGTGTGTCATCTTCGGGTTCTTTGATTTTTGCGGGGGCAACCTCCGCTGGCGCGATAGGACTCATGGCACTATCGTTGTCGCTGTAACGATGGGCTGTGGCGCAACAAGCGGACCTCTCAGATTTAGCCAGTAAAACACGGTTACTATCCACAATAGGGCAGCGCCAGCGATGTGTATGCCCACAAGCAATTCGGGTACTCCGGTGAAGTATTGTACGTAGCCAATGACACCTTGCGCGAGGGCCACCCCCAACGCGGTGCGACTCCAAAACTGAACATGTTCTGGAGCACTACGTAATCGTAGCCATAGCATCAGCCCAGCCAACATCAATAACAAGGCCACAACCGTTGTGCCATGAATTTGGGCCACATCGCGAATAGTAACGTTGATGCGTTCGGCTTTCTCATCGCCGCCGTGCGGCCCCGCTCCGGTAACGATGGTACCGGTGATGATCACCATTGAGGTGAGCCCAACTAGGGCGTTGCCTAGCCAGTGAGCACGGTGGTTGTCTCGATGGGGTCGTGTGTCAGCCGAGGCTCGCCAGTGCAAGATGACCGCATTCCACAAGAGCAGCATGGATAGCAAGAAGTGGCCTATTACTAACATTGGTGGTAGCTCGTAGAGCACCACCAGCCCGCCCAAGATGATCTGCGCTAGCACTCCGGTCACTAGGCCCCAAGACAGCCAAATCAAATCTACACGCCGGGGCACGCGCCAGTGAGAGCCCAGCACTGTTGCTATAACGATGGCCGAAACAAGCCCGGTGATGATGCGGTTTATGAACTCGATCATGGCGTGGACTTCAAGGGGGGCAATCAGTTGGTCGTTGTCGCAGGCGGGCCAGTCGGGACAGCCCAAGCCCGACCCGGTGAGGCGTACTGCCCCACCGCTGATGATTATCAGGGTTAATAGAACCAGCGCGCCGACAGTGATCTTACGGTAGGTAGCGGGAGATGCTTGAGCGTGGATCACGTTGTGAATTGTACGGGCGCGCTGTGACAGGTAGTTGGGGTGACAGGGTTGAATGCTTGGCCCCGCAGCAATCTAAAACATACTCTGGGAAGGTCATGGGCCTTACCCGCTTGTCTCCTCACGGCGATCTTCGAGTTGCTGAGCCCCGTATTGCGCATCGCCTTAGCGTGCGGGTTCGTAGTCGTTATCAGGCGATTCGGGCTTATATCTCGCTTACTAAGCCGCGCATTATTGAACTGCTCTTGGTCACTACGGTGCCAGCCATGGTGGTAGCTGATCGGGGTATTCCTTCCCTTTGGCTCATGGCCGCAACGGTTATTGGCGGCACGCTGGCCGCAGGCGGAGCTAATGCTGTGAACATGTATGTCGACCGTGACATCGATCAGCTCATGGAACGCACTCGCCATCGGCCTTTAGTGACTGGAGAGATTGCAGCCCGTAATGCCTTGGTGTTTGCTATCACCCTTGAAGCGGTTGCGTTTGTGTGGTTTTGGGGATTCGTGAACTTGTTAAGCGCAGCGTTAGCGGTGTCGGCTACTGGGTTCTATGTGTTTGTGTATACCTTGTGGTTAAAGCGAACTTCGTCTCGCAATATTGTTATCGGCGGAGCGGCGGGTGCAGTGCCGGTATTGGTGGGTTGGGCAGCCGTTACCAACACGTTGGACTGGACACCGCTGGTGCTGTTCGCCCTTATTTTCTATTGGACCCCGCCGCATTTTTGGGCTCTTGCCATTCGCTACCGCAACGACTACCGAGCTGCTAATGTGCCGATGCTGCCAGCAGTTGCGAGCATTCGCACTGTTGCTGTGCGCATCGTTGGCTATACGTTGGTGGTGTTGATGTTGTCTGTTGTGTTTTGGTTGGTGGCAGAGATGGGTTACATCTACTTATCTAGCGCATTGGGGTTAGGAGCGATTTTTCTTTATGCCGCTATCAAGGTGTTGCGCACACAGGCCGAGGTGTGGGCCATGAGGCTGTTTTCTTACTCCATCACCTATATCACTTTGCTGTTTGGGGCGATGGTGGTTGATCAGGTGGTTAGAACCGGTGTTTGAGTTACGCGGTTGCCTAAGGTGGTGGCCTGATGCATTTGCATGATGAGAGAAATGGTCTTAGTTGCGTGTAAGGTTTGGGCTCACAATTGTCGCAGTGGAGCCCAATGACGATCGTTGACACGAGGTCCGAAACAGAGTTGCCGCAAACCAGCGGCCCTCAGCCATCGCAAGCTCAGCTGGTGGTCAGTGAGTTGACCCCTTCTACGGATTTAGCAGGGATTTTGAGCAGCAGCCATCATCAGGTTATCGGGCGACTGTACGTGCTGTGCGCGTTGGGATTGTCGGGGCTGGGGCTAGGGCTAGGTTTGTTGATGAACCTGGAGAAGGTTGACCTAGACGCAGGTCTTGGGATTTTTGGGAACACCAACGAATTGTTTCAGGTTTTTGCACTGTATCGCACCACATTGATTATGTGTGGGCTGGTGCCATTGCTTTTAGGACTGGCCACAGCAGTGATTCCCAAGCAGCTGCGAACCGTCACCGTGGCCTATCCTCGAGCGGCTGCGGCTGCTTTTTGGACTTGGCTGATTGGTGCGATCACTCACATAGTCGCCACCTTTTCTTATGGTGGGCTGGGTTCGCTGCAAGCTGGTGCAGCACGCGAGCAGTCGGTGGAGCTCACCTTGTTGTCGCTGGGGGTTGTGGCTTTAGGGTTATTGGTTGGCTCTGGAGTGATTTTGGCAACCTTGATCACGCAGCGTCCCGCTGGGATGGATCTCTTGCAGATGCCAGCATTCAGCTGGTCGATGATGGTGGCTACGACGGTTTGGCTGTTTTCGCTGCCGGTGCTGTTGGCTAATCTGGTGATTTCTTGGGTGGATATGCGCGGGGCTACCGCTTTACGCTTTGGCACAGCCGATGCTCCTTTTGAGCATGTGGCTTGGGCATTTGACGTTCCACAGGTTTATGCCTGGGCGCTACCGTTGTTGGGCATCGTAGCCGAGGTGCTTATTTCGGCTCATCGCAGCCGCCCTAAGTTATTTGAGCCCATGGTATTTATAGTGGGAGCGTTTGGTTTCTTGTCTTTCGGGGCTTGGGCACAGAGTTTTTTTGACAGTGCTGAGCCGTCGGCACTTGATGCGCATGTGGTGTCTAATGAGGTGGTGTTCGTGGTGTTTGCCTTAGGAATCGCGGGGGTGGTGCTGGCCTTTGGCATCTGGCTGGCTTTTAACGTTGTTTCAGCCGAGCAGCGTCCTATTATCTCTCCGCAGTTTGGCTTGGCGGTGTTGTCGGGAGCGTTGTTGACGGCCGCCGTGACTGTGGGTGTGTTGCGGGTGGCTGGGTCTGCTTTGGGTGTGTTGCGGGAAGCTGATAGCAACTTGTGGCCCGGGTTTTTTGATGCCATGGACGACTTAGCAGGCTCTAGCTTGGTAACCGGAATGATGAACTTAGTGGTGCTGGCTGGATTGTTGGCAGCGGTGGCGGGCATCTTCCACTGGGCACCTAGGCTTTTGGGTCGTCGCTTAAACGCTTCGTTGGGGTTCTTAGCGGTTGTGATGCTGGGCGGTGGGGCTATGTTGTATGGCTTCACTGATGTGCTGGGCGGGTTTTTTGATCAGCCAGATCGTTTCTTTGTGGTTGGGTCGTTTGCTGTTGCCAATTTAGATGCTGTTGATGCTTTGGGTTTCGTGGAAGCCCTTAACGTGATCGGGTTGGTGGGGGTCGTTGCTGTGTTGGGCGGGTTGGCCTTGGTAGTTCTAAATGTGGTCATGAGCTTGGTCTCACCTGCTGACTTAGATGTTGCAGATGACCCAAGTGTTGTAGACGATGGTGATGGGTTAACTGCTGATATGAGCGTTGATGGGCAGGAGCGCTGATGGCTGACATGGTTGTGGGTACGTCTATGGCAGCGTCGTTGCCGCGTCAGCGCACTTTGCTGGTGGGTACTGTGCTAGCTACTGCTGGCACGCTCATGTACTTCGTTGGCTTGTTTGGGGTGTATCTGCGGGAGCGAGCTGAGGCTTTAGGTAGGAGCGGTGATTGGATTCCGTCTGGTGCAGATATTCAGCTAGCACAGCCCACGCTTGCAGCTTGGACCATGATGATGTCGGTGGTGACCATGCAGTGGGTGGTGTATTCCGTTGCTCGCAACGACCGCACCCACGCCATCATCGCAGCCGGGGTGACAGCCATGTTTGGGGTGTCGGTGATCATCACCACCTCGTTTCAGTACACTCAGATGGGCCTAGTGGCTGATGAGTCGTTGGCAGCCACTTTGATCTATACGATCTCAGCTTCGCACCTAGCCATGATTACCGTGGCCTTGGTGTTTTTGGGAATCATGGTGTTTCGAGCATTGGCAGGAAACCACATCAGCCACCAAACTGATGGTTTCGTAGCTGCTTCAGTATTCTGGTATGCCGTTGTAGTTGTCTACGTCGTTATTTGGACGGCAATTTTCGTGCTCAAGTAGGCTGTTGTGTTCACTCCTGGGTTTAGACTTTTTTTTGGTTTCACGCTGGCAGCGATAGCAGCCGCTGCTGTGTACGGTGTGGCTAGCGGCAGCGCCGGTGATACGGAATACTTCGGGGTTTTGAATGTGGAGGCCTGGGTGGGTGTTCTCAGCTTGGGCTACAAGGGCGGCATTGGTGACCATGTGGGTTACGTGGTGTTGATGGGCTTTGCGGTGTTGTCTGCGATGGTGGCCGTTTTCTTGGTGGCGTTTCGTGATGCCGATGCTGAATCGGTTGCCGAGCTAACTGATGATGTGCAAATTCCAGCACCTCAGGGTCAGCTAGAGGCTAACTATTGGCCTGCTATTTCCGCAGTTGGCGTGGGGGCCATAGTTGTTGGGTTGGCTATCAACCCGATGATCTTTGTGATTGGGTTGGTGATAGTGGGTGCCGTCATCTTTGAATGGATGATTGCTGCTTGGGCTGACCGGGCTACCGCCGATCCAGAGGTGAATCGCTCTTTGCGTAATCGCATTATGCGTCCAGTGGAGTATCCGGTGACTGCTGCTTTGGGCATTGCCATATTGGTGTTAGCTATGTCGCGGGTGTTTTTGGCGGTATCTAAGTTCAGCGCGGTGATGGTGGCAGGCGTGGTGGCCACCGCAATTTTTGTGATTGCGGTGATCTTTGTGACGGTGCCTCGCATCAGCCGTTCGGTGATTGCTGGTACGGTAGCGTTAGTTTGTGTAGGTGTTTTGGTGGCTGGGGTGATCACCGCTGCTGTTGGCTCGCGTGAGTTTCACCATGTTGGCCCCGGTGGCGATCACGGTGAGCATTTAGAAGACAGTGGGGCCAGTGGGTGATGCGAACAAACGTAGAGATGTCTACAAATCTAACTACATCACCAAACTGGGAGAGCGTGAGGTGAGCAGGAATCTGAAGGCGCTGGTGTGGCTGTCTAGCTTGTTGGTAGTAACAGGGGCCATCGCTTTGATCGTGGTAGCCATAGTGCTAGATGACAACCACCCACTGTCTACCTTGTCGCCGGTGGGTCGTCAAGGTCGTGACATTGCTGCGCTTATTAACCCCATCTTCATTGTGGCTGGGGTGATCTTTTTCTTGGTGCAAGGTGCGGTGTTGGCCCTTTGGTGGCGTTACCGAGTGTCTGGGTCTGAAAGCGGCGACGGCGAGTTTGGTTATTACGAGGACGGGGAGTTTCCCGAGCAGATACATGGTAATAATCGTGTAGAGATAGGTTGGACGTTGGTCCCCACTGTGCTGTTGGCTGTGATCTCGGTGTTTACGCTTATAACTCTGTTTGCCCTAGATGATGTGGAGGCCTCCGATGAAGACATGGTGGTAACCGTCGTTGGTCAGCAGTGGTGGTGGGAGTATCAGTACCACCTAGATGGCAACACCTCTACACCGCCTGATATTGTTACCGCCAACGAGCTGGTGATTCCCGTGGGGGTGGATGTGCCCTTGGACATCAAATCGCGTGATGTGATCCACTCGTTTTGGATACCCAAGCTGAATGGAAAAAGAGATGCCGTGCCTGGTCGTGCGCACGATTGGGTGATTCAATCTGAAGAGACAGGGCGTTTCAGAGGTCAATGTACGGAGTTTTGCGGGTTGGCCCACGGTTACATGAAGATGGTGGCGGTGGTGCTCACCAAACAAGAGTTTGCTCAGTGGCGAGACAACCAGATCACCTCAGCAGATATGCCTCAAGAGGGCACTGCTGCTCACGAGGGTTGGCAGGTGTTTAGTCAGCAGTGTGCTAGTTGCCATGTGGTGAACGGAATAACCTCGGCGACCAACAGAGGAGGCAGTGGTACCGAAGCTGATACCTGGGACATTTACAGAGAACTCAGTGGTAATGATGCCGGTGCCTATTTAAGTCAAGATACTTTAGTTGCTGGCGCGGCACCCAACCTCACTCACTTGATGACTCGTAGTACCTTTGCAGGCTCTTGGTACGACCTGTATCTAAATGCTGACAGCCATTTAAATTACTTAGATTTGCCCGAAAATGGCATTTTGAATCGGGTGGAGTTGGAGAAATGGATTCATAACGCTCCCGAGCGCAAGCCAGCCGCTGCTGATGAGTTGCGGGGCATGCCTGCTCGCAGCAGCCTGAGCCCTCAAGACATCGACAACCTAGTGGCCTTCATGTCTACCCTGGATTGAATCTGAATGAGCACTACACAAGGTACCATTTCAGCATCTTTGGCAACTCGCCTGCTTGGCGTGTTCAGCCGACCTCAAGGCAGTGAGGGTTGGAAGAGCTGGCTGTTCACCGTTGACCACAAGCGCATTGGCATTATGTATGGCGCTGCTGCGCTGTTCTTCTTCTTAGTGGGTGGGGCCGAAGCTCTGTTCATTCGTTTGCAGCTAGCCACCCCCAACGGGTCGGTGATTGGGGCTGGAACCTACAATGGAGTGTTCACCATCCACGGTGTGACCATGGTGTTCTTGGTGGTCATGCCCATGGCAGCCGCTTTTGCCAACTATCTGCTGCCGCTGCAAATAGGAGCCCGGGATGTGGCTTTTCCGCGCCTCAACGCCTTTAGTTTTTGGTGCTTTTTGGCGGGGGGCGTGTTGCTTACCTCTTCGATATTTATAGGCGGCTGGTTTCAGAATGTGCCCGACGCAGGTTGGTTCAACTATGCCCCCAACAGCGGAGTGTTGTTCTCACCCCACAAGGGGGTGGACTTTTACGCCGTGGGTCTTCAGATAACCGGCATTGCTTCGTTGGTGAGTGCCGTTAACTTGATTGTGACCGTGCTGAACATGCGCGCCAAGGGCATGAGCCTATTTCGAATGCCCGTGCTCACCTGGATGCTGCTAATCACACAGTTCTTGTTGTTGTTTGCGTTGCCGGTAATCACCGTGGCCCTGTTCTTGTTGATGTTTGATCGTTTGTGGGAGTCCAACTTCTTCAATGTGGCAGCCGGGGCTGACCCGCTTTTGTGGCAGCACCTTTTTTGGATTTTTGGGCATCCCGAGGTTTACATCTTGATCCTGCCAGCCTTTGGGATTGTGTCGGAGATCATCCCCACCTTTTCTCGTAAGCCCATTTTTGGTTACCACTTCATGGTAGCATCGGGTATCGCCATTGGCTTCATGGGCTGGGGTGTGTGGGCACACCATATGTTCACCTCAGGTATGGGCCCGTTGTCGGTGGCTGCTTTTGCAGTGTCTACCATGTTTATTGCCGTGCCCACCGGGGTAAAGATCTTGAACTGGCTTGCCACTATGTATAGGGGGCGATTGCGATTCACTACACCCATGTTGTACGCGGTGGGAGTTGTGTCAATGTTCACAATTGGGGGCTTGTCGGGGGTGACGCATGCCATTGCCCCGTCGGACACGCAACAGACTGACACGTATTACATTGTGGCTCATTTTCACTATGTGATCTTTGGTGGGGCGTTGCTAGGGCTATTTGGGGGATTCCATTTCTGGTGGCCCAAAGCCTTCGGCTATAAGCTGAACGAGTTGTGGGGCAAAGCCAGCTTCTGGGTGATGCTGATCGGCTTTAATTTCACTTTTGGCCCTATGCATATATTGGGATTGCAGGGTATGTCGCGGCGCATCGCCACTTACCAGGCTTCTGAAGGGTTTGCTTTTTGGAACATGGTGGCCACTATTGGTTCGTTCGTGATAGCTGTTGGCGTGGCTATGTTCTTGTGGAATGTGTTCTCTAGCACTCGAAATTGGCGACGGGTTGGGCGACCTAGTGTGGGGCCCGACCCCTGGGATGCCCGAGGCTTGGAGTGGATGACCGCTTCGCCAGCGCCTGAGCACAACTTTGACTCCGATATTCAAGTGGATCGTTTTGATGAGTTTTGGCACCGCAAGTACGGCCGTGATGAAAAAGGCAAAATCGTGAGGGCAGCCAGAGCAGAAGAGATAGCTCACGATGGCAGCAACACCAACGTGCATCTGCCATCGCCCTCTTACTGGCCTTTGGTGCTGGGGGTGGGCATCATGCTTGTGGGATATGGGCTGATATTTAATCTTTGGATCGCAGCTTTAGGTGTGGTGGCGTTAGTGGGTGCAATTTATGGCTGGTGCCTAGAGCCAGCCGACGATCCAGATACTGCCCACGGCCACGATCACGCTGGGCGTAATAGCTTAGAAGACGAGGAGGCGATTACCGTTGGCTGATGTTATGGCTGCTGAGGCCATCAACCACTCCGCTCAAGAGCAGGACCATCACTCCAGCACAGGGATTTCTAATGAGAAGCTGGCGATGTGGGTTTTTTTGGGTTCAGAGTGTCTGCTGTTTGGCGGGCTCATCTCCACATACATGTTCAACAAGGATCGCATCGGCCTCAACGACATCGGCCCCAGCGATGTTTTCGATATTCCCTTTACCTCGGTTAGCTCGTTTGTGTTGTTGATGAGTTCGCTTACGATGGTGTTTGCTGTATCTGCCATCACTAGGGGTGATCTGCGTGCTAATCGTATCTGGTTGGCCACAACCGCTGCTTTAGGTGCCACTTTCGTGGCCGGGCAGGTTTATGAGTTCACCGCTTTCTACAGCGAAGGTCTTGGGTTTACTACTAACTTGTTTGGTTCTTCGTTTTACGCACTCACTGGATTTCATGGTGCTCACGTAACCATCGGCATCATCATGTTGATGTCGCTGTACATTATGTCGTTGCGGGGCAACTTGCCTGCTGAACGAGCTGAGACGGTGGAAATTATTGGCTTGTATTGGCATTTCGTGGACATTGTCTGGATCGTGATCTTCACGATCGTCTATCTCTTCCCGCAATAGGATTTCCTATGGCTATCGTTGACCCTGAAATAACTGAACCTGATATCTCAGAGCCGGAGATCATAAACGTGGAGCACGCCCATCCCACCGACTGGCTCTACGTGAAAGTGGCCATCGCTTTAGCGTTGCTCACAGCGCTTGAGGTGTTCACCTACTTTGAGTCGGTTCACGGCTGGAGTGACACGGTGCTTATCGTGATGTTGGTGGCCATGATGCTGGTGAAGTTCTTTTTAGTTGTGGCCTTTTTTATGCACTTAAAGTTTGATGCTCCTATTTTTTGGCGATTGTTTGTGTTTGGGGTGGTGCTGGCTATGGCGATATATATGTTGATGCTCACAGCGTTTCGATACTGGTAGAGATCTGCCGGTAGAGGTAGCCGCCTGATGCTTTTTGTTGTCGATACTGACATCTGGCGGTACCAACCTCATGTTGAGGTGTGGATAATCGTGTTGGGTGCCGTGGCTATGGCATGGTACGCGTTTAAAGTAATCGCCCCCAAAGCTGCTCCGTTGGGCCAACCCGCATTTACTAGGCATCATCTTGGTGCTTTTGCGGGTGCATTGTTTATGTTGTGGCTTGCCAGCGACTGGCCTATGCATGATATCTCTGAGGAGTACCTGTATTCGGTACACATGATTCAACACCTGCTAATTACGTTTGTGGTGCCTCCCTTGTTGTGGGCGGCTATACCTGAATGGCTGGCACGGCTTTTTTTGAGCGGAGACGGCAGTGTGGGGGTGTGGACGCGGCGCTTAGCTCGTCCGGTCACAGCGGGGGTGTTGTTCAACTTTTTGGTAGCGGTGAGCCACATCCCGTGGGTGGTTAACACCTCAGTCGAAAGCGGCGCATTGCATTATTTCGTGCATGTGTTGTTGTTCGCGGCTGCATTGGTGATGTGGCTTCCGGTATGCGGGCCCATTCCCGAACTGCAAATGCGTCCGCCGGGGAAGATGGTTTACCTGTTCTTGATGTCTGTGGTGCCTACTGTTCCGGGCGGGTTTTTGACGTTTGCTCAGGATGCCGTTTACAGCGCTTATGACCATCAGGTGCGACTTTGGGGCATTGGTGTACAGGCCGATCAGCAGGCTGCTGGCTTGATCATGAAGTTGGTTGGCGGCATTTATTTGTGGACTTGGATTGGGGTGTTGTTTTTCGGGTGGGCTGGCCATCAGCACCGTGCTAATACCCAGATGCGCTTAGTGACCTCTTCGGCGACCAAGTCAGCCAGCCAATCTAACAGCGACCACATTGCCAACAGTTCTCAATGATTGATTTGCGTTTGCTTCGCAGTGAGCACGAGATGGTCAGAGCTGCTTTGGCACGCCGCGGCATTGATCTCGCAGAGCTAGAGCAGGTGATGGCATTAGATGAACAGCATTGTTCTTTCATCAGCCAGCGAGATGAGATGCGCCATCAAGTGCGGGAACTATCTCAACAAGTCGGTCAACTTAAACGCGCAGGCTGCCACGATGAAGCTGATGCGCTGGCAGCTCAAAGCCGTGAGCAGGGCGAGCGCGAAAGAGCTTTAACTGCTCAAACCGACGTGCTGGGTGAGAAGGTTCGCGAGCTGTTGTTGCGTATCCCCAACCTGCCCTCTTGCGATGCTCCCGACGGGGCAGATGAGTCGGATAATTTGGTGCTACGGATGCATGGTGTTGATGTGGAGGCTTATGCTCCGCATCAACGGGTGCCGCACTGGGAGTTCGCTGTGGAAGCCGGATGGTTGGATATGGAGCGTGCTGCCAAGCTGTCGGGGTCTATGTTTGCCATGTTTCGGGGTTCCGGTGCTGCGTTGGCTAGGGCGCTTGTGCAATACGGTTTGGATCGCAATGCTGATTGCTATGAAGAGATCCGTCCCCCCAGCTTGGTACATACCGAGGTTATGGTTAGCACGGGACAACTTCCCAAGTTTGCAGAGGATGCTTACTGTTTGGAGAGGGATAACCTTTGGGCCATCCCCACCGCCGAGGTGCCCCTCACCTCGTTGGCTTCAGGTGAGATATTAGATGAAGCAGATTTACCAGTGCGGATGATGGCACACACATCGTGTTATCGCCGTGAGGCAGGTGCGGCTGGGCGTGACACTCGTGGTCTGTTGCGGGTGCATGAGTTCGACAAGGTTGAGATCTTGGCATACGCAACTTCTGAGCAGGCACCTATTGTTCATGAAGAGATACTGGAGCGGGCCGAGTTGGCTGTAGCTGATTTGGGACTGGGGTACCGTGTCGTGGATATCTGCGCTGGCGACCTAGGCCAGGCGCATCATCGTTCTTGGGATGTGGAGGTTTATGCTCCCGGAGCTGCTCAGTGGTTGGAGGTTTCGTCGGTGTCGTGGTACTCCGATTACCAGGCACGGCGTGCCAATTTGCGTTATCGGGTTGCAGGCAAAAACGGCACCCGTTATTTGCACACGCTTAACGGTTCGGCTCTAGCAGTGCCGCGGGTGTGGGCAGCGTTGGTGGAAACTTATCGTCAGCCAGATGGCACTGTAGCACTGCCTGAAGTGCTGCAACCCTATTTAGGTCGCAGCGTTCTTTAGAACCTCGCAGAAAACAAGTGTGTGGCTCTGGTTTAGTTGAGTGCTTGATTGTTTGGCTGCAAGCTGGGTCGCAAGCGAAACCAAAGCACGATGCCTACGATCACGCCAGCCAAAACTTCCCAGAGCACTGGCCAGCGGGTGGGATCGGTGAACCAGTTGCTCACCCGCTCGGGGATGTGGGTGCAGGTTTGCAATGCTGGCAGCAGTATTAAGTTGCCGCCATATTGGAGGCCCTCGACAACTAGGTAGCTAGCCGTAACAATGGTTGATGTTGCCCACAGGTGAGGCGGGGGGATGTTGTGTCGCAAGAGCCATAACAACAAGCCCACCATGATGAAGCCAGCGGCTAGGCCGAAGCGGTTCCCGCCCACGTCGATGATCCAGTTTTCTAGGCGACTAGATATTCGTGTGGAGGCTTCCACGAACGGGTTGGTGGCATCAAAGTCGTCTTGCAACAACACCTGAACTTCCCACCAACCATAAAAGCCCAGCACAACGCCTGCTAAAATCAAGAACCCTCCTGAGATGCGGTTGATGTGTGGTAACATGCGGCGTATGTGGGCGGCGATTCCTGAGCGCCCCATTGCTACTGCCAGGGTTAAAAAGGTCACGAGTAGGCCCATCCCTAAGGCATAGGCCAAAAAGCGCATGGTGCCTTCCCACCAGCCGTCGCTGCTGAAGGCACCGCTGACGCTGCCTAAAAATACTGGGCTAGCACAACCTAATGAGACCACAGCATAGGAAACGCCGAACAAGAAGATGGAGATGAGCCTGCGGCTGTCACCCCCCTTGGATAGCCGGGGGACGGATATTTTCGGCTCCACACCACAGAGCATGGCGATGCCCAACAACACCATGAGGCCGCTAACAACTAGGGTGATCCAAGGTCCTCGACTGGTGATGGTGGAGGTGGAGATGAGCGAGGAGGTGAGCGCGCCGATAATGCCAAAGAAGGCCACGAATCCAGCGGTGAGCGTGAGACCAACCCGTAGTCCTGCCAGCGCATTGCGTCCGCTGCCGCTAGCGGATTGTTCGTTGTTGCTGATTCCCAAAAAGTAGGCTAAGTAGGCTGGTAACATCGCAAATCCGCATGGGTTCACGGCTGCTACTAGGCCAGCTCCAAACGGTACGGTGAGATCTAGATCAAACATTGCTTCTAGGATACGCAAGTTCGCGGCTGCGTAGAGTAAATGATGTGTTTATGGAATACGTGGGATCTAATTGAACTTGTGCGGGATCTATAGGAATGTGTTGATTTGGTCGGCGATTTGCTGGACTGTGAGCCCACCAGAGTGGCGGTGTATTACCCGACCGTCGCGTTCTAGATAAAGCGTGGTGGGCATGTTGATGAGTTTAAAGGCATTGCTGATAGCCGAGTTGGTGTCAATTGCGGTGGGGTAGGTAACGCCGGTTTCGGCCACCAGCTCGCGCGCTAATGTTTTGGTGTCGTTTACTGCTAAGCCCAGAAATGCGATGGTGGGGTTTTGCAGGTGTTGTGCTTCAAAAGCGGGCATCTCCGCGCGACATGGCGCACACCAGGAGGCGAAGAAGTTGAGCACCAAAGGGCGGTCTAGGTAGTCACTAAGGGTGGCGGTGCCACCGCTTAGTAGCTCAAATGCGATATCGGTGGGATGGACATCGTCGTCAGTTCCTGATCCACAAGAACTGACGACGATGACTATAACTACGGCCCATAGCAAACTTGTTTTAGCTGTTATGTGTCTAGTTAAAGTGTGCCAGCATCGCCATTTGAGCATTAGGCTGAGCGGAGCCGTTCACGTAGGTGGACTGGCACCGGCACCTCTACGAACTCATCCTCAGGGCGAGGCACTTTGGAGGGTCGACCTCGACGACGCTTGCTGGTGAGCACCTTGCCATTGCGGAAAAGTTGCCCACCCCACACGCCCCAAGGTTCTTGACGGGCAATGGCACCTTCTAAACATTCCGACATTACCGGGCATCGGGAGCACAGAGCTTTGGCCTGTGAAATGTGCTGAAGTTCATCTGAGAAGAAGATTTCTCCAAGCGATGCGTCGTTGCTACGGCAAGCAGCGTCAACACGCCAGGGAGCATTGTCAAAGAGTAGGGCCTCCATGTTTTTCTCCTTTCAGGGGGTCTTCTGTTAGATCTTGAGATGGTTGATGGTCAGAAATTAAAAAAGCCGCCGGATTTTCCGGCGGCCTCAGTAGGTATTTGTTCCTTGTGGGTCTTACCAGGAACCTCCCTGAGGCCTGTTATTGGCGGTTGCGTGGTGAAACGCGTATGGAGATGAGCGATCCAACCAGTATTCGCCATTAATATGGCTCATTGCAGTTTGAGCTATGTCAGCCTGTACGATGTATACGCCGCGGCTGTGCGAGCCGTTTACAAGCTGCTTATTAGCAAACATAAGCACTACTCAACATCTTATTGAGGGCTATGTCAATTTATTTCTAAAATCCATCTCTAGTCCATGTCTAGTTTTTTGCATCGTTGGTGGGTTGAGTGGGGAGATGAAAATAGTGGTCTCGGTAGTGCCGCAACTCCGCGAGGCTCTCGCGGATGTCATCTAGTGCGCGGTGGTCTTTAGTTTTTTGGGGCGCGCTGTGAAATACAGCCGGGTGCCAGCGTCGCGCCAATTCCTTGATGGTGGACACATCAATTGAGCGGTAGTGAAAAAAGCTGTGAACGTCGGGGAGTTGTTCTGCCAAAAAGCTTCGATCCACGCCGATGGAGTTGCCGCATAAGGGTACTGTGCCTGGCTCAGCTATGTGCGAGCGTAGAAAGTCTAAGGTCATCTCTCCGGCTGTTTGCAGGCTGAGGGTGGAGTTTTGAATTTCTTCCAAGAGTCCGCTTTTTGTGTGCATTTGCACTACAACTTGTTCCATTGCTGTTAGAGCTTGCGCTGGGGCCGACACCACTAGGTCTGGGCCTTCTGCCAGCAGCTCTAGGTTGTCGTCGGTGAGCAACGTGGCAATCTCCACGATCACATCTCGGTTGGGGTCAAGCCCCGTCATCTCTAGATCCATCCAAGCCAGCATCTACAAAATGATTTTACTCGGGATGAACAAAGGGGCGAGGGTTGGGGGATAGTCTCGGGTGAGTGTTAGAGATTCCCATAGTTCGTAGCCGTCCTGACCTGCCTTTTCCTCGTTACGCCACTGTTGGGGATGCTGGAGCTGATTTGGTGGCCAGTGAAGATGTGGAGCTGGCCCCTGGTGGTGGAAGGGGTTTGGTGCCCACTGGCACCTGTATTGCCATCCCAGAGGGTTATGCCGGGTTTGTGCAGCCTCGCAGTGGGTTGGCTTTGCGCCATGGGGTGACTTGTTTGAATACCCCGGGGCTAATTGATTCTGGTTATCGGGGTGAACTTAAGGTGCTGTTGGTGAACACCGATCCTGTGAAACCCTTTACGGTGCGTCGCGGGGATCGCATTGCTCAGCTCGTGCTGCAAAAGGTAGAGCAGGCCAGCTTTGTGGAAGTTGCTGAGCTGCCTGATTCCAACCGAGGTGCTGGTGGGTTTGGTTCAACCGGCGTGTAGTGCTGAATGCAGTGTGAGCATCGTTGCTTGGATGTCTCAAGCAACGACCTAATTGGGTGGCGCTAATTTTTGTTGGGGGGAATTGTTGTGACCTCTTGCGGTTACCTGTAGCCAAAGCCGGTGATTGTCGGTATTTACCTTCCCAGAATTCACCAAAGGCTTAATAGTCCGCTTGAACCGGTCGATCTGTGCTTTAGATATGGATGTCGTATTTTGCATAGTTAGTTGAGCCTCAAAAGTGAGGATGTCAGCTTTGCTTAGCAAGCTGATTTCCAAGTGGTGCTCAGATACGCTGTTCTCGCTAAGACAAGCATCAGGCTCTACTGGGCCTAGCATCAACAACATGGCCTCTTTGATGGCTTGTTGAAGCTTTGTTGTGGTCGTTTCTGGGAAATCTAGATGGTTGGCGGCATGGGTGATGGCTAGTTCAACCATGCGGCCAGATTCTGGTAACGCCGGTAGCTTTAATTGCAGGTCACCGTTCACCGTCTTTAGCTTGCCAGGTTTTGGTTATCAATGCACCAATGGGCGCGGTTACTAGTTAGTCTTAGCAAGTGCTTCGTGCAGGGCTTCGGGTTGGGCTTATTGGCTGTGGGGCAATTGGATCGGTTGTTGCTCGAGAACTTGCCGCAGGCGCAGTCGATCAGGTTGAGCTGAGCGGGGTTTTCGACTTAGAAGTAGGTCATCGCTTGGGTGTGCCAGATATAGATACTTTGCTGCGTTGCAGTGATGTGATTGTGGAAGCGGCTGGACAGGAGGCTTTGCGTCAATATGGGGTGCGGGTGCGTGAAGCTGGCGTTGATCTGTTAGTGGTGAGCATTGGCGCGTTGGTTGATCAAGATCTCGAGGCCAGCATTCGCCATGCCCAAGGTGGGCATCTTTATCTATGTACTGGTGCTATCGGTGGGTTTGACATTTTGCGGGCAGCCTTGCAATTTGGTCCTCTTCAAGAGGTGCGCATCACCAGCACCAAGCCAGCGAGGTCTCTAAAGCGACCCTGGATGTCTCAAAGCTTGCTGGATGCTTTAGATTCTGGTGCAGGTTCTGCTGCCAATTTCCAAGCATCTGGTGTGGTTACCGTGTTTGATGGGACAGCTCGCGAGGCCAGCAAAAAGTTCCCGGAGTCGGCTAATGTGACGGCCACGTTGTCGTTAGCAACCGTGGGGTTTGACAAGGTAAGGGTGCAACTTTTGGGTGACCCAGAGGCCACCGGGGTGCGCCACGAGGTGTATGCCGCGGGTGCAGCGGGAACCTACGAACTGTCGTTCGCAAACGTTGCCTCTGCTGACAACCCTCGCACCAGTGCCGTGACTGCGTATGCGGTGTTGCGAGCCCTAGGCGACATCAATCGCCCTTCTGTATCTGTCTTGTAGCGAGACCTTATAGATAGGCATCCTTGTTTTGTTTTGTTTGCATAAGTAGTTTGTGACGAGTCTGTTTGTGCTGCGGGCAGCTACTACGGGCAGCTATTACAAGGGGGGAACTCATGGTTGATTTGCCGGATCAGTTTGTTTTTAACACCTTCGCTTTTTTGATATGGGGAGCGTTGGTGATGTGGATGTGTGCTGGCTTCACGATGTTGGAGTCAGGAGCAGTTCGTACCAAGAATGCTTCAATGATCTGTCTGAAGAACATCGGCATTTACTCCATTGCGGCCCTGGCTTTCTATGTCATTGGCTACAACCTCATGTATGTGGATGTGGGCAGCATTTTTGGCTCTTTTAGATTTTTTTATGAGACTTCAGGTGCTGAAGTAGCTTTGATGAACGGTAATGATGCGGTTTTAACTGATGTGTTGGATCGCGGTCATGCCAAGATGTCTGACTGGTTCTTTCAGATGGTGTTTGTGGCGACTGCTGCTTCAATCGTTTCGGGTGCTATCGCTGAGCGTATCAAGATGGAAGCGTTCTTTTTGTTCACCCTCGTTTTGACGGCTTTTATTTATCCAATAGTGGGTGCTTGGACCTGGGGAGGCGGTTGGCTGGATGAGAGGGGTTTTGAGGATTTTGCAGGTTCTACCATTGTTCACGGCACTGGCGGCTGGGCAGCCTTAGCAGGCGTGTTGGTGATAGGGCCTCGTCTGGGCAAGTTTAAGCGAGACGGCACAGTGCGAAGCACTCCTCCGTCGAATGTGTTGGTGGTGACACTTGGCGTGTTCATCTTGTGGTTTGGCTGGTTTGGGTTTAATGGCGGGTCGCAGCTAGCGCTGGGTACTCCCACAGATGTAATACAGATGACCAATGTCTTGGTGAACACCAACTTGGCTGCTGCCGCTGGTGTGGTGGCAGCGTTGGCTGTGTCTAGGCCAGTGCTTGGGCATGTAGATCTTTTTGCTGGACTCAACGGTGCTATAGCAGGGCTTGTGTCTATCACTGCTGGGCCCACAATGGTGGATCATCGGTGGGCCATATTGATCGGCGCTGTTGGTGGTGTGGTGTGTACGGTAGGCATCAAGTTGCTTGAGCAGTTCAAGATTGATGATGTGGTAGGAGCCATTCCCGCCCACCTTGTAAGCGGTATTTGGGGCACGCTAGCAGTAACCATTGCCGCAGGCGGGCGTTTACACATTCAGCTTCTTGGCATTGTGTCGATTGGTGCTTTCGTGTTTGTGGTTTCTTATGCTGTTTGGAGGCTTATTGATATGGTTATGGGCTTGCGGGTGTCAGAAGAGGTAGAACGCATGGGCCAAGATGCCGGAGAGCTAGGCATTGAGGCTTATCCCGAGTTTGTGCTGATGCCTGAGCCTTACGACGACTAGGCGAGCACACAACTAGCTGTTAGTTCCCAAGAGCCATGTTCTGTGGGCTTCTTGTCATTTTCAACGACGGCGGGGCGGGGCGTGTCTTTGGCTAGCAGTTGAAGCAGTGTTTTTTAGCCGCAGGGGTCGGTGGGTTGAACTGCGGGTAGTCTGCCAGCGCGCATTGAGATAACGGTTGTGCCGTCGGTTTCAAAGATGACACGGTAGTCCTTGTCGGATTCGTCAACAGGCACAAACGTAATGGTGTTGCCAGCTCTGCTGGCATGTGCGGCAATCACTAAGCGCTCGCCGCCAAACAACTCAAACAGTTCTGCCTCGGTGCTGCCTAAGCGGGCACCCGAACGGGTGGAAATCTCAGAGTTGTTGATGTCTAACCTTTCAATTCGTCCGTTATACACGGTAGCAATAATGCCATTTGGCCCGTTGGCGGGTGCCAGCAAAAAACAGCGTGGAGTTTCGGCCTCGGGTGAGCTTGTCCACAAAGTTGGAATGGCTGCGGCGGCTTGTTCGGGTGTCGTTCCGAAATACATAGCACCTAGCCCTGCTGTGGAGAGCTTGTCGTTGCTGGTGAAGGCGGGTGCGCTGAGGTCTATTGGTTCGGGCACATCTGCGTCTGTAGTTTCTTCGTCAAACTCATCTGTTAGAGCATCGTTGGTTATCTCATCATCTAGTGCTGGTGGCTCAGTTGCTGGCGGGTCGAGCTCTTGAGGTGTTGGGGTGGGTGCTGGGGTGCTAACCGGTGTGGGTACAACTTCGGCGGTGGCGGTTGGGGTGGATTCCTCGGAGGTATCATCGGAGTTCCCGCAAGCAGAGAGAACAAATAAGCAGGCAACAAACAAAGCAATCCAACGGCGCATACTCTAAGCGTACCTGTTTTCAGCGTAG
Organism: Acidimicrobiia bacterium; assembly: GCA_009843865.1. Taxonomy (GTDB): domain Bacteria; phylum Actinomycetota; class Acidimicrobiia; order Acidimicrobiales; family Bin134; genus Poriferisocius. Next base: position 21,325 of record VYCQ01000005.1, read on the forward strand.
TAGGCAGAGTGGTCTAGCGGCTAGAACGCAGCACCAATGTTAGTAGGACAATGCCAGTAGGCCGCCTGGGACTCGAACCCAGCACCTTGAGATTAAAAGTCTCCTGCTCTACCTGATGAGCTAGCGGCCCACCGATACCTTATCGCTCAAGCAGAGTAGCGGGCTTGCTAATATGCCTCTGGTGAATATGTCTGAAGTGCAAGCACGCGAATATACGGAATCCACGACCCTAATGCTCGGACAAATTGAGGTTGACCTGACCGATGTCGAAGCGGTGTTGGCTGACCTAGATGATTTAGATGCTTTGCGCCATCGCATCGCAGCGGCCCAAGCAGACGGCAGTATCGCCGACCGTGCTGCGCTGGTAGCTTGCGCCAAATGGCTTAGCGATAATCAGGGCGAACCTGATTAGTTGGGGATAACTAGGCGGCGACAATCAGCGGACTATAAGAATCCCGTACACTTTTAGCGGTGGCAACTGTGCGCTTGTTTGCTCATGCCCGTGAGGCAGCTGGAATTGCCCGAGATCAGGTGCCGGGCGCAACTGTGGAGCAGGTGCTTGCCGAAGCAGTCAAACGCTACGGGGCCGAGTTTAAAGAGCAGCTTCAGATTTGTCAGGTTTGGTTGAACGGAGAGCCGGTGTTGGGTTGCGAACCGGTGGGTGATGGCGATGAGGTGGCGGTGCTGCCTCCAGTGTCCGGGGGGTAGGTTTGGCAGAGTCAGTGATCTTAGATCAAGTACCGCCAGCACAAGTGGCAATTTTGTCTTTACACACCTCGCCGTTGGCACAACCCGGGGTGGGCGATAGCGGTGGCATGAACGTGTATGTGCGCGAGATGGCTGCGGCTTTGGCTCATCTTGGAAGCCAGTGTCGGGTGTACGTGCGTCGTTGGCGAGACGATTTGCCTAAAGAGGTGGTTGTGGAGCCTGGGGTTACCGTGGTACACGTTGATGCTGGGCCAACCTGCCTAGACAAAGAGCGCCTAGTCGAGGCGGTAAGCGAGTTCGCCTCTGAGGTGTTGTCTGATTTCACTCAGTGGGGTCGGCCTGATGTGATTCACGCCAACTACTGGCTGTCCGGGGTGGTCGGGCATCGCCTAAAGCACGAGGTGGGGGTACCGCTGGCAGTTACCTTTCACACGTTGGCCAAGGTTAAGTCGGCCAGCGGTGATCTCGAGTCGCAGCAACGAGCTGATGCCGAAGCCGAGGTGGTGGCCTGCGCTGATGTGGTGATTGCGTCGTGTGAGTCAGAAGCTCAACAGTTGCAGCATTACTATGATGCGCCGTCTGCAAGGATTGAGGTGGCTCCTCCAGGGGTTGAGCATGCCCTGTTTTCACCCGGAGATCAGGGGGCCGCTCGCGCAGCCTTGAAGCTGGGAGACGGTCCGGTGTTGCTGTTCGTGGGCCGTATTCAGCCGCTTAAGCGTCCTGCGGTAGCTGTGAAGACTTTGGCTAAGCTCAATCGCTCTGATTCCCGTTTGCTGATTGTGGGCGGACCTAGCGGTAATCAAGGTCAAGCTGAGCTACAAGGTCTCCAAGCGCAGGTGGATGTTTTGGGGCTGAGCAAACAGGTAGTGCTGGTTCCTCCTTTGCCTCATTACCGGTTGTCCACTTATTATCGGGCCGCTGACGTGGTATTGGTGCCAAGTCGCAGCGAGTCGTTTGGGTTAGTGGCTTTAGAGGCGGCAGCTTGTGGCACGCCGGTGGTGGCAGCGTCCGTGGGTGGTTTGCAGGCTGTGGTGGAGCATGCACGTACAGGCTTCTTAGTGCAATCAGCCACTGCTGAAGAGTTTGCTGGCAAGGTGAGCAAGTTGATCGGCAATCCATTGCTTTGCGCTGAGATGGCTATGGATGCCGCGGCGCGGGCCAAAACATATTCTTGGGCGGCTATGGCCGAGTTATTGCAACGTGCCTATGCCCGGGCGAAGTCACGAGCCCTTGTGGATTGTGCATGATTGTCGCAGCTATTACAAGATTGGCCATGAGCTAGATTTTAAATAATTATAGTGTTTTTCATTGCTTTATCATTATTTTCATGCTAAACAAGAGTTCGCAAGCTCTTGGTCGGTGGGAAATGATCGGGGAAGCATGACCCATCGGCCAGGGTCTTGCCCGTTACCACATCCATTAGAAAAGAATTTGAAAACCCCTAGAGGGTTAATAGGTAAGACTATTGTCGCCAGTATGGGCAGGTAAGACATCAAGCATTGACCCCCCCCAATCGGCGAATGTTTACGAGAGGATGGAGGAACTGTTCTCATGGCAAGTTACGACGTTGCATCGGAAAGTAGTATTGCTCCCTGGCTAGGGCGTATTCATCACGGTAACTGCTTGGATATCATGGCACAGATGCCGTCTGAGAGCATCAAGGTCATAGTGACCAGTCCTCCCTACAACTTGAAGAACAGCACGGGTAACGGAATGAAGGATGGGCGCGGCGGCAAGTGGGTTAATGCCAAGCTTCAAGATGGTTATGACCGCCACGATGATGCCATGCCGCATGATGACTACGTTGCGTGGCAGCGGGATTGCCTTGGGGAGATGATGCGTCTGCTGCGTCCCGACGGGGCGATCTTCTACAACCATAAGTGGAGGGTTCAGAAGGGCCTGATGCAGGACCGTCAAGATATTGTGGAGGAGTTCCCAGTTCGCCAGATAATCATCTGGGAGCGGTCAGGCGGCATCAACTTCAATCCCGGTTATTTCTTGCCTAATTATGAAGTGATTTATTTTATTCCGAAACCGGAGTTTAAACTGGCCCCTAAAGCTAATGCTGTTGGGTGTGTGTGGAAGTTTCATCAGGAGTTTAATAATGATCATCCCGCGCCGTTTCCTTTTGAGTTAGCTGATAGATGCGTCAAATCAGCAGTGGGAGGTGAGAATTGCGTAGTGTTGGATCCGTTCATGGGGAGTGGCACCACAGCGCTTGCGGCTATTGCTAGTGGGGTTGAGTGGGTCGGTATTGATGTATCTCGCGCGTATATTGATATGGCTGAGGCCCGGATATCTGACTGGTTTGCATCTAATTCCAGGGCTGCCGTGTGATGGGTGATGCGGAATTTTTTGCCAGAGTAAAAGAGGTCATGGAGACCGGATATTGGGAGCTTGGCCACGGGCATGGTGGAACCGGAGGTGTCGGTAAGCTGTTAGAAGAACTACTGGGTGTGGATGGTGGCAATTCAGATACGCCTGATGGCGGCAAGTGGGAGATCAAGACGCATACAGGCAAGGGAAACTTGCTTACGTTGTTCCACAAGACGGGAACGCCGAATATGCGATGCATTCTCGACTCTGTTTATAGCTATCATCCGAACGGTGATGTCACTAAGCCCCGTACTTATCGTAACACCATCTACGGAGGTACACCGAACAGTCAGGGTTTTTATGCGGACACGAGCCACAGCTTAAATCGTGTGACATTGTTCAATGTGAATGATCATCCCAGGGTGGCGTACTCGTCTTGGAGTTATGACGATCTGATGACAGCATTCAGTTATAAACTTCGCAGACTTGTGGTGGTCAATGCGATAAAAAGTGGGAGGCAAGCTACTTTTGGTCCGGCTATTGTTTATAGCGACCCGTACTTACGGCGGTTTCCCGATATGGTGGCTCAAGGGGATATCGCCATTGACTTGGATGCTCGTTATCGAAACCATGAAGCGAGTGCCATAAGGGATCATGGAACCAAGTTTCGAATTGCTGTGGATAATTTACCCAAGCTCTACAAGAACATACGATCTCTCTAAAAGTAAATAATCTTACATGCATGGCTGCCGGTGATGTGGGTGGTCTGTTATAACTATGGGGGCTGGAGCAATGAGTTCGATGATGCGACTTCAGTTAATTGGTGGTGGGCGGATGGGGGAGGCTTTGCTAGGTGGGTTGTTGCAGGGTGGTTGGGCAGACCTAGACGAGATAGCGGTTGTAGAGCAGTCTGAGGCTCGACGTGCAGAGTTAGAGCGTCAATTTGTGGGGTTATTGGTTACATCTGAGCCTCTTCAGGAGGTTGATGCTGTGTTGGCGGTGAAGCCCAACGATGCCACGATGGCGGCTAGAGAGCTGCAAGCCGCTGGTGTTAGCCGGGTGTTGAGCATTGTCGCTGGGGTGACCACCGCTGCTTTAGAAGCTGAGATGGTTTCTGGGGTGAAGGTGATTCGGGCCATGCCCAATACTCCAGCCTTGGTGGGTGCAGGGGCAGCTGCCATTGCTGCGGGCCGATATGCCACCTCTCACGATCTAGCCTGGGCCAGTGAGGTGCTTCAAGCTGTGGGCACTGTAGAGGTGTGCGATGAGTCGCTGTTGGATGCTGTGACCGGCTTGTCTGGCTCAGGGCCCGCTTATGTGTTCTGGTTGGCTGAAGCGCTCATCGCAGCTGGCCAACAGGTGGGTCTAACAGTAGAAATGGCTGACGCTCTTACAAGGCAAACTTTGTTGGGCGCAGCACGGTTGTTGACCGAATCATCGCAGTCGCCTGCACAACTACGGGCTGCTGTTACCTCGCCGCAAGGCACAACCGCCAAGGGCATTGAGACGTTAGAGGCTTATAACGTAGCTGCTGCTGTGGTGGCTGCGGTGCGTGCAGCCACAGAACGTAGCCGCGAATTAGGCACTGCTTGATGGCATTGTTGGTGCAGGGGTGGAACTTACCCCGCAGCGCGGCCTAGTGTGAGTGACGCACAGCGGAGTTAGGGGTATGTCGGTATGGCAAAGCCAGAAGCACGGGAGAGACTCATGACGGTGGCTGAGGTTGCTGCTTTTATGAGGGTATCCACAATGACGGTCTATAGGTTGATCAAGGGCCAAGATCTTCCTGCGGTTAGAATTGGTAAGTCTTACCGAATACGTGAGGGCGACATAGACCGCTACTTAGCTGGCAGATATACACAAGCAGGCTGACCTGCGCCACAACACCATCTCGTTTCTGTCGGACTACGGGATTGCAGATGAGTTTGTAGGGGTCGTTAAGTCGGTAATCCGCACCATTGCGCCCGAGGTAGCGGTGGTTGACATCACTCATGAGATTGCCCCTCAAGATGTGCGCGCTGGAGGATTAGCTTTGGCCCGTAGCGCTCAATATCTGGCTCCTGGTGTTGTGCTGGCGGTGGTAGACCCAGGAGTTGGCAGCAACAGACGAGCTGTGGCAGTGGAAATAGCAGAACCAACCCAAGCAAGCTCGGTGCTGGTGGGTCCCGATAATGGCTTGTTGGCTCCAGCAGTTGCCATGGTGGGTGGCGCATCTCGAGCTGTGGAACTCACAGCCGATAAGTACCATTTAGCCTCGTCAGGCCCCACTTTTGCGGGGCGAGACATTTTTGCACCGGTGGCAGCGCATCTTTGTTTAGGCGCTGTGCTAGATGATGTGGGCACTCCTATTGATATCGCAAGCCTCACCCCGGCGATGGTGCCGATGAGTCGCACCGAGGGCAACCAAATTCAAGCCGAGGTGCTGTGGATAGACAGGTTTGGCAACGTGCAGCTCAACTTGGATCCCGATGAGGTTCAACCGTTTGGTGACACTATTCGTGTCACGGTTAGGGGAGTAGCCCACAAAGCTCGTCGTGTCAACATTTACAGCGACTTGGCTCATAGCGGTGTACATAGTGGTGAGTTGGGGGTGTTGGTAGACTCTTATGGTTTGGTTGCTATCGTCGTCAGTCGGGGATCAGCCGCTTTGGAGTTGAACTGCATTGAGGGTGATTCTGTCATGGTGGAGCCTGGCGATTCGTCAGCCTCCACTTTTGTCAAGTTGCAATCCAAACGATCGGATTAGATTGGTATGAGACCCGGCACAACCATTGCCATTGCTGTTTTGTTGTTGGCCATATTGTTAGCTGCGTCCATACAGCTTTTCGTGCTAGCTCGTTAGCTGTTTAAATTAGTCGTGCCGATTGACGAGGTGCTTTATCCGGTGAACCTGCGGGTAAGCGGGTACCGCTGTTTGGTTGTGGGCGGAGGTCGGGTGGCGCTCAATAAGTTGGATGGCTTGCTAGAGGCCGGTGCTCAGGTGCGGGTGGTAGCGCCTGAAATAATTGCTGAAATCCAAAACCGCCCTAATGTCACCGTAGATCGGCGTCCCTACCAAAGCGATGACTTAGTTGGGGTTCGTTTAGTGATAACTGCTACTGACAGCGCAGAGGTTAACGCTCGGGTGTATCGTGATGCCGAGGCTGTGGGAATTTGGGCCAATAGTGCTGATGACCTCGATAATTGTTCGTTCACGTTGCCTAGCAAGATGCGTCGCGGTCACTTGATGATTACCTGCTCTACGGGTGGTCACAGCCCGGCGTTGGCGCAATGGTTACGCCGTCGTTTCCAAAGCGAAATAGGTCCCGAATACGAGGAGTTGCTTAGCTTGCTAAGTGAGCATCGCGAACAGTTTCGAGCCGCAGGTGTGTCAACTGAAAACCTGGCTTGGCAACAGGCACTGGATTCGGGGATGCTAGAGATGGTTCGATCCGGTAAAGTTGACCGGGCTCGAGCGCTCATCAATCAATTGGTTGATGAGCTTTGATGTAGGAAACGTTGGGCAAAGCCGTGGCTGTACTCGCGATAGGTCTAAACCATCGAAGCGCACCCCTTGATCTTCTGGGTGAGATGAAGGTGGATGACTCTGACCTTGCAAAAGCTTTAGCCAACCTCATCAGCCGTGAGCACATCTCAGAGGTGGTGCTGCTGTCCACCTGTCACCGTGTAGAGGTTTATTGTTTTGCAGAGACCTTTCATGGTGCTTATCAGAACGTACGGGATTTTCTTTCTGATACAGCGAACTGCTTACCGGAGTATTTCAGCGATTCTCTCTATAGCTACTATGACACCGATGCCGCTACACATCTTTTTTCGGTGGCTTGCGGTTTGGATTCAGCGGTGCTGGGTGAACATGAGATCCAAGGCCAGGTCAAGAGTGCTTGGAACACAGCTTTAGTAGAGGGTACCTGTGGTACTGCTTTGAATGCTCTGTTTCGTCAGGCCATTGAGGTGGGCAAGCGAGCCCGCTCAGAAACAGGCATCTCTCAGCACATTACCTCGATTTCACAAGCCGCAGTGGCCCTTGCGAGCGAAAGGCTTAAAGGGCTGACTGGTCACCGGCTGATGGTGGTTGGTGCCGGTGATATGGGTGAGGGTATGGTCGCCAGTCTGGCTAAGAGTGGGGTAGCTGAGGTTGTGGTGGCTAATCGCACTCCGGGGCGGGCTGCGGAGTTGGCTGAGCGCATTGGGGGCCGAGCTGTGGGCCTTAATGAGATGTCCACTGAGTTGGCGGTTGTGGATGTGCTTCTTACTTCCACTGGAGCATCTTCGCTGATCTTGGAGTACTGCGATGTAGCCGAGATCATGGCTCAACGGAGCAACTATCCGCTGCTCATCGTAGATGTTGCTGTGCCTCGTGATGTGGATCCTATGGCGGGCGACTTGCCCGGCGTGACGCTGCTCGACATGGATGACCTTCGGACCTTTGCGAATCGCGGCTTGCGAGAGCGTCAAGCTGAGCTAGAGCGGGTGCGCCATATCATCGACCACGAGTTGAGTCGCTATCTTGATCACAGTTCGGCCCGAGAGGCAGCACCACTGATTACTGCTTTGCGAACCCGGGCCGAAATCTTGCGTAGAGAAGAATTGGATCGTCACGCTACCCGACTGTCGGCTGTGGAACAAAAAGCATTAGATGCGGCCACCCGCAGTTTGGTTGCCAAGCTTTTACACGAGCCTACCGTCAGGCTGAAGGATGCATCTGGATCGCCCCGTGGTGATCGCTTGGCTGAAGCACTTCGGGACTTGTTTGATCTCTAAACCCACTAGGCCAGTGCTACGTGTTGCTACCAGAGGCAGTGCTTTGGCCCGTTGGCAGGCTGCTTATATCGCTGGGCTGCTTCAGCATGTTGTGTATGTTGAGCCTCTGGTTGTAGCCACTGAAGGCGACCGCCAAGTCGAAACGCCAATCTCAGCTATCGGCGGTAAGGGGGTGTTTGTTAAAGAGGTGCAAGCTGCTGTGCTCGACGGGCGAGCCGATTTAGCGGTGCATTCGGCTAAAGATCTGCCCGCTGTTACTCCAGAGGGCTTGGTTCTGGCCGCTGTGCCCCGTCGTGGTGATCCTCGAGATGTGCTGGTGGGCTGTCGATTGGTGAACCTGCCTGAAGGCGCGCTGGTGGCCACAGGGTCAGCTCGTCGTCGCGTTCAGCTTCGCGAACTTCGTTGTGATCTGCGATTTGCAGAGCTACGGGGCAACATAGGCACTCGACTGGCTAAGGCTGTTGATTTTGATGCGGTGGTGATGGCTAAAGCTGCTTTAGATCGGCTCGGCGAGCGTCCGCCTGTTGTTGAAGTGTTGAGTTGTGAAACTATGATTCCGCAAGTGGGCCAAGGGGCCTTGGCGGTGGAGTGTCGTGTGGATAATAAGCGGGTGCGCTCATTGCTAGCTGGTATTCAAGATTTGATTACTCGCCGGGAGGTGGATGCTGAGCGGGCTTTTCTGACTACTTTGGATGGCGATTGTGCTCTGCCTGTTGGTGCTTACGCCCGCATACAGGGTGACACGGTGGTTATGCGGGCCGTGCTGTCTGCCAGTCTTGATGGCCGCTGCCACTTTCTGGTTGGTGAAGATAACGATGGGGAGGCTCTGGGACATCGTTTGGCCAGACAACTTCTTGATCGGGTGGTTCGATGACCGTGTATCTAGTGGGCGCGGGGCCGGGCGATCCCGGGTTGTTGACTCTTAAAGGAGCAGAGGTGCTAGCTGGCGCTGATGTGGTGGTCTATGACCGACTGTCGGTGACTTCGCTGCTTGACTTAGCACCATCTGAAGCTGAGTGCATTTCGGTGGGCAAGCAGCCTGGCGGGCCCCGTACTTCTCAAGACGATATTAATGCTCTGCTGGTGGCTCGAGGCCGCAGCGGACAGCAAGTAGTGCGATTAAAAGGCGGCGATCCTTTTGTGTTTGCCCGTGGTGGTGAGGAGGCTGCCGCCTTGGCTTCCGCTGGTGTGGACTTTGAGGTTGTTCCCGGCATCACTTCGGCAGTGGCAGCTCCTGCTTACGCTGGCATTCCTGTGACCATGCGGTACTCTTCAACCTCGTTTACCGTGGTCACTGGCCATGAGGATCTGGCTAAAGGAGAGGGGTCGGTTAACTGGAAAGCGGTAGCCTCTCTGGGTGGCACGGTGGTGGTGGTCATGGGAGCGGCCCGTTGTCGCACCATTTGCGATCGGTTGATCGCCGCGGGTTTGGCTCCTGACACTCCTGCTGCTGCTGTGCAGTGGGGTACTCGTCCTCAACAGCGCACATTACGGGCAACGCTGGGCACCCTGGCTGAGTGCAACCCTGGTTCACCCGCCACCATCGTCATCGGCGAGGTAGCAGCTTGCGATTTGGGGTGGTTCGAGAATCGGCCCCTGTTTGGTCGCCGCATTGTGGTCACCCGGGCGCGGCCTCAAGCCTCAGTTTTGGCTGCCAAATTTCGTTGTAAGGGGGCTGAAGTCATCGAGTTGCCGGTTATCGCGTTTGAGCCTCCTGATGATCTCAATCGACTGGTGAGGTTCGCATCTGAGGTAAGCCGCTATGACTGGGTGGTGTTCACCTCGCTTACCGGAGTCCACCGATTTTTTGAACACTTGCGGGACGCTCGCAGCCTGGGAGGTGTGCAGGTGGCAGCTATCGGGCCAACTACCGTAGCGGCGCTGGCCGAACACAACGTAGTGGCCGACCTGGTGCCTCCACGGTATGTGGCCGAAGCCCTTTTGGAAGCTCTTTGCAGTGAGGTTGGCACCAAAAGGCCACAGCGGGTGCTCATTCCTCGGGCGGAGTCCGCCCGCGATGTGTTGCCCGATGGCTTGTCTGGCGCAGGTTGGGATGTGGATGTGGTTCCTGCTTATCGAACGGTGGCGATGGTTCCCGATGACGCGGTGGCCGCTTCGCTTGCTGAAGCTGAGGCCATTATCTTCACGTCTTCGTCGACCGTGGCCAACTTCGTGGATACCTACGGTGTCGATAAGGTGCCAGAAGTGGTGGCCAGCATTGGCCCTATCACCACTGATGCTGCCCGCAAGCGAGGTTTGGAAGTAGCAGTGCAAGCCGCCGAGCACACTATCGAGGGCCTGATCGCAGCCCTTGAAGACTTCTTTGCTCGTTGATGAATCACATGAGGGATTGCATAAAGGGCTGCACCTTGTGCCCATTTTGTGCATGTTTTAATCATTATGGGTTTTAATCATGTTGGGGCTAGATAGTTAGGATCGCGGGCATGGTTACTAACAGGGGGTTGTTTGAGCGGGCGCTGCGGGTGATTCCTGGAGGGGTGAACTCGCCGGTGCGCTCGTTTCGGTCAGTGGGGGGAACGCCGTACTTTGTGGCCCGGGCCGAAGGCCCTTATGTGTGGGATGTGGAGGGCCGTCGTTATATCGACTATGTGCAGGGTTACGGCCCCGGTATTTTGGGTCATGCTCATCCAGCAGTGATCGAAGCAGTGGGCAAGGCCGTTGTCGATGGCAGCAGCTACGGTGCTCCTACCGAGCGCGAGGTGTTGCTAGCTGAATTGTTGTGTGAGCGGGTTCCTGGCATGGCTTGGACCCGGCTTACCTCTAGCGGTACCGAGGCGGCGATGGCTGCTATTCGTTTGGCTCGGGGGGTTACTGGCCGTAATAAGATCATTAAGTTCGCCGGTTGTTATCACGGTCATAGCGATGCTCTTTTAGCTGCCGGGGGCAGTGGTGTGGCTAACCAGGGACTGCCAGACTCGGCTGGGGTCACTCCGGGCGCTGTGGCCGATACTGTGGTCGTGCCCTATAACCAGGTTCCTGAAGTAGACGAGACTGTGGCGGTTGTGGTTGTAGAACCAGTGGCGGCCAACATGGGGGTGGTGGTCCCCCATCCAGGGTTTTTGCAGGGTTTACGATCTGCTTGCGATCAGGCTGGGGCGTTGTTGTTGTTTGATGAGGTGATTACGGGCTTTCGTTTGGCTCCCGGCGGGGCCACCGAGTGGTTTGGGGTGGTTCCAGACGTTTGGTGCTTCGGCAAGGTGGTGGGCGGGGGGCTACCAATTGGGGTGTTTGGCGGCAAGGCCCAATATATGCAGTATCTGGCCCCCTTAGGGGAGGTGTATCAGGCTGGCACTTTGTCGGGGAACTCGTTGGCAACGGCTGCGGGTTTGGCCACCTTAGAGCATCTCAATTCTGATGCTTATGTGAAGTTGAGCGCTACTGCTGTTTGCTTAGCTGATGCTATGACGCAGGCTGCGGCAGATGCTGGGGTTGAGTGTGTGGTGCCTAGGGTTGGTTCGTTGTTGGGTGTGTTTTTCTGCGAGCGGGCTCCCAATAATTTTGATCAAGCCAAGGCCGTAGCCAACAACGGTGTGTATCCCCGAGTGTTTCATGCTCTTCTTGAGGCCGGGGTGGCGTTTGCTCCCGGCCCCTTTGAGGCGTTATTTCCTAGTTTGGCCCATACCGAAGAGCATATAGACACCACAGCAGAGGTTTTTGCACAAGCCCTTAGATGTTGAGTTATTTGCCAGCGGCTTCCGCAGGTTTAAGTCGAGATGTGGCTGCGATGAGTTTGGTGGCCACAGAGTAGATGCGTTTTGCGGTACCCGGGTTTTCGGAATCCATGAGGTTGGCCATAATACGCAGAGCTAGTTCCATGGTGGGGCGTGATCGCATTCCCGCTTGCGTGAGCATCCGCAACAGCGCAGGTCTACCAATCAGGTGGGTGAACAGTCGAGCTACTCGGAAATAAGCCCCGTAGTGCTCTTCTAGGAGTTTGGGATAGCGTGCTAGAGCATTGCTGTTGTTGGTGGCGATTGCCTCGGCTACCAACTCGGCTGCCATTTTGCCGGTCTCATATGCGTAGTCAATTCCCTCCCCATTGAAGGGGTTAACCGATCCCGCAGCATCACCCACCACGATGTGGTTGGTCCCAGCTTTAGGAAACACCGACCCAGCCATGGGCAAGCGCCCTCCTACAGGTGCCATAAGAGGTTTTTGTGGATTGATCTTCCAATAGCTTGGCAAGGTGGCCGCGAACTCACCGATGAGATGGGAGGTGTTTACCGAGTTGTAGTAGCGATAGGTGGATAACAGCCCTGCTCCCACGTTGACGGTGCCGTCACCCACTGGAAAGATCCAGCCGTAGCCAGGCAGCGAGTTGCCACTACGGTCGTGCAGGTTTAGCGAACTTTCAATCCAAGGAGTGTCGTGCAGCGGGCTCTCAAAGTATGTGCGGATGGCCATTCCTTGTGGGTAGGAGCGATCTCTTGTTGTGCCTAAGGCTCGTCCAAATCGGGAGTTGGCACCGTCGGCTACCGCTAGGTAGCGCGCTAGCACCGCTTCGGTGCGTCCGGTGGTTTTATTGAGCACTTCGGCCCCGTTTAGCAGGTGGTTTTCTAAAATTGGGTGGGTGGCTTCGGTGTTGAGCCTCAGCTCAGCGCCCGCAGCTACTGCATGATCGATCACCATTTGATCTAGTTCGCGGCGGCGTACCACATAGCCATAGTTGGGAAACACCGAGTGTTGAGGCCACTGCAATTCCAAGCTGCGGTTGTGGGCCACAGCTCGTAATCCGTAGTAGCGATGGTAGCTAGATATTTGTTGGCCAAGACCCATGTCGTTTAGAGACTTGACGGCTCTCGGGGTTAGCCCGTCGCCGCAAGTTTTGTCGCGGGGAAATTGTTTACGTTCGACTACCAGCACGTCTAGGCCCGCTTTAGCTGCCCAGTATGCCGTTGCTGATCCTGCTGGCCCTGCACCGATTACCAGCAGATCCCTGCGGGGGCTCAGCGTGCTGCCAGTCCTGCTTGCGCCATGAGGCCGTTTAGTGTGCTAGGAAACGTTAGGCCGATCTCAAACTGGTTGGGCAATGTTGCTTCAGCTTCGAAGAGTTGTTCTAGGTCGTGCAGATCGGCTTCGTCAGCACCGCCTAGGGTGACTCGCTCGTAATAGGTGACTGCCAAGATTTCCGCAGCGCTGAGATCTTCTCCAAAAGCTGGCATGCCGTTGGCAATACCCAAAGACACAGACCCTTGATCTCCATAGATGGTGCCAGCTTCGGCTGGTGAGCCATTGACAATCCAAATCACTTGATCTCGCCAATCGCCGAAGGTAGCTATGACCTCGCCGTTGCTTAGCGCTGGCCCTACACCGCCGCCGCCCTCGGCACCGTGACAGCCAGCACAACCACCGCTTCCTTCATAGACTTCTCGGCCCAAAGCAATGATCTCGCTGTCGCTTTCTACTGGTTCTAAGGTGCCAGCAAAAATGATGGCCCAAAACGGTAAAAACAACAACACCGGCATGGCCCAGTAGGGAATCTTCTTGCGTGTGAGCGCAGCCGTAACCCAAGGTTTGGTTGGTTCTGGTAAAGGTTCTGGTTTGGGTTCTAGTTTTGGCAGTTTTGGTAACGAGAGTGCTGGGGTAGATGCAGGGGTTTGCGATTGCACAGCTGCACCGGCAGCGGGGGTTTCAGAAGGCGGTATTTGCGTGGTGGGAGCATCATCAGTGGCTATGCCGAGTGCCACGCGACGGTCTTTGGATCGTCGTAGCAGATGCTCGGGTACTTCGACCAACGCTCCTCCAGTGCGATTGCTGGCAGTGTATAGATAGCCAGTTGGTAGTGTATAGATAGCCGGGTATATATAACCTGATTAGCCTATGACCTTATGCCTGTTTAACGCTATCGGGCCAACCGTTGCATGTGGCGGTTTAACGATAGCTTGGGTTGATGGGTGCTGCTGATCGCTTGATGTGCAGAAATGCCCGGTGGGGCTACTACTATCAACTATGACCGCTTCCATGATCGGAGGAACGTGGCTGGCCAAAGGCCTATAGACATCGCTGTCACCAAGTTCTATAAGGCCCTCGGGGTGTGCTTTGTGCTCTACCTAGCGTTATGGGCTTTTATTGCAGTACATCAGTATGACGAGGGCTTGGGAGCGCCTTATTTCAATGTCGCTTTTACTGCTTCGCTGGTGGTGACGGTTGTAGGCGTGGTGGCGTTTTTAGAATATGCCCGACGTCGCCCTGTGGGTTCCTATCACACTTGGGGGGAGGCCATGCTTGCCGCCACGCTAGTGTTTTTTTTGTTGTTTTGGATTTATGGCGTAGTGCCTCATCAGTGGCTGGTGTATGCCGACAGTGAACTGGGTTGGCGTAAAGACCGTCTCGTAGAGGGCTATTACGTAGGCAACCAAGGCATCATTTCTTGGGCTTTGCCTTTTGATCTGCCCTATTTGGTGATCCGCGACGTAGTTGCCGTGTTGATCTATGTTTTAGGTTTGGTTGGTAATATTGCTGCTTGGGTGGTTTGGCAAAATCGCGGTAAGACCGCTGCTGTGGAAGTTGAACGCTCTGAGTATGGGCGTCCGATCGTGAGAGAGGGGGCGGGTGTTTGATGGCTGGCGCTGATGCCAACCCTGCAATGCCTGAGTTTCGCGACGATTACGTGCTTGTTGAGGTGGAGAACGACTACCTTCAAAGCAAGGTCAAGCCTAAGCAGTTCATCCACATTGATCAGTCTGAGTGCATTATGTGTGAGGGTTGTGTGGACATCTGCCCGTGGAAGTGTATTCATATGGTGACCCCTGAGGCGGTAGATGTGGCTGTGGGTATCGAACAACCCGGGGTTGACCCGAGCGACCATGTGATCTTCACCATTGATGAGGATGCTTGCACTCGGTGTGCTCTGTGCGTAGATCGTTGCCCTACCGGGGTGATCACGCTTGGTAAGTTGGGTGATCCGGGTAGCGACGGCGACCCGCATCAGAGAATGACTAGCTATGGCTATGGTTACGGCATGCGCCTAGCGTAAGAACTATCTCACAGAGTAGAAAGATAAACCAAGGAACATAAGTGCCAAAACAGTCCAAACCACCAGTCAGCGAGCGTGTTAGACAGTCCATGAGTTCAGCGATGGACAGTATGCAAGCATCGCAGGCGTGGACCTCAATCTTTCGGCCCGGCTCCATTTTTCGTAAGGGTTATACCGACAGTCCTCGCAATCGCAGTTATGTGATCATGAACAGCGTGTTGTATCACCTGCATCCGGTGAAGGTGAAGCGTCACGCTGTGAAGGTGAGCTATACCTTGTGTTTGGGCGGGCTCAGCTTCTTTTTGTTTATTCTGCTGACTGTTACCGGTATCTTCTTGATGTTCTTTTACCGTCCCACTGCAACTCAGGCTTGGGATGACATCTACAACCTGCAAGCTTCGGTAACTTTTGGTTTGTTGGTGCGCAACATGCATCGTTGGGCGGCGCATCTGATGGTGATCTCAGTGTTTTTACATATGGCTAGGGTGTTCTATCACGGGGCTTATAAGCCGCCTCGTGAGTTCAACTGGGTAATCGGGGTGATTTTGTTGACCCTGACGCTGTTGTTGTCGTTTACTGGATATTTGCTGCCTTGGGATCAGCTAGCGCTTTGGGCGGTGACGGTAGGCACCAACATGATGGGCTTTACTCCCGTTTTTGGTGATCAGGTGCGTTTTGTGTTGCTTGGTAGCTTAGAGATCAGCACCGACACTTTGTTGCGATGGTATGTGTTACATGTGTTGATGCTGCCTTTTGTGATCGTCATATTTATGGCCATCCACTTCTGGCGAGTGAGAAAGGATGGGGGTATCTCCGGGCCGCTCTAGCAGCGAGGTAGTTGCTATTGCGGGAGTTGGAAGCACATTTACATGGCTGAAATCCCAGAACATCTTCTCAAGCGTGCTCAAGAAGCCCGTCAGCGTGCTGATGCCCAAAAGGGTGGTGGTGCTGATGAGGCTGAGTCAGCAGGATCTGAGGCTGAGTCTTCTCCTCTCTCACAGGCTTCTAGTGATGGTCCGAAGATCCCGGAGCATCTGCTAGATCGTTCTAAGTCTGCGCGTGCTCAAGCAGCAGGTGCATCAGACAGGGCCTCGGCTGATGTCGCAGGCGGAGGTGCTTCTGCTGTTACCACGACACCTGTGCCAGCGGCATCTGCCCAACCTGAACATACCGGTCCGGGGGGCGGCACGCAGCGGCTTCTCACGGTGGTTAAGTCGGGCTCTATTCAAGATGTCAAAGCCACTCCCACCGACAAGGTGCATGTATGGCCGCATTTGCTGGTGATTGAGTTTGTGGCTGCTTTGCTGGTGACGGCCTTCACATTGCTTTTCTCTATTTTTGTGAATGCTCCCTTGCTAGAGCTAGCTAACGTGAATGAAACCCCTAACCCATCTAAGGCCCCATGGTATTTCTTGGGCCTTCAAGAACTGCTTACCATGTTTCATCCGATGGTGGCTGGGGTGACCATTCCGGGTATGGGCCTTTTCTTGTTGATGCTGGCCCCCTACATGGATCGTAATCCCAGCAAGAAGCCAGAGGATCGCAAGTTTGCCATTTCGCTTATGACGGTGCATTTAATGTTTTGGGCGATATTGGTGTTGATCGGCTCGTTCTTCCGTGGCCCCGGGTTTAATTTTGTCTTCCCTTGGGTTGATGGTCTGTTCTTTGATTTGTAGAGGTTGACCGTGGTTGTTGCGCTTTCCATTGCTATTCCGATCATCTTGCTAGGTGCAATTATTGTGCTTGTCGGCGCAGCCCGTAGGCGCGAGACAATGGCAGCAGAAGGTCAGTTCAGCCGTGAGACCCGCAGTAGTGATAGCAGCCACACTGAGTTGGCTCGCTCTGGTGGCGATCCTGCGGCTCTTAGCGGTCGCGAGGTGGAGCGGGCAGCGGTACTAGCTCGTCGTAGTCAAAGCGTTGAGTTAGTTGAGGCACCTGATGTTGTTTTGGAAAATTGGGTGCCGCCTGATCCTGAAGCAGTGGGGGTAAGCAGGCGGCAGTTCTTGAATCGCAGTACGGTGGCGATGATGGGTGTGGGCTTCAGCGGGTTTGGTGCGGCTTGTGTGGCGTTTTTGTGGCCCCCTTTTATTTCGGGATTTGGGGCTGACGTGAACGTTGGCAATGTGGAAGAAGTGAAGGCCAGGATTCGTGACGAGAATGGTTTTTTGTATCTGCCTGAAGGACGAGCTTGGGTGACAGAGTATCCAGCGGCTGCTTTGCAAAAGGCTCAAGCCGCCTATAGTGCTCCTGAGTTAGCGGGCATGGAAGCCGGTTTAGTGGCGTTGTTTCAAAAGTGTCCTCACTTGGGGTGTCGAGTTCCGTCATGCCCTACTTCGCAGTGGTTTGAGTGCCCTTGCCATGGTTCTCGCTACAATCAGGTGGGCGAGAAGCGGGGTGGGCCAGCACCGCGAGGCATGGACCGTTTTGCTATGTCGGTGAACTCTAAGGGCGAGTTCATCATCCGCACTGGTACCGTTATTCAAGGACCACCCGTAGGGTTGAACACAACTGGTCAAGAGCCTGAGGGTCCGAGTTGTCTCGGGGGAGCTTCCCACTAATGCATCTGCTTGCTTCTTCAACCCAGCGTAATCTGGGCATGGCTATCGCGGTGCTAGCTATCGTGGGCTTTGCTGTCTATCTGATCTACAACGTGTTGTGGGCAGGACGCGCTGAGAAGGGCTCAGAGCTAGAGCTAGCTCCCAATCGCAAACCCTATTTGAGCGATGAGGATCTGGAGACCAAAAAGTTGGACTTCAGCTTGGCGACTGGCTTAGTTACCTTGGTGATTATCGGGGTGGCCTTGCCGCTTTATTGGTTAGGTGAGCCAGGGCGCCAAGAAGGTTATGTGAACTACACCCGCGATCAGTTCACTAGCAGGGGATTTGAACAGTACGAGGAGCGCTGTGCTAGCTGTCATGGAGGTGGTGGTTTGGGTGGAACTACTGCTACTTCGGTCACAGACGATAACGGCAATTTTGTGGCTGCCATTCAGTGGGAAGCCCCGGCGTTAACCACGGTGCTGTATCGCTTTTCTGAAGAAGAGGTGCGCTATATCCTCAACTACGGGCGACCTCCAACTCCTATGCAGGCTTGGGGAGCACCCGGCGGTGGTCCTCTCACCACTCAGCAAGTAGATGAGATAATTCAATATATTCAGAGCATTCAGCTTTCGCCCGATCAGGTGCAGGCTGAGGTGTTGGACGGATTAGTGCAACAAGTGCGGGCTGATGTTCTGCTTGTGTACCCGCATCTCAGCGAGCAGCTCGCTCAAGCTTCCGCCGCTGTTGCAGCCGCTGGAGCTGATGAGTCAGAGGCTGAGTCAGCAGGTCGTCAACTAGCAGCTATTGAACAAGAAATTCGCGAAACCAGCGAGCAATATATTAGCGATTTGGCTTCATCTGATCGTGGTGAGCTGCTTTTCAATAACGGAGAGTACGGTTGCGCTAGATGTCACACTCCTCGTGAGTCTTGGATTTTCACTGGGCCTGAACGAGTGCCCGGTGAGGGCTCAGTGGTATTGGCTAAAGGGTCTGAAGCAGAAGCGGAGGTAGTGGCGGCTTTGGGCAATTTGATTCCTGCCAAAATCTCAGGTGGAGGTGCCTTCGGTTCCAACCTAACCAACGGTTCTACGCTTAGACAGTTTGATACCGCTGAGGGTCACGCTGGTTTCATCATGGTGGGTTCTCAAGAAGGTGTGGGCTATGGTAACTTTGGTCAGGGCGATGGGGGTGGGCAGATGCCAGCGTTTGGGGTGTGCGTGGGTGACCGAGATTCCGGTGAGCGCAGCCCCATATTTGGGTTCTGCACACTAGAAGATGGCAGTGTTCGGCCCGGCTTGTTGACCGAGCAGCAGATCGCCGACATCGTGGCCTACGAGCGGGAAATGTAGCTGTGGGGTTGTTGTTGGCTGTTTGGAACGTGTTGGGGGTTATCTCATTTGATAATGAGATTCGTGGCCTGTTGGTGGTGTTGTTGGGTTGCGCGATCTTGATGGGCTCGGTTTGGCTGATCGTATCCACCAACACGGGTTTTCGGTTGGGGTCACTGATAGCTATCTCTGCCATCTTTGGTTGGACGCTGATTATGGCGCTGATTTGGGCGCTGTACGGTATTGGACTGCAAGGCGCTCGTCCCGTTTGGGAAGTGCAGGCCGTTCATGTCGGTAATCCCTCCATTGCTAACAATGCGGCTAACCCGCCTCCAGAAATTTTAGATGATTTACCCAATCCGGTTACTTGCGCAGCCTTAGGTAACAGAGATTGTCTGCCTAGCGCTATTGAGATAGTTCGCACTTTAGGCAGCAGCGAACAACAAGCCGAACTAGACACCATTGATGTCGCGGCCATTGCGTTTGAGGTAGATGCCTTTCACGACGCTCTAGCCGACACCGATCCTCGTAAACTCATCGGCGCAGCACGCCAAGCTGAGGTACAGCGGTTGGTGGATGAGCAGCGCATACGTAACGAAGGTCTCACCTTAAGCGATTTAAAGGAACTTGCTCCGGAACTGCTTGAAGCCGCCGAAGACAGTGGTTGGTTGGAGTTGGGCGACTGGAACCTTCAAAGCACTCAGGCAGCAGGTGAGGCCATCACCGTTGCTAGTGATTATCTGGTGCAAGCCGACTTGGGCTTTGGTGCTACCGATGAGCAAAGCAATTCTTTTGTGGTGCTAGATGCTTATCAGCAAGGCGGCAAGCCTGAGCGTCTCAACAACGGGGTGTGGGAAAGGGTCAGCAACAAGGTGATAACTAGTGCTATGCCTCGCCATCCATCTAACTACACGGTGGTGCAGGTGCAGCGTTCTATCTACTCAGAGCCAGTAGCTGGGCAAGCTCCGCCGCCCGAAGAAGTTGACTCCAGCGAGCCAGTGCTCTCGGTGTTGATGCAACGTAATCTGGGTCGTTTTCGCCTGCCTGGTATTTTGGTGGCTATTGGTTCAGGATTGTTGTTTTTAGCATCTTTGTTGATGCTCCATACCCGTGATTTGGAAGTTCGTCGTCGCCTAGAAGGTGAAGGCACTATTACCTGATGCTAAGGGAGTAGCGGGCGATGACTGCCCAGTATTTGCCGATTGTTGTTCTTGGCGTGTTGGCTGTGTTGTTTGCCGTCTTGAGCATAGGAGCATCGCGGTTGTTAGCACCGCGACAGCAAACTCGCGTCAAGCTTCAACCTTATGAGTGCGGTGTGGGAACAAGCACCGAAGCTCCTGAACGCTTTGGCGTGAGGTTTTTCTTGATCGCCATGATCTTCATTGTGTTTGATATTGAAATCATCTTTTTGTATCCCTGGGCAGTGTCTTATCGAGAGTTGGGGGTGTTTGGGTTGGTGGCGATGGGGGTGTTCGCTCTAGCAGTTTTCGAATCTTTTGTGTATTTAATTGGCAATGGTGCATTGGACTGGGGTACTGCCCAGCGGTTTCGGAAGCGAGACTCTCAGGTTTCGTCTAGCCGTACCAGCGCTAGTACTGTGCGTTATGTAGGTTTGGATGGGCGCAATCTCCCTGTATCAACAGAGCCCCTTGCCCCAATAGAGCCAGCATGAAGCTTCCTCTGTTAGGCAACCCCGCTGATATCGCTAACAGTGGTCTGGAAGGGGTGGATCACAACTTCGTGACCGGCAAGCTAGAAGACCTTGTGAAGTGGTCGCGGGCTCGGAGCTGTTGGCCTGCAACTTTCGGGTTAGCTTGTTGCGCTATTGAGATGATGGCTACCGGCGGGGCTCATTATGACTTGGCCCGTTACGGCATGGAGGTGTTTCGCGCGTCTCCACGTCAGGCCGATTTGATGATCGTAGCAGGACGGGTATCGCAGAAGATGGCCCCAATTTTGCGGCGCATTTACGATCAAATGATGGAGCCCAAATGGGTGATTTCTATGGGAGTTTGTGCCTCTAGCGGGGGAATGTTCAATAACTACGCCATAGTGCAGGGGGTGGATCAGATCGTTCCTGTGGACGTTTACGCTCCCGGTTGTCCGCCGGGGCCAGAAACCTTGATGCATGCGATCTTGACATTGCACGACAAGATCGCTAGCGGCGAGATTACCCGTCGTCGTCAAGCAACTGGTACAGGTGCTGGCATGATGGTGACTCAGCTTGATGGCCAAACCGGCGCTGGGGTGGTTGTTCGTACATGAGCGACTCGGTGCTACATGTACCGCGTGATCAGCTCATCGAAACGGTGAGCCGTCTGCGCAGCGAAGGCTATGTGTCTGCGATGGATGTGACTGCGGTGGACTACTTGGAACATCCCGTGCGTGGTGATCTGTCTGACGAGATTACAGCGGAGCGTTTTGAGTTGGTGGTGACATTGATCTCATATGAGGCTCGCACTCGTATCAGGTTGCGGGTGCAGGTGCCTGCCGATGACCCTGTGGTGCCCACGTTGTTTGATTTGTACCCGGGCACCGAAGCCCTAGAGCGAGAGGTGGCGGATATGTTCGGGATTATCTTTGAGGGCCATCCCGATCCCACTCGCATTCTTATGCCACCTGATTGGCAAGGTCATCCTTTGCGCAAGGACTTTTCAGTGGGCTGCATTCCAGTTCAGTTCAAGGCCACCCGATGAATTCTTCGCCCGTTATAAGCGATGCCGTTGTTTCGCCTGGTGATGTCTCCAGAGATATTACTAGCGATGTTGCCAGCGATGCTGCGGTACGGTGTCGCGAACAAAGCGCTGTGTTGCGCATCGGCGAGGATGACGGAGAGCGACTAGAAGCTGAGGCCAGTGCCAACGATACCACCATGATTATGAACATGGGCCCGCAGCATCCTAGCACCCACGGTGTGCTTCGGTTGATGCTGGAGATGGAAGGCGAGACGGTGCTGCGTTCCAAGCCGGTAATCGGCTACCTGCATACTGGCATGGAGAAGACCGCTGAAACCCTCACTTATCTACAAGGCCCCACCAACGTGACCCGCATGGATTATGCTGCGCCGTTGTTCGGCGAGCTAGCCTTTTCGTTGGCTACAGAAGCGCTTTTGGGCTTAGATCTGCCGCCCCGAGCTATTTGGATCAGGATGCTGATGTGCGAGTTGAATCGCATCAGCTCGCATTTGCTGTTTCAAGCCACCAACGGCATGGATATTGGTGCGGTGTCGATGATGATTTATGGTTGGCGTGAGCGCGAGGAAACCCTGCGTCTGTTAGAGACCATTACCGGGTTGCGGATGAACCACAACTACATTCGCCCCGGCGGAGTGGCCGCAGATTTGCCTGATGGGTGGCGTGACGAGGTGCTTGGCTTAATCGACAAGTTGCCAGCCCGTTTAGAAGAGTTTGATGCATTGCTCACCGGTCAGCCCATATATCGGGAACGACTACAAGGCGTTGGGGTTATCAACTCTGCTGAATGCTTGGCGCTTGGGGTGACCGGGCCAATCCTGCGCTCTACTGGATACGCCTGGGATTTGCGTCGCGACATGCCGTATTTGGCTTATGAGAAGTTGGACTTTGATGTGGTGGTGGGAACCTATGGGGATTGTTTTGATCGTTATGCAATTCGCCTTAATGAGATCAGGGAGTCTATTCGCATTGTGGCTCAGATTTTAGATCAGATGCCCGCAGGGGATTATCGGGTGCAAGATAAAAAGGTCACCCCGCCGCCTAGAGTTCGCATTGACGAATCTATGGAGGCTTTGATTCACCATTTTAAGATCTTCACCGAAGGTTTTAAGGTGCCCGCAGGTGAGGTTTATGCGGCGGTGGAATCTCCTCGTGGCGAGTTGGGTTGCTATATGGTGTCGGATGGATCGGGAGTGCCTTATCGCATGCACATTCGCGGCCCTAGCTTTGTGAATTTGCAAACTCTGCCTCACTTGATGCGTGGCGGCATGATTGCCGATGCTGTTGCTGTGATCTCCTCGGTGGACCCCATCATGGGTGAGGTGGATCGCTGATGGCTCGTTTGACCCCTGGCAATATCACGCTTGCACAGGAGATCATCACCCGCTATCCGGTGGCTCGCTCAGCTCTGATTCCGCTTTTACATCTTGCTCAAGAACAAGACGGCTACGTCTCTAGCGACGCCATGGTGCATATTGCTGAACTTTTGGACATCACCCCTGCTGAGGTGATGGGCACTTGCAGTTTCTATGAGATGTTCAAGCGAGAACCTGTGGGGGAGTACATGGTGAACATTTGCCATGGCATTTCTTGTCATCTGCTGGGCGCTTCCGAGCTGATTCATCACGCCGTGCAAACCTTGGGTATTAAGCTGGGCGATACTACTGAAGACGGCAAGATCACCTTGGAGGCGGTGGAGTGCATCGCAGCTTGCACCGAAGCGCCGTGTTTGCAGGTGAACTACCGCTATCGTGACAAGGTTTCGACTACGGATTTTGATCAGCTCATTGATCGTTTACGTACTGGAACTGCCAGCATTGCGCCGCACGGCAAGTTAGCTAGAACTCGTCAACATATTGCTTCTCAGCGCCGTGGGGGAGTGTCGTCACCCGAGGGTCAAACAGAACCAGCTTGGCTAGCTCGTAACAGCGTTGCTGACACAGATATCAACAGTACCGATGTCAGCAGTACTGCTGACAGGGATAATGATGCCAGCGATAACAGCGTTGAACATAACATCAGCAGTAGTAGTTTATGAACGCTTCTGCCTCGCAAGATTTGCGGATCATAACCTCTCGTTTTGACAACCCTGAGGGGCACTCCTTGGCTGGTTATATCCAAAGTGGAGGATATAGCGGTTTGCGGCGAGCGTTAGAGATGACTCCTAATCAAGTCCATGAAGAGGTTCGAGAGGCTAGCTTGTTGGGTCGTGGTGGTGCTGGGTTTCCAGCAGGAGTGAAGTGGGGGTTTTGCCCTTCAGAGGTGTGGCCTCGCTATTTGGTAGTGAACGGCGACGAGTCCGAACCAGGCACCTATAAGGATCGTTTGTTAATGGAGCGCGATCCCCATCAGCTTATCGAGGGTTGTTTGATTGCTTGCTACGCCCTAGGGCTTCAGCAGTGCTTTTTGTATGTGCGTGGCGAGATGGCCCACGCTCAAGAACGTTTAGCTGCTGCGTTGAACGAGGCGTATGAGGCTGGTTATGTGGGTGCCAATGTGCTGGGAGCGCAGGACTTCTCGGTGGACATCACCCTACATTGGGGCGCAGGTGCCTACATCGTAGGAGAGGAGACAGCCCTTATTGAGAGCTTGGAGGGTAATCGGGGGATGCCACGGCTCAAGCCTCCCTACTTTCCAGCTTCTATTGGGCTGTACGGCAAACCCACAATTGTGAACAACGTGGAGACGTTATCCAACTTGCCTTGGATCATCGTCAACGGCGGGAAGTCTTTTGCGGCTATAGGTGTTAAAGCTTCCACTGGCACGAGGGTGTTTGCGGTGTCGGGCCATGTGGCTTACCCCGGTGTGTTTGAAGTGCCGTTTGGTACAACCACCTTTCGGGAGATCATCTTTGATAGCCGCTATGCAGGTGGTCTGCGTGCGGGGCACAGTCTTAAGGCCTTTATCCCCGGCGGAGCGTCTGCACCATGGTTTTTTGAGGAGCACCTAGATCTGCCTCTTGAGAAGACAGCGGTGGATGAGGCAGGCTCTATGCTGGGTTCGGGGGCTATCGTGGTTATGGACGACACTACTGATGCGGTGGCGGCCTGTCATAACTTAGTGCGTTTTTTTGCCCGTGAGTCCTGTGGCAAATGCACTCCATGTCGTGAGGGCACTTCTTGGTTAGAGAAAATCTTGAGTCGTATCTTGGCAGGGCAGGGACGTTCTCAAGACCTCGATCTGCTGCTAGATGTGTGTGACAACATCAGCCCGGGTATTCAGTGGCCTCCACGCCAAACCACCATCTGTCCTCTAGGGCCGTCGGCCGTATCACCCATTGCTTCGGCTTTGGAGCGTTTTCGCTCAGAGTTTGAAGCTTATTTGCCTGAGGTTGCACTATGAGCGAAGTCACAGTCAACCTCACTATCAACGAGCAGCCCGTGCAGGCTCAAGCGGGCGAGTTGGTGATCGCGGCAGCAGAGCGAGTGGGGGTTTACATTCCACATTTTTGTTACCACCCGCGCATGAGTCCTGTGGGCATGTGTCGCATGTGTATTGTTGACATCGACACTGGACGTGGCCCCGCTTTGCAGCCATCTTGCATGGTGCCGGTAAGCGAAAACATGGTGGTGGACACCAACTCACCCCAAACTCAAAAAGCTCAGGATGGTGTGTTGGAGTTTCTGTTGTTGAATCACCCCTTGGATTGCCCTGTGTGCGACAAGGGGGGTGAATGCCCATTGCAAGATCAAACCATGGCCTATGGCCCCGGTGAGAGCCGTTTCATCGAAGAGAAGCGCCACTACGAAAAGCCCATTGCCGTGAATGATTTGGTGTATCTGGATCGGGAGCGCTGCATATTGTGCGATCGTTGCACTCGCTTTGCTGATGAGGTTGCGGGTGATCCGCTAATTACATTTCAAGACCGTGGTGACCACACTCAGGTGAACACGTTTCCACATTTGCCTTTTTCTTCGTATTTCAGCGGCAACACCGTACAGATCTGCCCGGTGGGAGCGCTCACGGCTAAGCAATATCGTTTCAAGGCGCGTCCCTGGGACCTCAGCGAGGTGGAATCCACTTATCCCAACCCTATGGGTGATCGGGTGGTAGTGCAGGCTTCGCGAGATCAAGTATTGCGTTATCAAGGGGCCGATAGCGATGCCGTGAACTGGGGATGGCTAAGTGACAAGGACCGTTTCAGCTTGGATGCGCATGCTAGCGAGATGCGGTTACAAACCCCGTTAGTGCGCGGCACTTCGCTGGGCACCCCTGACCTTGATGGTTCAGAGCTGGTAGAAACATCTTGGCAGCGAGCCCTATCACAAGCAGCTGATGCTATCAGCGCAGCCGTTGATGCTTATGGCCCCTCTTCGGTAGCTCTTTTGGGCGGGGCACGTTTGTCGAATGAAGATCAATATGTGTGGGCACGTTTGGCCAAAGCGGTGATCGGCACCGATAACGCAGATGCTCAGCTAGACGATGGTTTGCCCGCCGAGGCGGTGTTGGGTTGGCCGCGTGCCACCATTAATGGTGCTTGCACCCCCGGTGGGACGGTGATTTTGCTGGCCCCTGACCCCAAAGAACAGCAAGGAACCTTGTACTTGCGCCTGCGTCATGCGGTGATGCATGAAGGGGTGCAGCTCATTGAGCTGACCCCGCGGGCTAGCGGTCTCAGCCAACTGGCTACACATCGGTTGTATCATCGGCCTGCTGAAGTCGCAGCGGTGGCTAAAGCTCTGGTAGGTGGAGAAATTGACTTAGATTCCGATAGGCGTATCGGCGGTGTGGGGGCAGAGGAATTGGCCGCAGCGGCTAACTCTTTGGCTGAGCGAGCTGACCGGCCCATCACCGTAATTTTAGGCAGGCCCTCGTTGGCCGAGCCCGCTGCTCCTACGTTGGCGGCTGCGGCAGAGCTAGCACAATTCGGCAAGCTGCTTAGTGCGGGTGGGCGACCCGGTTTGGCGTTTTTGCCGGTCTTGCACCGCGCCAATGTGTTTGGTGCGTTGGACATGGGTCTCGCTCCAGGGTTTTTGCCAGGCAGGGTGGTGCTTACCAATCCTAGTGATGCGCTTAGCGATATATGGGGCGCGCTGCCATCTGAGCGTGGTTTAGATGCTCACGGCATTTTAAGCGCGGCAACTAGCGGCGAGATTAAGGTGCTGATTTTGTTGGGGGCTGATCCACTAGGTGACTTCCCTAATCTTGCATTGGCTCAAAAAGCCGTGGAAACAGCGAGCACCGTGATCGCTTGCGAGACGCTGCCCAATGCAAGCACCGTCAAAGCTCATATTGTGTTTCCTGCCGCTAGCTTCGCTGAGCGTGACGGCACTCACACCAATCTGGAAGGGCGCATTACCCGACAACGCCAGATTGTTACACCCCCCGGCACAGCACGACCCGATTGGGTTATAGCCACAGAGTTAGCTCGTAAGCTGGGTTGCGATTTTGGTTATGGTTCGTCACAAGACATTTGGGCGGAGATTTGTCGGGTGGCGCGCTCACATGAGCATTTGGAACCTCAAGATCTGGCTCTAAAGGATCGGCTGGCGGCTGATTTGGGGGTTCAAGATGGTGTAGTGGTCGCTCAAAGTGCAGTGTCTGTCGAAGGTTCAGCGGAGTGTGCTGTGCAATCTGAGTTCGTGGCGGTGCCTCAAATTGATTCATACAGCCTGCGGTTGGTGTCGTCGCGCCAGATGTATGACAGGGGCACGCTGGTGCAACACGCCTCGTTGTTAGCTGGGCTGGCTCGTAGAGCGTTGTTGTTGTTACACACCTCTGATTTTCAGCAAGTAGGCGTGGCACAGGGCACAACAGTGCAGGTGATATCTAACACCGGCCAGCTCAATTTGCCGGTGGTGCCTGATTCTGGGGTGCCTAAGGGCACCGCAGTGTTGAACTACAACCATCCGGATGCAGATGTGCGTGTTTTGCTTGATCCGCACGCAGTTGTGACCGACATCCGCATACAGACGCAATGACACAGCTGCAATGACTTTGAGCCTTGGCCACGTGGTGTTTGGTTTAGACCCGTTGTATTTG
Organism: Acidimicrobiia bacterium; assembly: GCA_009843865.1. Taxonomy (GTDB): domain Bacteria; phylum Actinomycetota; class Acidimicrobiia; order Acidimicrobiales; family Bin134; genus Poriferisocius. Next base: position 48,650 of record VYCQ01000005.1, read on the forward strand.
GGCGGTGTGGGTCTAGATGAGGTGTTTATAACCTTATTGAAAGTGGTGGTGGCTTTTGGGTTGCTGTTGATGAGCGTGATGCTGATGATTTGGTTTGAGCGCAAGCTCATCAGCGATATGCAAAATCGCATTGGCCCCAGCTTGGCTGGGCCGTTTGGTGTTTTTCAGACCTTGGCCGATGGAATTAAGCTGTTTTTCAAAGAAGACCTCATCCCTGAGCGTTCTGATCGGCTGGTTTTCAAGCTGGCCCCGTATTTATCGTTGGTGCCAGCCTTTTTGGTGTTTGCGGTGGTTCCTGTTGGTGGTGATTTCAACGGTGGCGATGGACGAGTGACGATTTTCGGTCACGACACCTTCCTTCAGGTAGCAGACCCGCCCGTGGGAATCTTGTTTGTGCTGGCTATGTCTTCGTTGGCGGTGTACGGGGTGATGTTGGCTGGTTGGTCGTCGGGTTCTAAGTATCCTCTTCTAGCGTCGGTACGGGCCTCAGCGCAGATGGTGTCTTATGAGGCGGCGTTGGGATTGTCGTTGGTGGCTGTGCTTTTGAAATCAGGCAGCTTGTCTACCAATCAGATTGTGTCGGAGCAGTCGGTTTGGAATTGGAACCTTTGGGTTACTTGGTTGGTGCCTATGGTGGTGTTTCTTATTGCCGCTACCGCTGAGCTGAACCGTCCGCCTTTTGATTTAGTGGAAGCCGAACAAGAGCTGGTGGGCGGATTTCACACTGAGTACAGCTCTTTGCGTTTTGCGTTGTTCTTTTTGGCTGAGTTTATGAACACCATCACCATGTCAGCCATTATCGTGACCTTATTTTTGGGTGGCCCTAACGGTCCTGATTTCACCACCGTGGGCTGGTTGTCTGGCGTGTTGTGGTTTTTCATCAAGCTGATGTTGTTTTTGTTTATCTTTGTTTGGTTTAGAGCCACCTTGCCCCGGATTCGCTATGACCAGCTAATGGATTTGGGCTGGAAGTTGCTCATTCCTGTTTCGTTGGGGTGGTTGATGCTGCTGGCCTGCTATGACATTGCAGGTGATCGGGGTTGGAATCGGGCGGCAGTTGTGGTTGTGACGCTAGTAGTTATGGCTGGGTTGGCTGGATTGTTGGTCTTGGCTCTGCGCGCTGCCAAGCAAAAGCCAAAAGATGCCCATGACGACACGTCGTATGAGAGGAAGGCTACATGGGTTACTTAAAGGGTTTTATCGTCACGCTTGGGAAGTTGTTTAAGCGCACCGAGTCGGGCCGGGTGGTTACCACTCAGTATCCTGATGAAAAGCGTTCTAAGCCTGAGCGGTTTCATGGTCGACATGTGTTGAACCGCTACGAGGATGGCATGGAAAAGTGCATTGGCTGTGAGCTTTGTGCTGGAGTTTGTCCAGCGCGCTGTATTCATGTGCGAGGTGCCGACAACTCGTTGGATGATCCTGTGTCGCCGGGGGAACGCTACGGGTACGTGTATGAGATCAACTACCTGCGTTGCATCCATTGCGACCTGTGTGTGGAGGCTTGCCCTACCGAGGCTATAACCGAATCGAAGCTTTTTGAGTTCTCCTTCACCAATCGCTCTGATGCCATCTACACCAAAGAGGAGTTAGTGGTCGCAGACGATGGTCATCCTCAGAAGCTTTCCTGGGAAGATTGGCGGGCGGGTGACGATAAGCACACATCAGCTTGGATGCGTGCCACATCTTCATCTGGTCGGGCCGACTATGAGGGGCAGGTGGGCTGGTCGGGCGAGTTGGGTTACGGCATTCGCAGTCCCGAAAAAGGTCAAAAGGATCGCTAATGGAAGCAGCTGTCTTCATCGTGTGCGCAGCCATTGTGCTGGCTGGTTCGCTGGGAGTGGTGTTGGCCCGCAACCCTGTGCATGCTGCTCTTAGCTTGGTGGGCACGCTTTTTGGGATGGCCGTGTTGTTCTTGAACTTGGAAGCACATTTTCTAGCAGCAGTGCAGATCATTGTCTATGCCGGAGCCATCGTGGTGCTGTTTTTGTTCGTCATCATGTTGTTGGGTGTGGACCGTCTTGAAGATATCTCGGTTGAACCCATCTTTGGTCAGCGGGTGTTGGCAATTTTCGTGGGCTTAGTTGGATTTGGTTTGGGTGCTACTTACATCGTTGTGTCAGTAGCTGAGGTGCAAAACACCTCAGCAGGGGTGGCTTCTGCCTATTTGACGCGACCATTATCCAACCTACATGAGATTGCTGAGGTGCTGTTCTTTGACTATGTGTATGCCTTTGAGGCCACCGCAGTTTTGTTAACCATCTCGGTGGTTGGTGCTGTGGTGATGACCCGACGCATGGCTCGCAACCAGCAACCTGAAAATCAACTTACCAATCAATCTAGCAATACAGCCAGCGAAGATTGATGGTTAGCTCTAACTCGTACCTTGTTTTGTCGGCAGCGGTGTTCACCATCGGCGCGGTGGGCCTCATGGTGCGGCGCAATCCGTTGATTATGTTTATGTGTGTAGAGCTGATGTTGAACGCTGTGAACCTTACCTTCATCACCTTCGCTAGGGGTTTTGACGATATTTCAGGTCAAGTTGCTGTGTTGTTTGTACTGGTGGTGGCCGCTGCTGAGGTGGTGGTAGGTCTGGCCATCGTGGTGGCTATCAAGCGTCGCTGGCCCTTGGCCACTGCCGATGACTTGTCGGAGCTTCGCGGATGATTGCACTGCTGCGACTATGAGTACTTTGGTTGATCTGGTCTGGTTGATTCCAGTGTTTCCACTAGCAGGAGCATTGGTGTTGCTGGTGTTGGGTCGTAGCCTAGGTGAGCCCCGTGCAGGCTGGTTAGCAACCGCCGCAATGGTGGGTTCGTTTGTAGCTACTGTTCTGGTGTTTGTTGGCCTGCTCGGATACGACAGCGGTCAACGTCAGCAGGTGCTCACCTTGTTTGAGTGGGTGCCTGTAGGCAACTTGGCTGTCGATATTGGATTCTTGGTCGACCCACTGTCAATCACCATGGCCTTGTTTGTTACCGGAGTAGGTGCGTTGATTCACCTGTATTCCATCGGCTACATGCATGGTGACGTAGGTTTTTCTAGATTTTTTATCTACCTCAACTTTTTCGCTTTTTCAATGCTGATGCTGGTGCTAGGCGACAACCTGCTGTTGACATTCTTGGGATGGGAGGGCGTGGGTGCATGTTCTTACCTGCTGATCTCGTTTTGGTTTACTGAGGAGGCCAACGCCTCGGCTGGCAAGAAAGCCTTCGTGACCAATCGGGTGGGGGACTGGGGCTTTTTGGTGGCCATGTTCCTGGCGTTTTTGACCTTTGGGTCGCTTCAGTACGGCGAGATGTTCTTTGAGATTGAATCTAACGGTGTGGCTGCTAGCACCGCTTCGGGTATCGCCTTGTTGTTGTTGGTGGGTGCGGCAGGCAAATCTGCTCAGTTCCCGTTGCATGTGTGGCTGCCTGATGCCATGGCAGGCCCCACACCCGTGTCGGCACTGATTCATGCTGCCACTATGGTCACCGCAGGGGTGTATTTGCTGATTCGTATGAACCCCATCTTGGTTGCAGCACACGGCTGGGTGCCCGACCTCATTATGTGGGTGGGGTTAGGCACTGCGCTCATGGCTGCCACCATCGCAGTTGCCCAAAACGATATTAAAAAGGTGCTGGCCTATTCTACGATCAGCCAACTTGGGTTCATGTTTGTGGCTGTGGGTTCAGGAGCTTACGTGGCAGCGATATTCCATATGGTCACCCATGCTTTCTTTAAGGCGTTGTTGTTCTTGGGGGCAGGGTCGGTGATTCATGGTATGGATGGCGACCAAGATCTGCGCCATTACGGAGGCTTGGCCAAGGCGTTGCCTATCACCTCGTTGACTTTTGTGGTTGGTTGGCTGGCCATTGCTGGTGTGCCGCCGTTTTCAGGCTTTTGGTCTAAAGACGAGATCTTGGCTTATGCCTACGCTGAGAACACGCTGTTGTGGTTGTTGTTGTTAGCTACAGCGGTGCTCACCGCTTTTTACATGACCCGATTAGTTTTGATGACCTTCTACGGCTCGCCTCGTTGGACTAGCAACGCGGTGTCAAGCGCTGCTTCAGAGCTGGACTCAGTAGATGTTGTTGCAGTAGAACCTGCCGCAGCGCTGCCGCAGCGTCATCCACATGAATCGCCTTGGACAATGTGGTTGCCGTTGGTGCTGCTGGCTGGCTTAGCAGCAGTGGCTGGCGCATTGAATCTGCCGTTTAGCTCGGATGTGCATTTTTTAGAGAAGTGGCTAGATCCGGCCCTTTATGGTCACGCCGCCCATGTGCCCTTTGGGGGCGGCACCAAGTGGGTGTTGGGGCTGATCGCTATTATCGGCAGCGTTGCGGGTGTGGCAGGAGGTGCAGCAGTGTATGCTTGCAATCGCATCGCTAAAGAACGCATTGAGCGTCCATTTTTGGCTCGGGCTTGGGGCATTGACGAGCTGCTCAGCAATTTCATGGGCGGTCCGGGTCGTGCGGCGTTTGCAAGGGCAGCACAGTTTGATCAGCAGGTGGTGGACGGTGCTGTAAACGCCACTGGCATGGTAGTGCGTCGAGTTGGCACTTTGTTGCGGTCGTTTCAAAACGGCCTGGTGCGAAGCTACGCCCTGTTCATTGCTATGGGTGCGTTGGCGCTCATGGTGTGGTTTCTTACTCGGGCTGGTATGTGATGGGTGCCTTTACCGTGTTGTCGCTGATCATCTTTTTGCCTTTGTTGGGTGCTGTTGTCATAGCACTGACTGCCCCAGCACGCTCGGTGGTGTTCAAGCCCGTGGCTGTAGCTACATCGGCAGTCACAGGAGCGCTCATCTTGTGGCTGATGGCCGATTTCGACAAAAACGATGGCGGGTTTCAATATACCCAGCTAGTTGAATGGGTGAGTTCTGCGGGCATCTCTTGGCATGTGGGGGTGGACGGCATCTCGCTTTTCTTGGTGGTGCTTACCGGCGTGTTGTTTCCCCTCGCTATTTTGGCTTGCGACCCACCTCACGATGCCAAGGCTTACTACGTGTGGATGCTGGTGCTGGAAACTGGTTGTCTCGGAGCATTTTTGGCTCTTGATTTGGTGCTCTTCTTTTTGTTTTTCGAGATCGTGCTGATCCCCATGTACTTCCTCATTGGTTGTTGGGGTCACGGAAACCGTAAGCAGGTAGCTACTAAGTTTTTCTTGTTCACCTTGTTGGGGTCGGCCTTGATGTTTGTCGGGATGTTGGTGCTGGCCTTGTTGGTTGTTCATGAGACAGGCGAAGCGCTCACGTTCAACTTATTAGAGTTGGCTAACAGCGTAGAAGAGCTGCCAATTGGTACCGCACGCTGGATCTTTTTGTCTTTCGCTTTGGCATTTGCGGTGAAGGTGCCGTTGTTTCCGTTACATACTTGGTTGCCTGATGCTCACACCGAGGCACCCACTGCTGGATCGGTGATCTTGGCGGGGGTGATGCTCAAGTTGGGCACTTATGGGCTGGTGCGTTTTGGGTTGTATTTGTTTCCCGAAGCTTCCCACTACTTCGCTCCGCTGTTTTTCACCTTAGGCGTTATAGGCATCTTGTATGGCGCTGTGGTCGCTGCTATGCAAAAGGATCTCAAGCGGCTTGTGGCTTACTCTTCGGTAGCGCACCTGGGCTTTATCGTGCTGGGTATTTTTGCGTTCAACACCGAAGGCATCTCTGGTGGGTTGTTGCAGATGGTGAATCATGGGATTTCAACCGGGGCGTTGTTCTTGTTGGTGGGGTTCATCTATGAGCGTCGTCACACCCGTCAAATCTCTGAGCTGATGGGTCTTCAAAAAGCTGTGCCGGTATTGGCCGCGGTGTTCGTCGTGGTGATGTTGTCTTCTGTGGGTTTGCCTGGGTTGAACGGGTTCGTGGGGGAGTTTTTGATCTTAGCAGGGGCGTTTGTGGCTCATCGTTGGTGGGCGTTGTTGGCTGCTGTGGGGGTGATCTTGGCAGCCTTGTATCTGTTATGGGCGTATCAGCGGGTGTTCCACGGCACTCCTGATGAGGCTGCTACGAAGATGGCCGACCTTACCTGGCAAGAAAAGTTGGTGATGTTGCCTTTGGTCGGGTTAATCGTGTTTATGGGGGTTTATCCCAAGCCGGTGTTAGAGCGCATGGAACCCGCTGTACATCTACTTATTGAACACGTTGAGCAGGTGCAGGGCATTGAATCTCCCACGGTGAACAACCGTCCTCACGGAAGCTTTGTGGATCTGCGTGAGCTAATTAAAGAACACAGTTACGATCACAACGGGCACGATCACGATAGCCACGATCACAGAGAGGGATCTGACCACTGATGGCTGCTGTGTTTGGGCAGATAGCAACACCTCACATGGATTGGTTGGGCCTAGCTCCGCATATGGTGATGGCAGGTGGAGCCGTGTTGTTGTTGACCATCGTGTCGCTAGCTGGTCGGCGTTTGCCAGCTTGGTTCGCTGGCGCGTGGACGGTGGCTACGTCTTTGGCGGTGATTGGTCTTGGGTTTGCTTTGTGGATGCGATTTGACCACGGTGCGTGGGCCCCTTATGAAGCATCCGATGACGGGGGTTTGCTCACGGCGGCTGGGGCTATAGGTGTAGGCCGATTTGCTGTTTTTGTGATTGTTTTGCTGGCCGCCGTCGTGGTGCTGACCGTGTTGGTTGCTGATGACTTCTTGCGGAGAGAGAAGCTGGACGGCCCTGCTGTTTATGTGCTGTTGATGCTGTCGGCTGCTGGTGGTATGACCATGAGTGCTGCCAACAATTTAATTGTCATGTTTTTGGGGTTGGAGATCTTATCGCTGGCGGTTTATGTGCTGGTTGCCATGCATCTGCGCCGCTCCTCCTCCCAAGAAGCTGGTATCAAGTATTTTGTGCTGGGCGCTTTTGCTTCGGCTTTTTTTCTCTATGGCATAGCGTTGATCTACGGTGGTACTGGGTCGTTGAACCTCACAGAGATCTCATTGCTTCTTACAGAGAGCAGCACGGGTGCAGCGACGGTGGACAAGGGCCTGTTTTATGTTGGCATGGCCATGTTGTTGGTGGGTTTTGGCTTCAAGGTTGCCGCAGTGCCCTTTCATGCTTGGACCCCAGATGTTTACCAAGGTGCTCCGTCGCCGGTGGTTGTTTACATGGCTGCAGGGGTGAAAGCAGCCGGTTTTGCGGCCTTAACACGGGTGTTCATGGCAGCGTTTGTTCAGCATTACGATGATTGGCAACCAGCAGTTTTTGGGTTGGCTGTGGCGAGCTTGGCCGTTGGGTCGCTCATGGGCATAGTACAGGGCGATATCAAGCGCATCTTGGCCTACTCTTCCATAAGTCACGCTGGGTTCATCCTGGTGGGGATGCATGGGGCTTTGGGGAGGGGTCTGGCAAGTGTGATGTTTTATCTGGCGGCTTATGCGGCAATGGCTATCGGGAGCTTCGCAGTTGTGACGGTGGTGAGCGGTCCTGGCGATGAGAACACCGATATCGCTAGCTTGCGGGGCTTAGCTGTTCGTCGTCCGATGCTGGCTGGTGCGTTTACGTTGTTGTTGTTATCTCAGGCTGGGATTCCTTTCACAGTGGGCTTTTGGGCCAAGTTTGAGGTGATTTCCGCTGCGGCAGATAATAGCTTTTTTGAGCTAACGGTAATAGCCATGCTGGCAACGGTGGTGGCTGCTTTTTTGTATCTGAGGATCGTGGTGGTCATGTATTTAGACCCCCCTGATGCCGACACTCCCCGTTTGCAAGTCTCTGTAGGGCCTGCAACTGCAATTGCTATCGTGGTGCTGTTCACCTTGGCCTTTGGGATCTATCCTGAACCTCTTTTAAACCTAGCTGACGACGCATTCAGCGCTATGAACCTGATTACACAGTGATTGCTCAAGCTGTTCTGTCAAGATGATTTCTCAAGATGATCTTTTAAAAGTATCTGCTAAACAGTCTGGATCAGATATTTCAGACACTCCAGGCACTTTAGCGATGTTGTTAGGTAGCAGGTTCTAGGCGGTAGATGGTGTCGTCAAAGCTCAACACGTAGAGTTCGCCTGCGGCATCTTCGCCAAAAGACACCAAGGTTGCTTGTGGAACTGTTACTCCTAGCTCAAAGTGTTGGTCGTTGTTTGCAAGGTTATTGTCCGCAGGGTCAACCTTAAGGCCCCACAAACGCCCCTCGCAGAAGTCACCAAATATATAGGTGCCTGTTAACCATGCAATGGAAGATCCGCGATAAACATAGCCTCCGGTGATGGAGCAGCCTTGGTCGTGGTCGTACACATGTATGGGAAACACAAGGTCTTCGGGCATGACGGTTCCCGAGAAGCGTTCGTTGCCTTCGTACAGGGGCCATCCTAAGTTGGCCCCTGATGACCAGTTGTCGGCAGCCCAAAGTACATGTATCTCTTCCCATTTGTTTTGGCCTACATCTGCGATCCACAAGTCGCCGGTGGTTCGGTCGAACGAGAATCGCCATGGATTGCGGGCACCGTAGGCCCATATTTCTGCTAGGGCTCTAGTCTCAGAATCAGGATTCCCAGAATCAGGATTGTCAGGATCAAAGGTGCCAGCAAAAGGGTTGTCAGCGGGAATGGCGTAGGTGTTAGTGCCAGTGCTGGTGGAGGTTTTGGGATCAATGCGAAGTATGGCCCCTAGCAAGGAGTTCAGGTTTTGACCATGGCCGAACTGGTCATTGCTGCCACCACCATCGCCCATGCTTAACCACAGGTAGCCGTCTGGCCCGAAAGCCATAGATCCGCCATTGTGATTGCAATGTGGTTGGGACACGCTTAGCACGGTTCGACCCTGGCTCTTGAGAACTCGATGTCCAATCATGGGGAATGCCACGATCTGACTGTCTTGTTGCAGGTCGGTGTAGTGGATGTAGAGCGAGTGGCCGTCGGGATCAAAGGCCATTCCTAAAAGGCCGTTTTCGCAGCCAGTTTCTGTTAGGTCGCTGATGTCTAGCACCATTTCAGGGCTTTCATCTTCGTCGGCGCTAAGTACCCACACTCGTCCGGCTCTTGTGCCTACGTATAGATCACCTCGCTGGTTGCCAGTACCAGGACGGGGGATTAGCACTATGGGGTCGGGCAGCGAGATGACCGGTGTGAGCGTAAGAGGCTCGTTTTCGGTTGTGTTGCTGGTTGGTGCCTCACTTGGATTTTGGGTTGGCAGATCAGGTTCGTGTGTTGCAGGGTTATTGTTTTGCGTGTTAGTTGAAGCCGAGCTGTTGGCGTTTGGGTAATTATTATTTGGGTTATCGCTATTTGGGCTGTTGTTACTTGAGTTGTTGCCTGTGGTTGGTTGTGGGCTGCTAGTGCTGTTGAGGCTGTCAGCATTATTAATATTTACAACTTTGGTGTTGTCGACATTGGTACCGTCGTCTTCGGTGCCGCAAGCACCGGCCCACAGGCTAGCCACCACCAGCCAAGCAACTATTTGTTTTGTCATTATCTGTCTTGTCACTGTGTGTATTGCCACAAGGCGCGTAGGCCGTGTCATTGGTTGTCTTTTAGTGGTCGGATGAGTACTTCTTGCGCAACAGAAGCTACCAATTCGCCCGAGCGGGCCCATGCCGTACCCCATGCTAAGCCTCGGGCGTTGGAGGCCGAGTGAGATATTTGGTCGAGAAAGATCCAGTCGTCCATTTTCAAGGGATGATGGAACCACAAGGCATGGTCCAAGCTGGCGGTTTGAAAGTTGATTTCATAGTCGAGCATCGGAAGGGCCCTGATGGCTGTGTCCAACACTGTTAGGTCGCTGGCATAGGTGAACATGCAGATGTGCAGCACGGGTTCGTCGGGAAGTGTGCCGGTGGCACGTATCCAAGCTTGCACCTTAGGTTCGCAGTTTTTGCCTTGCTCACGGGGTGAGCTATTTACGTAGCGGACTTCTATGGGGCACATCATCTGACCGTCTTTAGCTTTGGCTAAAGGCATACCTTCCACGATGAATGGTTCAAGCTCCTCGGGTGCGGGGATGTCGCTAGGTAAGGGTGTTTGGTGTTCGTATCCTTCTTCATGACGTTGAAATGAGGCGGACATAATAAAGATGGCCCGCCCGTGTTGCATGGCCACGACACGCCGCGTAGTGAATGATTTCCCATCGCGCACTCGTTCTACCTTGTAGAGCAAGGGTGTTTTCATGTCGCCCGGGTGGATGAAGTAGGCGTGAAGGCTATGCACTGATCGCTTTTCTACGGTGCGAGAGGCCGCCACTAGTGCTTGACTTGCTACTTGGCCACCGAACACTTTTTGGCGATCTTCCATGGAGCTGACACCTTGAAAGGTGTCTTCTTCGATGTGCTCTAAGTCCAATAACTTGGTAAGGCTATTTACATCATTGTTATTTATATCATTGCTATTTATATCGTGATTTATATTATTAGTCATGGATATTTGAGCCATGGGGATTTGAGCCTACTGCGTGAATGTATAGCTTAAGCGGGTCATGTTGAAGTGGGCCGTGTTTGAGAGGGCGAGGTAAGTTTCGACATGGTACAGCGTGCCACGGTACGCTGAAAGACTCTCATGTCATCGTTTTTGTCTTTGTTAGGATCAGCCCGAGCCCATGTGATGTATAACTGGGGGCGTTTGGTGCGCTATGGCGGCACCTCGGCTGTTGGGGTTGTGTTGGGTCAGACCCTCTTGCGGGTGGGTTATGACTTGTTAGGGTGGTCGGCTTTGGTGGCAAACCTGTTGGCATTCGTCGTTGCCAACATTCCTGTTTATCATCTGAATCGCTTATGGGTGTGGGACAGATCAGGCCCAAGCCATTGGGGACGTGAGGTGTTGCCGTTTTGGCTGGTTTCGTTCGTTGGTTTGGCTCTGTCTTCGCTGGCTGTGGGCTTGATTGACAGGGTTACCGATAATGGTTGGTTCATTACCGTGTCGTCGGTGGGGGCGTTTGGCACTGTGTGGTTAGTGAAGTATGCGGCGTGTGACCGTTATCTGTTTGGGCCTGCTATGTCGGGCAAGTTGCAACAGGCTCAAACGTCTACGGCGCAAACATCACCTGCGCAAACTTTGTGATACCTGTGGTTGGTGAAGGCGGATGGATTCTCGTCGTCAAGCCTTAGTTGAATCTATACGCGGGTTTATGACTCTTGATGAGGGGTTGGCATTGTATCGGGCCGCTTGTGGTTTGGAGGCGCAAGGCCCTCTGTTGGAGGTGGGTAGTTATTGTGGGCGTTCAGCGGTGTATTTGGGTGATGCCGCTCAGAGGCAGGGTCGACTGCTGTTTGCGGTAGATCATCATAGGGGTTCTGAGGAGAATCAAGCCGGTTGGGAGTGGCATGATCCTGATCTGATTGATTCAGAGTCAGGGCTCATTGATACGTTGCCCCACTTTCGGCGTAACATGTTAGCGGCGGGTTTGGAATGCAGTGTGGTGGCATTAGTGGGCGATTCGGTGGCTATCGCCAAGAACTGGTCCACACCCCTAGCTTTTTTGTTCATCGATGGGGGTCATAGTGTTGTCGCCGCCCACAACGATTATGAGAACTGGGTTCCCCATGTGGCACCGGGTGGACTATTAGCCATCCACGATGTGTTCTCCAATCCAGCTGAGGGCGGCCGTCCTCCTTATGAGATCTATTGCCGAGCTAAAGAATCAGGCGATTTTGTTGATGTTGCGACAACCGGTTCTTTGCGGGTGCTCAGGAGAGCTTGGCGATCTCGGGATACTCGTTGGGGTCGGGTTCGGAGTTTAGGAATGCGTCAAGCATCTCGGTAGCTACATCGGCCGAGGTGAGACGCAGGCTCATGGCTAAAACGTTGGCATCGTTCCAACGGCGGGCCCCATGGGCGGTCTTCGCGTCGGTACACAGGGCGGCTCGCACGCCAGCGACCTTATTAGCCGCGATGGACACCCCGGTTCCCGTCCAGCAGCACACCACTCCAAGGTCCGCGCTGCCGTCTGTAACTGCTTTGCCGACAGCTTGGCCCACATCGGGCCAAGCTGCGCCTTCGGTAGTGGTTGTCACAATGTGGTGGCCGCTGTTGGTCAAGTGCTGCTTGATAGCGGCAGTTAAGGCAGTGGCCTGATCGGTTCCAAAAGCGATACGCATTTCACTTGCCATGACCAGAGCGTACTTTGTCAAGCACGCTCTGCGAGGAAGTAGTTATTTGAGGATGCGTATCGGGCCTAGATAGCGGGCGACTGTGGTGTCGGCGGTTAGAAGCGTTAATGCTTCGGCATGAGCTTGGGCGATCAGTAGGCGGTCGAAAGGGTCTTTGTGAATAGGGG
>VYCQ01000003.1 GCA_009843865.1 Acidimicrobiia bacterium
CCCCCCCCCCCCCCCCCCCCCCCCCCCCCCCCCCCCCCCCCCCCCCCCCCCCGCAATTATCGGTGGAGTTTCAAGAGGGTTCGGCGCTACGGGTCGCCTCATTCGCCGAAATGAACGCCGATAGTTACCGTCTGTCGGGTCCCGATGCTGGCTTGTTTGAGATTACCAACAGTGTACTGCGCTTTTCGGTAAACGACGTTCGATTCCTGCCAGATTTCGAGCATCCCGCCGACGAAAACAGCGATAACCGCTATGAAGTAACCGTATCTGGGCCCGAAGGCGAGCAACAGGTACGCGTGACGGTGCGAGATCGCGACGAGCCCGGCACAGTGCATCTCTCAGAGCAACAACCGAAGGTGGGCATACCTGTGACAGCACGGCTCAGCGACCCCGATCGTGGGGTCAAATCGGTAAACTGGCAGTGGGAACGCTCAGTTGACATCGAAACCTTCGTACACATCAAGGGGGCCGACGAAACGGTTTATGTTCCAACGGCTGCGGATTCGGGCCACTACTTGCGCGCGGTGGCCAGCTATACCGATCGCCACAGTGACGCGACTATGGCGACAGCCGCCACTACTTCCATTAGCGCTGTGATTGGGCCGCAGCTTGTTTCTTTGTCTGCGAGCAGCGAGAGCTTTCCTAACAACGAAGGATTGGTGCCCGCGTTCCACCCCGATGTGTTGCACTACAAGATCCCCTGTTCACAAACCGATGTGGTTTCGGTAACCGCAACTCTGCCCTCGGGAACACGATTAAATGTAAACGGGGTACAGCCGCCGCCGCGAACAGAAACGGGGGCAGCAATAACGGTTACCGAAACCAGCGACATCGTAATAACATTGGCTAGTGTCGACGGCACGTTCACCCGCTATGTGGTGCATTGTGCCCCCAAACCGCTGGCCGCAATCCGTACCCGAGTCTCCACTGAGATGCCGCTGGAAACGCTTTTAGCCATTACGTCTGACCAATGGATTGCGGTGATCGACCAACACGGCGTGCCCCGATTCCACCGCCGCTCTGAACACGAAGACAACGATATCGCCACCGAGTTCTTCAGTGTCAACGTCGGGTTCTTCCTGCGCTCGTTCGGCACGGGATCAACCCGCCAATGGGCACATGCGACCAAGACGGATTCGGGCCTGATGTGGCAAATTCTAGATGCTGCTTTCGCGCCAATAAATCGGGTGGCAACAGCGCCGCCGCTGACCACCACCGGTCGCCACGATCTACGCATACTAAACGATGGGTCACTGCTGTTGATGACCTACGAACCCGCGGTGCGCGACTTCTCCTACCTTTCAGATCGCAGTAACAATTCCTCATCAGCAGCGGCAGTACACTTTGACGATCCCAGCGGGCAGTCCTGGAGCAACGCTGTGGATACATCCGACTCGGCCATTCAGATTCTCAACCCTGATGGCAGCGCCCGTTGGACATGGAACTCTTGGGGACGAATTCCTTTAGAGGACTGCACTGCGCACCGCTTCCCCGAAGACTACGCACACGTCAACTCCATCGAGATGACACCTAATGGCGTGCTGGCCTCGTTTAGGGGCTGCTCAACAGTCATGCTGATCAATCCTGATACCGCAACTGGCGCTGAGATCGTGTGGCGCATTGGACAAACCAACCTTGAGCCTGACCACTGGGAGCAGCGCGGCTTAGGACCTGCTCCTCTACGACTAGTAGGCGATCCGTTAGGTGCCTTCTGCGGTCAGCATGCCGCCTCTCTCATTCGCGGGGCACCTGAGGATCGCCTACTGCTGTTCGACAACGGCGTAGCTTGTGTGATCGACCCTGCAACCGGACTACCACTATCACGCCCCGGAGACGAATACAGCCGCGCTGTCGAATATGCCATCGACCTCGTACACGGTGAAGCTGTTTTTGTGCGCGATCACTCCTTAAGCGGAAAGCAATCAGCACTGGTTGCTGTAGGCGGGCATGTCGAAACACTCCCCGACGGAACCTGGCTAATCAGCTGGAGTAACTCAGCCAGAACTGACGACTCAGCCCAGCAGCCCAGCAACCCATCTACTATGCCCTTTCCAGATGCTCTTGTCAGCCTCGTTGATCCCCATACCAAAACCGAGATATTCTCAATCTTGGATGCCGGTGGCAATGCCGGCCCTCGCAGATTACGCGCCGTACCCGTCAATCTCTTGGCACTCGAAAAGCCGCTACCGCCCCTCACTGCCACATTCACCGATGCCGCACCCGTCACTCTGCCCACCCACAGCCTCGACAATGCAACGACAGCGCCACAACAAAAAGCCATTGGCATAGCCGTGGCATTCTCTAGACCGGTGAAAGACATCAAAACCAACACGCCTTCTATTCAAATAGAAGGAGGCACGCTCACCGCAGTGATGCCGCGCTTAGAGTTCGGCAAACCGGCCAACAGCTATATCCTCGCCATAACCCCCCATGGCACTGAGCGTGTGACCGTACGTTTACTTGCAGACCAGCCTTGCGATCAAAACGGCATCTGCACTGCCGATAACACCCTATTAACAACCGTTCCACCCCCTTGGACAAACCCGTCTGAGTGATGAAAGCACTCCTAGTAATACCCATCAAGACACCGCGCCCAGGTATGTCTGCGGATTTATCTGCGAATCGCTAGCCTAGTGGAGATGCTAAAAATTATCTTGAAACAATCGCGAAGACAGCAATGGAAATGGGCGCTGCTCGCCATCGTTCTACTCATCACCAGTTGCAGCACCTCCTCTGAGCCGTCTGAAGCTAAATCAGCACCGCTGACAACGAAAGCTATCGCTGAAGAGTTGCGCCAAAATGCCAAAGAGTTCTCTTATGAGATAGGCACTCACGGTGGTACGCTCACCTTGGCAACAATCTCCGAACCGCTCTCGTTCAACCTCGAACTCGCCACTGATGCTGGATCGTCTGGGGTTCTGTATTACTTGTTTGAAGGGCTCACCGAGACATCATGGCTGACCGACGAGATCGAGCCGCTGCTGGCCGAATCTTGGGAACACTCCGACGATGGTCTGCGCTGGGTGTTCCATCTGCGCGATGATGTGCGTTGGCACGACGGCACGCCGTTCACCGCCCACGATGTGGATTTCACATTTAACCAGGTCATCTACAACGATGACTTCAACGCGTCGAGCCGGGCTACCTTTGAATTTCGCCGTTTAAACACCGCTACTGGAGAGTGGGAACAGTCGCCCATGACGGTGGAAGCGCTCGACGACCACACTGTGGAGTTCTTGTTACCTCAACCATTTGCTCCGTTCCTACGTTCGATGGGCACCGCCATCTACCCCAAACACATTTTGGAAGGACCTATCGAAGCAGGCACCTTTAAAGATTTCTGGGATATCGACACCGATCCCACTGAGATCATCGGCACCGGCCCGTTCACCATCGTGGAGTACACGCCCGGCGAGCGAATCGTGTTTGAGCGAAACCCCGACTACTGGCTGTTTGACGATGCTGGCGGGCAACTGCCCTACCTGGATCGCGTGGTAGAACTGATAGTAGACGAGCTAGAAGACGAGCTAGAACTGTTCCGCGACGGCACCAGCGACTTTCACAGCGTACTGGGCGAAGATTACGCGCTGCTCAAAACGCTGGCCGAAGAAAAAAACTTCACCCTGCACCGGCGGGGGCCAAACTTCGGCACAACGTTTCTGGCATTCAACCAGAATCCCGGATCAAACGATGCTGGCGAGCCCTATGTCAATCCGGTGCAGCTCCGCTGGTTCCAAAATGTTGAGTTCCGCCAAGCCGTGGCCCACACCATGGACAAAGCAACCATGGTCGACGGAATCCAGCACGGCTTAGGGTATCCACAGTGGTCATCGGTGAGTCCAGCCGCTGGCGACTTCCACAACCCTGGAGTACGCCGATACCCCTATGACCTGGAAAAAGCGAATGAGATTCTCGACGGGTTGGGCTGGATAGACAGCGACGTCGACGGCACCCGTGAAGACGATCTTGGCAATCCCATCTCGTTTACCCTCATCACCAACGATGGCAATAAGATAAGATCTGACATTACACAGATTATCCAAGACGGCATGACCGCGGTGGGGCTTGATGTCACCTTTGAGTTGGTTGACTTCGGGCAACTGGTAGACCAACTTACCACCACATACGACTGGGAAGCCCTAGTGGTAGGGTTCACCGGCGGCTCCGACCCCTATAGCGGCATCACGATGTGGCACAGCAGCGAATCGTTACACCTGTGGCACCCCAATCAGACTGAACCCGTCACCAAGTGGGAAGCTGAAATTGACGAGTTATATATTGAAGCAAGCTCTGAGTTAGATCACGACCGGAGGGTAGAACTCTATCAAGAGGCGCAAGCCATCATCTCAGAGAACGTGCCGCTGATCTACACCACACTTGGCGAACGGCTAGGCGCAGTTCGCAATGTGTTCGGCAACTACACACCTACGCTGTATGGCTACTGGGACCTGCGCTACCTGTATCGCACTGACCAATAGCCACTAGTCTCAAACTTGATAGTTGCTTAAAACCCTCGACTCTCAATAAAAGATTGAGAGTCGAGGGTTTTAAAGGTAGATCACTATTCAGAAACCAACTGCTCAGGGTAGGCGAGGGGTATCACTCCATCCAAAAGGAGCTTCATAAGATTTGCCCCAACTAACACAATCAGGAGATGCTTCGTGTGAATACTGTTCCCCGTAATTACATGGATGATCGTCAGGGTAAAGGCAACGTTGCTGCTTAGGCCAGGTTTGTCTGTATCCAGGCGGCATCACCCCGTATGGTAAAGGCCCAGCGAAGTTTGGCTGACTACTGAACCCCAGCCCATCACAACCACCCCACAACATATCTTGCACAGCCCTCAGCTGACCATAAGCACCTATAAGATCACCATACCGAACATACCCATCGTGCTCATGAAAATGATCAGCATGGCCGCCATAGCCGTGGGAATGTTCAGGATACCCATCGTGAGAATGCACCAACTCGGCGTATTCATCATGGCCGTGAGAGTGTCCAGCGACCAGATGATAGATGACCAAGGCCAAAAGGGCTGATAGCACCATCAACCCCGAAACCAGCAAGATAGTAGGCAAACTAACCTTTGACTCAGCCGAACCATCGTCCATTACAGCCTCACCACGCTCTTCAGATAAAGATGGCTCATCTAAGGCCGCTTCGTTGCCTGAGGCATCACGCGGTTGGCTGACTTGAGGTGTACTAACCTCATCAACAACAGCAGGGCTCACAACAGTTTGGCTTGTAGTGCTTTCAGGGGCATCAGGAATGCCAGCACTCTCGGCCTGTTCAGGCGGTGGTGGTTCCTCGTTGATAATAGGGTGAGAGGCAACTCCTTCATCAGCGACAACCTGTGGTGGTTCTTCTTTAGGTGGTGGTTCCTCGTTGATAGCTTTGACAGTTTGGCTTGTAGTGCTCTCAGGGGCATCAGCATTCCCAAACGGCAACTCTCCTCTCTCCACAACTTCCTCATACAGCCGGGTAATAGCCTCGGTAGCAGTCACTCCGATATCAGCAAGCGCCTTATCAGCCTGCTGCTTAAGTTCCGGCTCTACCCGAGCTCGAATAGTCTCAGTCTTGGCCATCCTTCGTCCTTTCTAAGCCTCGTCTCTACGCCTCATCAAGAGAAGCTACTATTTCATAGCGAAAAAGCGCCCATCGTGAAACATCGTCACCTTAAACAAAAGCAATAATCCACCATATACCCCACAGCCACACCAAGTCTCAAAAAGTACCCAATCAATAAGATGCGCCTCGTAGTGTGTCGCAAAAATAGAGAACAAAAGGCCGTCTAAACCCAATTAAGCAGACACAGTAACCAAAGTAGTGAGGATCACCAAGGTCAGCAGCGACATAGGCACTCCTAAGCGCAAGTAGTCGGTAAAGCGGTAGCGCCCAGGGCCGTAGACCATGGTGTTGGTTTGGTAGCCGATTGGAGTCAGAAATGATGCCGATGCCGCTACTGCTATGCCTAGAGCCAGAATACGAGAATCTAATCCCAATTGTGCTGCGGTTTCTAGCGCCACGGGGAACACGAGAGCTACCGCTGCCACATTAGTAATCAACTCAGTGAGCAACATAGTGACAACCATGATGCCTGCCACCACCCCAGCATTGCCGAAAAAATCCAAACCAGTAATAATGTGATTGGCTAAATCCTGAGCCAACCCAACCTCTTGCAAGGCTGCTCCCAAACCAAAAGCAGCTCCAATGGTAATCAACACGCTTAAGTCCACAGACTCACGGGCCTCGCGTGGGGTAAGAACGCCCCCCACAATTACCGTTCCCGCAGCAATCAGCGCTGCCTCCAAAACACCTAACAACCCCACCGCGGGCAGCACCACCAACCCGGCCACTGCTAGCAGTGCCACTGGTGTTCGTCGAGTGGCCCGAGGTGGCGACCCCCCAAGTCGAGACACCAGCAAAAAATCGCTGTGATTGCTCCACCTAGAATCAAACCCATCAGCAGCCAACACCAACAACGTGTCGCCAACCCTTAAACGCACCTGACCAAACTTGGCCTCTACGGGTGCTCCAGAACGATGAATACCAACCACCGCAGCCTGATAACGACCACGAAAACCAGCCTCAGCCAGCGTCCGACCACTAAGGGGGGAAGCCACACCCACAACCGCCTCGAAAAAAGTGTGATCTTGAGAATCAACAGCCTCTAAATGGGGGTCTTCGGCTGAAGCCAGCCCCGACATGGCCTGTAAATCAAGCACCAGATCCACCCGACCAGCAAAGGTAAGCCGATCGCCCCCCCGCAACACAAAAGTTGGTGCCACCGGAGCAATCACCGCGCCCTGACGCTCTGCCTCTACTAAAAACACGCCTTGCAGGTGACGCAACCCTGCGGTCTCCACCGATTGGCCATCAAACGGCCCTTGAGCAACCACATACATTGACACCAAATAAGAACGCTCCTCACCGACAGGCTGCTTGTCGCGACGCTCGGGTAACACAAGCGGCGCAGCGATCACGATGAGCACTAGCCCAGCACCTGCCAGCGGCAACCCAAACCGAGCTAGCTCAAACATCTTCAGCTCATCTTGACCCGCTGCTTGTAGTAATCCACCCAAAACAAGGTTGGTGCTTGTTCCTATAGCAGTGATGACACCGCCCAAAATAGTGGCATACGACAAGGGAATGAGGTACTTAGACGCAGCTATGCCATAACGCTCAGCCCATCCCCGCACGGTGGGCACCAGCATCGCCACAATTGGGGTATTAGCCAAAAAAGCTGAGGCAGCACTAGCTGGTGTCAACAAGCGGATCAAGCCCATCCGACCACGCGAACCCTGATCCAACATCTTGACCACCAATGGTTGCAAAGCATTTGTCTTGCTAACCGCGCCCGCTACCACATACAGCGCCCCTATGGTGATGGGCGCAGGATTACCAAACCCCCTAAAAGCAGCATCGGCATCAATAACGCCCACCAAAAATAACCCTGCGGTAGCCCCCATCACCCCCGATGCCGGAGAAAGCCGACCGCTAATAAGCCCTGCGCCCATCAACATGAGCACCACCACTGTTAGCACCGCATCGCTGTCCATCCACCAAGATGCTACGGCCTACAGCTCACCAATGAATTCCATCCTGCCCGATAGTTTGGCCAAAGAACGATCGCGCTATGAAAATAGCTCTGTGACAAGCAACCTCATCCAACCCCATGGCGGCAGTCTCGTTGATCTCTTAGCAGATAGTGCCAAAGCTAAAGAACTCACAACAGTGTCGCGCGACCTGCCCTCCCTCACCCTGCAACCCCGTCACATGTGTGATTTAGAACTGCTGCTGAACGGCGGGTTCTCTCCCTTACGTGGCTTTATGGGCCAACATGACTACGATCGAGTGTGCTCTGAAATGCGCCTAACCGACGGCACGCTTTGGCCAATGCCAATCACTCTTGATACTGATGAAGAGACCGCAGCAGCAGCACAGGCGGCTGGGCGGCTAGCCTTGCGCGACATTGAAGGTGTCATGCTTGCGGTGCTCACCGTGAGCGATGCCTGGCAACCCGATCTAATGGCAGAAGCCAAGGCCGTGTTCGCTACCACCGACCCCGACCATCCCGGGGTTTCCCACCTTCTCCGTCATACTGCACCGGTCTATCTCGGTGGGAGCATACAAGGTCTACAACTCCCCCTGCACCACGATTTCACCGAGCTACGTTTAACGCCAGCTCAGCTACGCTGTGCTTTTGAAACACGGGGATGGAACCGTGTGGTTGCCTTTCAAACTCGCAACCCCATGCACCGAGCACATGTGGAACTAACCCGTCGAGCCGCAGTTAAAGCCGATGCCAACTTGCTGATTCACCCGGTGGTGGGCATGACCAAACCCGGCGACGTAGACCACTACACAAGAGGTCGAGTTTATCAACACATCGTCGCCCGCTATCCCAAGAACACAGCGATGTTGGCCATGCTGCCACTAGCCATGCGCATGGGTGGACCCGTCGAAGCAGTGTGGCACGCCATCATCCGTAAAAACTATGGGGTTTCCCACCTCATCGTAGGACGCGACCATGCTGGCCCGGGATCGAATGCGGCGGGCGAACCCTTTTATAGCCCTTACGATGCACAAGAAATGCTCGAACGTTTCGCCGAAGAGCTAGATGTCACGATGGTGCCATTCAAAATGATGGTGTACCTGCCCGACAACGATAGCTACCGCCCTGTTGACGAGGTGGAAGACGGCGCTAACACCCTCACCATCAGCGGCACCGAGCTGCGCGATCGCCTGATGTCAGGCGACGACATACCCGAGTGGTTTAGCTACCCCGAAGTGGTGGACGAATTGCGGCGCACTCATCCCCAAAAATCTAAGCAGGGCTTCACCGTGTTCTTCACGGGGCTCAGTGGATCGGGTAAATCCACCATCGCTAACGCATTGATGTCCAAGCTACTAGAAACGCAGGGACGGCCCGTAACCCTGCTAGACGGCGACGTAGTGCGAACCAACTTGTCGTCGGAACTAGGATTTTCTAAGGAACACCGCAACATCAACATCACACGCATTGGATACGTGGCCTCTGAGATCACCAAACACGGCGGCATCGCCATTTGCGCTCCGATTGCCCCTTATGCCGAACCCCGCCGTTGGAATCGAGAAACCATCTCAGCCCACGGTGGCTATGTGTTAGTACACATAGCCACACCGCTAGAAGTATGCGAACAACGAGATCGTAAGGGCCTCTACGCCAAAGCCCGTGCTGGCATCATCAAAGAGTTTACTGGAATCTCTGACCCCTACGAAGAACCCACCGATGCCGACATTGTGCTCCCCACGATAGATCAGACCCCGGGCGAAGCGGCTCAAACCATCATGGATCATCTAGTGACCGAAGGATACCTAGCCTAAGCGGCTAATTGTGCAGGCCGCACTCAGTTTTGTCGGTACCAGCCCAGCGACCAGAACGAGGGTCAGCGCCGGGTGCCACTGGCTTGGTGCAGGGCATGCAACCGATCGAAGGGTAGCCCCGCTCTAACAATGGGTTGAAAGGAACGCTATGCGTGACCATATAGTCGGCCACTTGCTCGTCTGTCCAAAGAGCAATGGGGTTCAGCTTCACAAGCCCTCGCAAATCTCGCACCACAATCGGAGCAGATGCTCGAGTAACAGCCTCTGCTCGGCGCAAACCGCTCATCCATGCGGCCTTGCCAGCAAGGGCTCGATCTAGTTGCCCTGCCTTAACCGCGGAACAGCAGTTCTCAGGGTCCATTTGCCACAGGTTGGGGTCGTGACGAGCCACGGTCATCAACCGCAAGTTCAGGCCATAGTGTCGACGCACCCGCTCCACCGTTTCCAATGTCTCAGGGAAATGAAAACCGGTATCGATGAACACCACTTCAATGGCTGGATCTACCTTGACAGCCAAATCAATTAACACCGCATCGGTCATGGATGCAGCCAGCGAAAGATGAGGCGAGAAGTTGTCGACCCCCCACTGGATGACCTTATCGGCGGGGAGATGCTCAAACTCTTCATTGAGGTCGGCCAACTCCTCGTCGGTAAAGTTAGAGACGGTCAAATTAGACATGCAAAATCGCCAATCATCGTTAAACCAATCATCATCGGGTAACAGCTAAATCAGACTACTCCGATCTGATTACTTGTCTATCAGCACACTAATCCAAAATCAATTAAGCCCAATTGATTAGTTGTATGCGGTCTCGGCGTGAAGAGATGTATCAAGGCCGATCATCTCTTCTTCAACAGAAGTGCGAATAGTCATCCAACGATTTAGCACCCAGGCAATCAGAAAGGTACCCACAAAGCTATAAGCCATAACCGCCAAAATCGACACGATTTGGTTCAACAGCAGCTCGCCGCCGCCGTAGAAGATTCCATTAATAAAGTCACCACCTTCAACAGCACCCGAATCGGCAAACAGGCCGATCAAAACCCCGCCTACGACACCCCCAAACATGTGAATGCCCACGACATCCAAGCTGTCGTCGTACCTGAAGCGCAACTTTAGACCAATGGCTAGGTAACACACCACCCCGGCCAATCCTCCGATAACTATCGACGACATGGCACCCACAAACCCCGCAGCCGGAGTAATAGCCACCAGCCCAGCCACAATACCCGAAGCCATACCCAAGGCGGTCGGCTTGCCATCCTTAATGATTTCAGCCACCATCCAAGTGCATAACGCCGCTGCGGCGGCTAAAAAGGTGGTCAAAAAAGCATGAGCTGCCCGACCATCGGCAGCCAGCGCTGAACCAGCATTAAACCCAAACCAGCCAAACCACAAAATGCCAGCCCCCAGCAATACCAAAGGCAAGTTGTTAGGGAAGTCCACCTCGTTAGGCCAATCTCGGCGAGGGCCTAACACCAAAACCAGCGCCAGGGCTGCAATACCGGCGTTGATATGAATAGCAGTGCCCCCAGCAAAATCGTGAGCAGGCAAGTTGGCTATCCATCCCTCACCACCGTAAATCCAATACACCACCGGCGAATAGACCAAGAACGACCACACTGGCACGAATATTGCCCAAGCCGAGAACTTCATCCGCCCTGCAACGGCACCAGAAATAAGCGCAGGAGTGATAACGGCGAAAGTAAGCCCAAAAACAAACTCTCGTTTAACCACCACATCGTCAACACCACTGAGCCAAAAAGCATCAAAATCACCAAAGAGAGGGAAGCTCCAATCGCCCGAAGCAAACCCAAACCCAGCCACCGCCCACAGCAGGGGTACCACGCCCAAACAATAAAGGTTCATGTTCATCATGTTGAGCATGTTCCTTTTACCGACCATGCCGCCATAAAACAATGCGAGGCCCGGCACCATGAACATCACCAACGCTGCCGATATCAGTACCCAAACGGTGTCAGCATCCATTAAAGCTCCCCTAGTTGAATTGACAATTCAGTTGACCCTCAAGTCTCATTGCCTTACCTGAGAGTATGACAAATCTGGCTTAGCGGTCTACTAAAGACGCGTTCAAATTGCCCGAACGCAAGCCTTCTAAATCCAGCGTCACATAGCGATAACCCGCATCTTGCACAACCGCTACCACCTCAGCCCGCTGCTCTAACACATCGCTCAACTGAGCTTGAGGCACCTCGATGCGGGCCAGATCTCCGTAGTGACGCACCCGCAACGCAGCGAAACCCAAACCTCGTAAAGACTCCTCAGCATTATCAACCGATGCCAATGCTCCCAACGTAACTGGGGTGCCGTAAGGAATCCGCGAGGCCAAACAGGGCGCAGCGGGCTTGTTTGAAGTACGTAGCCCTAAACGCTTAGACCACTCGTACACATCAGCTTTCGAGAAACCCGCGTCCACAAGGGGAAACACCGCTGCGCGCTGTGTAGCTGCTTGTTGACCTGGGCGATAATCAGTCAAATCATCAAGGTTCACGCCTAAAACCACCGTTGCCGACGCTGCCTTCGCTACCGGGCCAAGAGCATCCATCAGAGCCTGCTTGCACCAATAGCAACGATCGGCACCATTGGCCAAATAGGCAGGGCTGGACATCTCGAAGGTGTACACCTCACTCCAATTTAAGCCCCATTCTCGAGCCAGCACAGCACATTCAGACCGTGCCTGATGTCCCAAAGATTCAGATACTGCTGTAAGGGCTTGGCACCTATCCCCCAGCACATCATGGGCCACCCAAGCCAACAGCGAAGAGTCAACCCCACCACTAAACGCCACCACCACCGACCCCAGCCGCTGAAGATCTTGGCGAAGTTGAGACATATTACCCATGCATCTAGTTTGCCCACTAAGTTCTTAGCAGTGCGACTTCCCACAGCAATCATTAGCTTGATGGTAGGCTTAACGTTTTCTGCGGCACTGGCTTGGCCTGCATCAGCGACAGCGCAAAACACAGCCGACAGCGATGCCCCCAGCATAGGCAACCAGCAGTCATCCGATGAACAAGCAACCCTGCTAGAGGGAACGCTAAGAGTGGGCTTTGAGCAGTACGTGGCTGGTGTCACTATTTCAGTCAGCGACTCGGTAGGCAACCTGATTGAAAAGACCATCACAAACAGCCACGGCCAATGGCTAGTTCAACTTCCCGGTGCTGGCACCTACACGGTGACTTTAGACGAACAAACCCTACCCACAGAGCTAAAGCTACGTGAGGGCTACGAAACCACCACAACAGTAACAACACAGCAAGGGACTTCTAGAGCGGTGGTGTTCGCCGTAGGCGAAACCCCTCAAGGCGCGGCCTTTGGCGAACGGGTCGCTCAAACCATGTTCAACGGCTTAAAATTCGGCCTAATCATCGCCATCAGCGCCTTGGGTCTATCGTTGATCTACGGCACTACTGGCCTTGTAAACTTTGCTCACGGCGAATTGGTCACCTTCGGTGCCATCATCGCCTGGTACTTCAACACGTCCTGGGGCGGCCTAAACCTATTAGCAGCAGCGATTGTCGCCACAATCGTATGTGCAATGTTAGGTGCTGGCCTAGAAAAAGGAGTATTTCGACCACTCCGACAGAAACGCTTGGGCATCTTTCAGCTAGTGGTGGTCACCATCGGCTTGTCACTTCTAGGCCGGCAAATAATGCAGCTCTTTTTCGGAGCTGAACCCCGCGCCTACAACGACTTTCAAATACAACAACGCTGGGGAATCGGCCCCTGGGAAGTGACCCCTAGAGAATTGATGTCGGTTGCAGTAATCACCGTCATCTTGATAGCGGTAGCGTTCTCACTACAACGCACACGCTTTGGCAAGGCTATTCGCGCGGTGTCCGACAACAGCAGCCTAGCCGAAGCCTCGGGGATTAACGTTAACCGCATCGTGGTGTTGGTGTGGGTGGTGGGTACCGCCTTAGCCGGTTTAGGCGGAATATTCCAAGGTCTCGACACCGACATTGACCCATTCTTAGGCTTTCAGCTCTTGTTGTTGATCTTCGCTGGAGTAGAGCTAGGCGGACTGGGCACAGCCTACGGTGCCATCGCTGGGTCGCTGATCATCGGCATGTCCACCGAGTTGAGCACGCTTTGGCTCTCTCCAGAGCTCAAATTCGTGGTGCCGCTAGTGACACTTATCGGTGTGCTGTTGCTAAGGCCACAAGGATTGTTCGGCGTAAAAGCCAGGGTGGGTTAGATGGAGTTCGACATCATCATTACCAATGCCGCCCGAGCTGCGGTGGGGCCCGAAGCGCTAATTCTAGCCCTAGCCGCAATCGGCCTCAACATGCATTTCGGCTACACCGGTCTATTGAACTTTGGACAGGTGGGTTTCATGCTGCTTGGGGCTTACGGAACCAGCGTAGCAGTAGCAACCTTCGGCTGGTCTTTGTGGTTAGGAGTGCTGCTGGGCCTGATTTTGGCTACGGCCTTTGCAATCACACTGGGGCTGCCCACCTTACGTTTACACGCCTTGTTGTTCGCCATCGTCACCATTGCAGCTGCTGAGATCGTACGAATCCTCGTCGGCTCCACCGATGCCATCGGACTCACAGGCGGCCCCCTCAGCATCAGCTTTGATGCAGGTGCCTTCTACGACCTAAACCCCTACCCCGACGGGCCTAACGATCGCTACGGTGCTGGCACTTTTGAGTTCACCGGTCAGCAACTATGGGTGATGACAGTTGGCTGGACACTAGTAGCGCTGGTGAGCGTGGGAGTGTTCTTGTTGGTGCGCAGCCCTTGGGGACGGGTTTTGAAATCCATTCGCGAAGATCAAGATGCGGCTCGTAGCCTGGGCAAAAACGTATTCACCTACAAACTTCAGGCTCTTGTGATCGGCGGGCTGATTGCCGGTTTAGGGGGAGTACTAGATGCCATCAAAACCTCTGGTGCTGACCCAAACGGCTTTCGTCCTCAGGTAACCTTTTTTGCATACGCAGCCCTACTCCTAGGTGGTTTGGCCACCTACATTGGGCCGGTACTAGGGGCAATCCTGTTTTGGTTCCTACGCGAGCTGATTGAGTCGTTCTTGCGTCAACTCGTGGCACAAACCTGGCTGCCCGATGCTATAGCCAACTTTTTCGACGGTGCCGAAGGGATTATCAGCGTAGGCATGGTTGGCTTGGCACTAATCCTGCTGATGCTGTTTCGACCTCAAGGCATCGTGGGCAGCCGCAACGAAATGCAGTTAAATGGTTGAGTCGGTTCAACCTATTTTAACCGTCCCCGCTGAGGTGGGTACACCCAAACCTAACCCTATATTGGTTGTAGACTGCCTAGAACGGAGCTTTGACGGGCTCAAGGCAGTAGACATTGACCATCTAGAGATTGAACGAGGGGTGGTCACCTCTCTAATTGGGCCAAACGGCGCGGGTAAAACCACTTTGTTCAACCTACTGAGCGGTTTTGAGCAGGCCGACAAGGGCCGTTGGCAGTTTGATGGCCAACCCGCTACCCACACATCACCCGACAAACTGGCACGCCGAGGGATGATCCGCACCTTTCAGCTCACCAAATCGCTCTCCAAGCTAACCGTGTTAGACAACGTGCTGCTAGGGGCACCAGATCAACA
This sequence comes from Acidimicrobiia bacterium, assembly GCA_009843865.1. Classification (GTDB taxonomy): domain Bacteria; phylum Actinomycetota; class Acidimicrobiia; order Acidimicrobiales; family Bin134; genus Poriferisocius. Next base: position 14,964 of record VYCQ01000003.1, read on the forward strand.
AGGTGAGCGGCTCTGGGCTGCCCCGTTCCAATCCAAATGGCAACAACAAGAGCAAGCTAACCGCCAACGAGCCGAAGAATTGCTAGAACGCTTCAACCTAACTCATATGTGCCACGAGTTAGCAGGCACCTTGTCAGGCGGACAGCGCAAGCTGCTTGAGGTGGCCCGAGCTCTCATGGCCAACCCTGTGCTGATAATGCTTGATGAGCCGATGGCTGGAGTAAACCCCGCATTAGGGCAGTCGCTAATGCGCCACATAACCCAACTCGCATTTGAAGGGGTGAGCGTGGTTTTCATAGAACACGCTATGGAAGTGGTGACCGGTCTCAGCGACTGGATTGTAGTGCTAGCACAGGGCCAAGTAATCGCTGAGGGGCCGCCGTGGAAGGTCATCCACGACGAAGCAGTGGTAGATGCCTATTTGGGTGGACAACAAGAAAATCGACAACGATGAGCGATCTGTCGACCAAAACACCGCAAATCCAAGTAACCAACCTAATAGCAGGGTATTTACCTGGAGTAAACATCCTAAACAACTGCTCCCTAGAACTGCATAAGGGTGAGGTGGTAGGAATCATTGGGCCCAACGGCGCGGGCAAATCCACCTTGTTGAAGTCCGTCTTCGGCCTAGTACAAATCCGTGGGGGCTGTATCCGGTTGCTAGACGAAGAGATCTCAGGGCTAGCACCTCATGAGCTAGTGGCTCGAGGCATTGGCTTTGTCCCTCAAAGCAACAACGTGTTCCCACGGCTTACCATCGCCGAAAACTTAGAAATGGGTTCCTTTCAAAAACCCGAATCATTTGCCGAGCGATTTGAAGCCCTAGCCGAGCTCTTTCCGTTGCTCGCCGAACGCCGCAACGAACGAGCCGATGGGCTCTCAGGCGGGCAACGCCAGATGGTGGCAATAGCGAGGGCATTAATGATGAATCCAAAGGTTGTGTTAATGGACGAACCTTCCGCTGGTCTCTCACCTGCCTACCAAGATGAGGTATTTGCTCAGGCAGCTCAGATAGCACAAAGCGGGGTTTCTCTGCTCATGGTGGAACAAAACGCTCGCCGTTGTCTAGAGATTTGCGACCGGGGCTACGTACTAGACCAAGGTGCCAACGCCTACACCGGCACCGGTCAAGAGCTCTTGGCAGACCCGAAGGTGGTGAGCCTCTACTTAGGCTCTCTCATGGGTATTCAGCCATAGTCATTGCTGGCATAGTCGTTGCCGGGTATCTGCGGTTAAATCTTGTAAAGCTCATAACTTGAACTAAGGCGTTCGCCCAATAACGTTAAACCCCACTAGCCTCAGCTAGCAATGGCTAACAGCAAGACAACGCAACAAGCGAGACCACCCAAGCTGCATCGCAATGAACTGTTAGCCGACCACATCATGTCGGGTGCCGTATTGTGTCGGGCATTGGCGCGTCACATGGACGAGTGGCTAGCCGATAGCTTCACCGCAGTGGTATCAGACCAACAAGGCATCGCCTTAGTAGCGGTGGGCGGTTATGGCCGTGCCGAGTTGTGCCCGAACAGCGACATCGACTTGTTATTACTGCACGACGACCGCTCAGATGTGGACAAGCTGGCACCACAGCTTTGGTATCCCATTTGGGATGAAGGTCTCAAACTCGGTCACGCCATGCGATCCCCCAAAGAGTGCCGGGATTTAGCCAAAACCGATATAGACACCACAACAGCTTTGCTAGATGCCCGTCACATCGCTGGTGATGAAGCGCTGACCGCAGATGTGATCGCCGAAAACGCTGCTTACTGGCGTAGAACAGCCAAACGATGGTTGCCTAAGCTGGCCGAAAATATCACAAACCGTCACGAACGCCATGGGGACGTGGCCTACAAGCTTGAGCCCGACCTCAAACAAGGCAAGGGAGGTCTGCGAGATGTCCACTCCCTGCGCTGGGCTGAAGCTGCCTTTATAGAGATAGAAGACCCCGTCAGCCGCAAGGTGTGGACATCTTATGAGGTGCTCTTAGCAGCACGAGTGGAGTTACACCGCACCACCGGTCGTTCAACCAATGTGCTACTGCTACAAGAACAAGATGGCGTAGCCGCTGCGCTGAACTATGAGAATGCCGACGTGATGATGAGCGAGATCGCTGGCGCAGCCCGTTGGATTGGTTGGCATAGCGACGAGATTTGGGCGTGGCTGCGAGAAACCGAAATCCGCAGCAACAAACGCTTTGTGTTACGACATCGCGCAGCCCGCAATAGCAAAACTCTGGCAAACGGTGTGGCTGTGCTAGAAGGCCGTGCAGTGCTGACTGAGAATGCCGACCTCAGCGATCCCTGCACTGCGCTGCGACTTGCACATGCGGCAGCCACCAACGAGCTGCGCGTGGGACGCGCCAGCCTCGAGCTGCTACGAGATCACATGCAACCGATAGGCACACCATGGCCCGATGAAGCACGTCGACTGTTCGTAGAACTACTCCTCGCAGGACAAGCTGCCCCACCAATTATTGAGGCACTAGACCAGATGGACTTGTTCGTCCGCATCTTGCCTGAGTGGGAACCAAATCGCAGCCGCCCACAACGCAATGCTTACCACCAATACACAGTGGACAGACACCTTTGTGAGACCGCGGCGTTAGCGGCTGAACTCATCGACAGGGTTAATCGACCAGATTTACTGGTACTCGGAGCACTGCTGCACGACATCGGCAAGGGCTACTCTGGGGACCACAGCAAAGTGGGCATGGTGTTGGTATCAGACATCGCCCATCGTATGGGCCTTCCGCCCATTGATGTTGATGTGCTGGTGGCGATGGTGCAGCACCACCTGTTATTGCCCGACGTCGCCACCCGAAGAGACTTAGAAGACCCCGACACCATCGCCGAAGTGGCCCGCCAAGTCAAGACTGTAGAAACGTTGCGCCTGCTAGGAGCCCTAACCGAGGCCGACTCGTTAGCTACCGGCCCTGCTGCCTGGAGCGATTGGAAAGCCAGCTTAGTGCGCTCGTTGGTAGCCCGCTGCGCCCATGTACTAGAAGGCGGCGACATTAAAGAGATCACCTCTAAATTCCCCACCCAAGAACATCGCCAAATGATGGAGGCTGGCGAAAGTTTAGTGGTAGGCGAAGGCAACACGCTGTTAGTAATCGTTCCCGACCAACTCGGAATGTTCTCCAGAGTAACAGGGGTGCTAGCCCTAAGCGGATTGCGGGTGCTGCTAGCAGAGGCGCACACCGAATATGGGATGGCGTTAGAGCAGTTTCGTGTTGAAAACGTGCTGGGCTTGGAAATTAACTGGCCACAAGTAACGGACTATATCAAGTTAGCGCTGTCACGCAGGCTCGCTCTTGAGGCTCGCTTAGCCGAGCGAATCGACAACTACCAATCCACAGAGGTGTCAGCACCCCGACCGGTAGTAACCCCCAAAATCACCATTGACAACGAATCATCTTCGACGGCCACCATTATTGAGGTGGCTACGCACGCACACGTAGGGTTACTAAGCAGAATATCTGGGGCACTCTCGGAACTGGATTTAAGCATCTTCACCGCCAAAATGCAGGACTTAGGAGGCGACGTGGTGCATGCCTACTACGTGCGCGACAGCCAAGGCAAAAAAGTGGCCGATGCCAAACATCAAGACGAAATCCACCGAGCCATCAATCACGCTATCGACTCCTACGTACCAGCAACCCTCAAAGCCAGCCAATAAACAAGCACTAACTACCTATAGAGCTGTTCAAATGCGCTTACAATATTAAAGCTGGCCTTCACCGAAAACAGCCTAAGGACGAGTCTTTTTCCCCCCATGTACAGAGGGCTCAGCACACCACTGAAATCGTAGCGTCGATAATGGATCAAGAATGGTAGTGGGAAGATCAAGCACATCACACAACACCCGTTTATCTAATTCCTGACGAACATTATCCCGATAAGCCTCGTTGGCTGGCAGCATGGGGCGGTGCTCAAACTGATCGAACACCTCGGCCAAGGCTTGGCGCTGATCGACCGAAATCGCTCTCAGATTCAGTACTGAAATACTCCCTAAAGTACTCACCGTAAGTCTGGCCCGACCCGTCTGTTGCCTATTAGAAACCCACCAGCGACCCACCAATCCCAGCGTGCTGTTCAACCACACACAGATTGCCTTCTCCCAATTCTCGTTCTCGACCTCATCATCTGCCGTTGGCTGAAACGAGGGCCAAGCGACCCCACCGATAACAGGCTTGGGAGTCAAACACGCTGCCATCGGTTGCGAGTTCAACCTAAAATCACTGTTGAGATGCAATCGAGTCGCGCCAGCTATGGAATATCCCAGCTCATTGATACGCCCATTCCACACGATAAGACCCAACCCCTTCATTTCGGAGCGCTCGATCCCCTGAGAACAAGGCAACACTTGCATAGTTGTCTCGAAGGTGTGATCGTGCGACCAAAGCACAGGCCAACTCGCCTCGGCATATCTAGATCGATCTTTCAGCTTCACAATGTCGAACGGACCGCGAGAAGTCTCGTCTGTGTTGCGTCCAGAAATATCACGGTGAACCGGACCTCGGTATCCCAACTTGTTCAAAGTAGAAATCGGCAAGACAACAGGAGCATGACGCGGCAAATGCAACCGACCGGCAATTAACTCAGTGGAAACCACCATAACATCGACATTCGAGACACCGACCGGCTGGCCCTTCATTTCTGGCCCCAATGGTGCGACAGCATGAAGGCCAATATCTTGACAGCCAACCATAAGCAAGCCGCTGTCTCCAGTCTTGGCATTGATCTCTCGTGCCATCTCGACTCCGGCAACTGATGAAGAAGGTCGGTTGTTCAAGATGGCATGAACAATCTTCGATACGCCCGTCGCTGAACCAGCTTTCTTCGTAGCTAAAACAATTACTTCAGCCATTCCGGTGTCAGCTGAAAAGGCACGACCTTCAGAAGACTCATCTCCATGCCCAGATATGGATACAACAATAATATTTTCATACCGAAGAGCCAGTAATCCTCGGGCACCACCCCACGCCGCTCCAGAGACCAGTGAGGCGGGCAAGATCAGAGCTAGCACACCACCGGGCTTCAATTTGATGTGAGCTAAGTCAATAAAATTAGAGGCAATCCCCGCATTACCGTGACTCGCTTTATCACCTCTGATTTCACCCGTACTCATGGCCAATGCATCCGACATCGCCTTTTGATCTTTCAGATCATTCCCCAAACCAGCAAAGGCTGGGTTAGGCACCTCAGCATGACCAGCCTCATGATTGGTTGGGCGAGTAAACGGCGGGTTCATAATGGCAATGTCCAACGACTCTGCGGGAACGTCGGCGATAGCCAGCGCATCTTCTCCTTGAGCAGCAGCCGCCATTGTGCCATCACCCCAAAGGACATAACGCTTGTTGGAATGGAGCAGATCAAGCGCACCGATCCGGTATCCGACTACGCCTTGGGTATCAGCCACCTTACCGTAAGGCATCACCCAGGTCTTAGTGCTGGTGTAATCGATATCAGGCCGTTCTCCAGAAAGTCGCGCAACAGTCAAATGAACGGCGGCTGCCATAATGTCACAACCGATCATCACCTCTTCCATGAGCGGCCGATGAACCTTGGCATCATCACCCCCCTCAACCCTGTGCCGCTCAACAATTCGTCGATACACCGCAGTCAGCAGTGCGCCCGTACCGCAGGCCATGTCACCCACTCGCAACCCGGCAATGGCTTCGGGGTTTGACCAATCTACATCCAAACGATCAACCGCTAACTCAGCTAACAGCGCCGCGGAAGCGGGGCGGGTGTAAAAAGTGGCGAGAAACTTGCGGTCACCAATCAACTCACCAAAGAATCGTCCAACCAAGCCTGACGAGTTCGGCTCTTCGACAACCTCCCCTACGGTGAGACACAAAATTTCAAGCGCTCGCTTGGCCCCCACAAAGCTATTAATAACCCGCAACAGTCTTCGACTCACTCCAAAGATAGGCCAGTAGTTCACCTCCAAAATGTCCTGCCACATTTTCAAGACATGAAGCTGATCAAGCTTACTGTCGGCCATCATCTGAGACGGCGTTGGTATTTTCGGATGATGATTCGCAATATGAAACTGAAACAGCATGGCGTTGAACAAAATGGCCATGGCCATGCGGTTGGTCTGCTCCCCCGGCTCCTGATTCAACACCTCTCCAAAGGCTTCTGTTGTCCCGACCCCCTCGGTTGCCTGCCCGACCGCTGCGGTCAAACGCACCTGCAACAACTCAGCTACAGGGCCAATATCCGCGCCATCAACCCCTGCCCGATCGATAAATGCGGCCAACTCAGCGATTCTGCCCTTTAACCACCCAGATTCGGGAAACCTAACCGGATCGCCTTCTCCGTTCACAGACCACATCGCCCACTGAAATGTGATCTCGGTGAACACACCTTCGGCCAAGTCCTCGTCAGAAAAATCATCTAGTCGCTCGGGGCTTCTCATACCAACCACCACACGGACTGCTCGCTGATCTGTAGCCCACTGCGTTCCAAAGTGTGCCAAGCACTGCTGCTCCAATGCCCGAGGAAAGACACCTGCGTACTTGTTTTCAATCAGCACTCGTTCTCGGCCCGGCGCATCCACCGTGATATCAGGTTGTTTCGCTGAGCCAACCAACCTGCTAGCTCGCTCAGCCTCCACAACCGCCCTCGGATGACAACGGCTAATAGCCGCAGCGATGGCAGCATTCAACGCTTTTTCATCACGATGACCAAATGAAGATTGAATTGTTGAACCAGCTACCAAACTAGCAGTTGTGGCAAAGGTCGGGCCAGCAGAAGACATAAGGCGATTGTAGAAGGAAGCCGCGACAACTTAGCTGCAAATGGACTGTGAAGAAATGAAACACATACCAATAAGCACAGCTCATACCAACAAACATCAAGAACATGATGCTTGGGCAAGGGATTAGAAGCAGAGAAGTGGTACAACCTTGGCATGGCTGAAATTATGTTTAGAGGCAATCCTGTTCATACCAAAGGCGAGTTGCCTGCAATTGGTGCGGCTGCACCGGCATTCACACTTACCGGTGGTGATCTCTCTCAGGTCACGTTGGAAGGCTTGGCTGGTCGCAACGTGGTGCTCAACATCTTTCCCAGCATTGACACCGGGGTATGCGCTAGCAGCGTGAGAACCTTTAACGAACGTGCCAGCAACCTTGACAACACCACCGTGGTCTGCGTCTCAATGGACCTGCCCTTCGCTAGCGCTCGCTTCTGCGGCGCTGAAGACATCGAAAATGTAACCATTGGCTCGGTCTTCCGTAATCGGGAGTTCTTAGACAACTATGGCGTAGAGATGGTCGACGGTCCACTTGCTGGCCTAACTGCCCGGGCTGTTGTTGTCATCGCCCCTGACGGCACCCTCACGCACACCGAGCTTGTAAACGACATCACCTCAGAACCCAATTACGAGGCAGCACTCGCCGCCTGCTCCTGACTCACGCTAGCTAACAAATGACCAAGTGCATAAGGTTGAAGATCTAATGGCTAAGCCACGTCAAATCCAACACCAAATCGCTCTCGTTGTACTTGGCGAATTTAATCCTTCAATCTTTCAGCCTTCATGATTTGCTCAAGAAGATTTGATCCGTCAGGAGGAAGTCGATGCTGCCAAAATTGAAATCATCCACCCAGAAGTAGCTGCTTTTCAGTTGGATTGGCTCCTTCTGCAAGTAACACGTAACCGTCTTGGTTTTCACTCAAACCGAGAATCGCATTACGAAGCTGCTAGGGACTTACTTATTGGCACACTTGACCTACTCCGACACATGCCAACTCGGGCACTAGGTGTTAATCACAACTTAGTGCTTGAGTACGAAACTCAGGGCCACTGCAACCAACTAGGGCGGGAACTTGTGCCTGAAAACAAGTGGACAACCGTTCTGCAACGACCTGCCATGGCACGAGTCGAAGAACAAGGTGAACGAACAGATGGTCAGGATGGATATATCCGAGTAAGGATTGAGCCAATCTTAGATGAAGGCACCAAAGTCCTTTGTGAAGTGAACGATCACTTCAACTTATCTCCAGACAACCTACCTTCTTCAACAGTAGCGATAGTCAAGTTGTTAAACGAAGAATGGAGAAATATTGCAGAACGCGCAACTCATATAATTCAGTATGTGGAGACTCTGCTTAGATGACAACAACTAACACAACGAGACCTCTTGACATAAACAGCCCATATTCCGAAATGGCTGTTACCCCTGCTTTCGATATCCCCCCACAAGCCCGATCACCGGTATCTGCTAATGTATCAACAACAGCGCCTCGCAATGATCAGATGACTGCCTTAGGGCATGATCGGCCTTACTTACCCGTTGGTCTACCTGTACCCCTACCAACACACACTGAAGCTCAACCACTCTTCACTGCTCTTCAGAAGTGGCAAGGAACCGTGTCTCAAGTAACCGACTCAACATTTAGCGCCGTGCTCTTGGATCTACTAGAACCATCAGTGGAAGAGGTGGCTGAATTCGATCTCGAAGAAGTAAGTCGCGGAGACCTTGATCTTATTGCACCAGGTGCTGTGTTTTATTGGAGTATCGGTTACCGCACTGAGCCGTCTGGAGAACGAAGCCGGTCGTCGGTTCTCGTATTCCGTCGTCTACCAGCTTGGAGCGAAAAAGATCTACAAAGAGCGACTGACAATGCCAAGGAGCTTCGAAATAATTTCGGATGGTGATGTCTCAACGCCCAGAGGACGATGAAATCGAAATAACACTCCTCGGCCCAGGTCGTGGAGAATGTTGCGTACTACATGTCGGCGGTGGTGAGTGGCTCGTCATTGACTCCTGTGTAACCCAGACCGGTCATCCCGCCGCTCTTTTCTACCTAGAATCTTTAGGAGTGTCACCTACCGCTGTCCGTTGGATTGTTGCCACCCATTGGCATGACGATCACATACGCTGCTTTGCAACATTGGTAGAAAAATGTTCCCAAGCGAGAGTGTTCCACTCCGCCGCCCTCGAAAAGGACGAGTTCACGGTGCTTGCCGCCTTAGATGCAGACTCGTTGATAGAGGGCTCTTCTGGAGCCAAAGAGATGTGGAAAACTTGGACCTATCTCAAGAACTCAGGACGAGGTTCACCAGAACTTACTTTATCAGACTTAAGAATCTTCCAACGACCTTTAGGCTTGAGCCCAAATTGTGAAATCTGGGCCTTATCTCCAAGCAATGCTTCAGTTGCGAAAGCTATAACTAACTTCAGCACCCTAATCGCTAAAGTTGGCCAACCCAAACGCGCCATCCCACGACCAGAACGTAACCCATCCTCGGTGGTAATTTGGGTAAGAACAGGTGATGTTATCGTTTTGCTTGGCGCTGACCTAGAGCGAACTTCTGAGGTGTCACGAGGTTGGCAAGCAATCATTAACTCCAACGGCAGACCACTTGAACAGGCTCACTTGATCAAAATCCCTCATCACGGCTCGCATGATGCACATGACCAGGCTATGTGGAATAACCTTCTTGTACCCTATCCCATCGCTGGGCTCACTCCCTTTAAGCAGGGAAACATAAATCTCCCTAGAAACAGCGATCGCGCACGAATCGCAAGCCTGACATCACAAGCTTGGCTTACCCGCGACAACGCCACCGCTCGTCCAAAACGACGTCCCCGCCCTGTTACTAAAACAATCAAAGAAGCAACTCGCCGATTTGAACGATTATCAATCAACCCTGGACGCGTCACCTTTCGCTGCCACTCAACTCAACCCGTCAGATGGACAGTTGATGCTCCTTCTCCTGCTATTCAGTTATAGCCCTTTCGCTAGCGCTTCGCCGCCTGTAGCTAACTGTGATTAAGCCTTAGGGCCTCTCACGAAGAACTTGTATATACGCTTAAGTTGACGTTGCGGATTGTGCTTGGAGTTGCTACGACGATGCGAAGCTTCGACATCGGCAAGCTCTTGCACCACCTCACCCCGCTCTAAATAACTAGACAAAAAAGCCTGGATCGTTGCCGCCGCTGGAAGTGCCAACACCGCACCAACAGGACCTAACAACAAACCACCCACGATCACCGATCCAAATGCCACGGTCACATGGATCTCCATGGTATGAGCAGTCACCTTAGGCTGAAGCAAATAGTTCTCCACCTGCTGATAAGCAGCAATGGCTATTAGCATCCCCAACCCCGTTGAGGGCTGGTCTAACAACCCAATCAGCACCGGCAGAGCCCCCGCAATGTAGGTGCCAATTACCGGCACAAACTGCGAAACCAGTCCCACCCAAAGGGCTAGTGGCAGCGGAAATGGCGCACCTAACAACCAAAAAACCAGCCAATGCACCAAGGTAGAAATGACAGCCAAGATCAACCGGCTGTAGATATAGCCACCGGTCTTCTCAATAGCTAGATCCCAAATCTTAAGCACCTGTCGCTGATGCTGCGGCTTAAGCAGCGAGCAAATGTTGCGCCGCAATGTGGGGCCCTCAGCCACCAGATAAAACGTGAACAACAATATCGTTAGGATCTGAAACAGCACTTGCAAAACGGTGGCACCCAAGTTCACCAAGTTGTCGGCCAAGCGCGTAGCCAGATTAGCCACAGCACCACCCTCTTGAAACTCATCAATCAACCCCTCGGCATCCACCGCGATCTGAAAAGTGCCCTCCACCCAATTTTCAATATCGCTGATGTATTCAGGACCATTGTCAGCAAACTCCCCAATTTGATCAGCCAACACAGTGCCTATCGCCCACAGAAACATCCCCAACAACGCAAACAACAGCAAAAACATCAACCCCGTGCCAGCCCCACGACGAACCCCCATACGTTCCATACGGTTAACCGCAGGCTCCAAAGCAAACGACAAAAAGAACGACACCAACACAATCACCAACAAGATCTGAAGCTGCTGCACCAGCCAACCCAGCACGTAGAGCCCGGCTAATGCCCCCACGCCAAACAATATGGCCCGTAATAACCAGGGCGGTAACTTGTTAGCAGAACCAGGCACCTCTGTCGAGGATTCATCAGAAGAAGCAGCTGAGCCAGAAGAAGCGTCCAAGGTAACTTTGGGCGTAAAATCCGACACTTATTTTTACGTTATACCTAAAAAATTGCCCAACAAGGGATTTGGCTAAACCATCACCACCCATTATCCTTTTATGATTGCGGTCTCTATGTAGGGCGCAGTTCGTATCAAACGATGTCCATCTAGGCCTATGTAGGTGTCAGCGCACCAATCAGGAACCAGATGGCAAAACCGAAAACCGCTCCGCCGGAGAACGCCCTCCATGGGTTCTGTTCCGTGCGGAGCGTTCGTATGAAGGCAGGTTCGCGGTGGTTGCTAAGGCGATTGTCGGCGAAAAACTTGGAATGACCCAGATATGGGATGACGATGACCGCGTCGTGCCCGTGACGGTACTAAAGGTGCAATCCTGCCGCATCGTGCAAATAAAGCGGCCCGAAACCGACGGCTACTCCGCCCTTCAGGTGACCTACGGAACTCAAAGGCCAGAGCGATTAACACAACCCGAGCTAGGCCACCTACACAAGACAGGGGTAAAACCAGGGCACAGATTAATAGAATTTCGCCTTGACGATGTAGGTGCTTATGAAGCTGGTCAAGAACTCGGGGCTGAAACCTTTAACAGCAGCGAGTTGGTAGATGTTACCGGCCTCAGCAAGGGTAAAGGATTCACCGGAACCATCAAACGACACAACTTCAGTGGGCAAAAAGCCAGCCACGGTACGCACAAAGTGCATCGCAAACCCGGTGCGGTAGGCCAATGCGCCACTCCATCTAGAATCTTTCGAGGCAAAAAAATGCCAGGACGCTCTGGTGCCGAAAAAGTGACCACGCTTAATCTGCGAATAGTGCGAGTAGACAGTGAGAAAAATCTGATCTTAGTAAAAGGCTCGGTGCCCGGCCGACGAGGGTCAACCGTGCTTATACGCAGCGCTATCAAAAGTAAACAGCAATGAAGGCCGTAGCTGTGCGCAACCCCTCAGGCCGAAAGACCGGTTCGGTGGACTTGGATCCCGAGGTATTCGACATTGAGCCCAACATGGCAGTAATGCACCAAGTGGTCACTGCTCAGCTTGCTGCCCAACGCAAGGGCACGCAAAACACCCTCACTCGTGCTGAAGTTAAAGGTGGGTCGGCTAAACCGTGGCGACAAAAGGGCACAGGCAGAGCCCGTCACGGTTCCACACGCAACCCGCAATGGCGCAGCGGCGGCGTTGCACTAGGCCCCAAACCTCGCAGTTACCAACAACGAACGCCTAAAAAGATGATTCGCTTAGCATTGCGCTCAGCTCTGTCAGACAGGGCCCGCGAAGGCAAGATAATAGTGATAAACAAATGGCGTTTCGAAGCTCCCCGCACCAAAGATGCCATCGCTGCCCTAAACGCGCTGAAGTTAAAAGGTCAGGTGCTGCTAGTTGTTGATGCGCGACAAAAAGAGGTGTGGAAAAGCTTCAGCAACCTGCCTAAGGTACACATCATCAGCCCTACAGAGTTAAACGCTTACGATGTACTAGCTGCTGATTCGGTAGTATTCACCCTTGACACTCTGCCGACCACTACCTCTGAAATTAATACCCCTGAAACTGAAAATGCTGCAAGCTCAAATAACGACTCAAAAAGTGAACCACAATGAGAGACCCTCGTGACGCGGTCATCGCCCCTATTGTGTCTGAAAAATCCTACGAGCTTTTGGAGTCCAACGTCTACACATTCAAGGTACACCCCCTTGCAACAAAGCCAGAAATCAAAGACGCGGTGGAATCCCTCTTTGGTGTGACCGTGCTTAAGGTGAACACCATGAACCGCAAAGGTAAACGCCGCCGCAACCGTCGCAGCCCCACCTACGGTCGTCGCCCAGACATAAAACGAGCTTTAGTGACACTGGCTGAAGGCGATCAAATCGACCTGTTCGATTCATAAGGCACGCACATGGCTACACACAAACGCAACCCCACTAGCCCAGGCCGACGCTTCCAAACGGTGTCAGATTTTGCTGGCATCACCACATCTCAACCCGAGCGTTCGCTGCTCGCAAAAAAAATCGCCACCGGCGGGCGCAATAACCTCGGTCGCAAAACAGCCCGCCATCGCGGCGGCGGTCACAAGCAACGCTACAGGATGATCGACTTCAAAAGAACCAAAGACGGCGTACCAGCCACCGTAGCCTCGGTTGAATACGACCCCAACCGCAACTGCCGCATCTTGCTCTTGCACTTCCACGACGGTGAAAAACGCTACGTACTCGCCCCGGAAGGCGTAGGAATCGGCGAGATTCTCCAAAACGGACCCCGAGCCGAGATAAAACCAGGCAATGCCCTACCGCTACGCTACATCCCCGTTGGCACCACAATCCACGCTGTAGAAATAAAGCCTGGGGCTGGGGCTCGCATGGCCCGTTCAGCCGGTGCTAGCGCACAACTCGTAGCTAAAGAAGGAGGCTTCGCCACACTGCGTCTACCTAGCACTGAAATGCGCAAAGTGGACATCGATTGCAGAGCTACTGTAGGAGCCGTAGGCAACGCCGAGGCCGAGCTAATCAAGCTGGGCAAAGCTGGTCGAGGCCGGTGGAAGGGCGTGCGACCCCAAACAAGAGGTGTGGCGATGAACCCCGTCGACCACCCCTTGGGCGGAGGCGAAGGGAAATCGTCTGGCGGGCGACACCCGGTTTCACCTTGGGGCAAGCCAGAAGGCCGTACCCGCAACACCAAAAAGAAATCTCAAGAAATGATCGTACGCCGACGTCGCAACCGCGGTGGACGACGCTAGAGCTCGAAGACGAAAAGAGGAGCCCTGCATGCCAAGAAGCTTAAAGAAAGGCCCGTTTGTAGATGGTCACCTACTGCGCAAAGTAGACGCACTGAACGAGGAAAAAACTAAGCAGGTCATCCGCACCTGGTCGCGGCGCTCCACAATCATCCCCGACATGGTGGGCCACACCATCGCAGTTCATGACGGTCGCAAGCATGTGCCGGTATACATCACCGAAACGATGGTGGGGCACAAACTAGGAGAGTTTGCCCCAACCCGCACATTTAGAGCACACGCAGGTCAAGAACGAGGAGCCCGGCGCTGATGGCTGCCATCACCGTAGAGAACGAGGCTCGTCCGGGCAGCAGGGCCGTAGCCAAATATGTACGCTCATCGGCCTACAAGGCTCGCGAGGTTTTAGATTTAGTACGAGGCAAGCCCTACAACGAAGCTAGGGACATCTTGACCTTCTCTGAGCGCAGTGTCTCAGACACCATCGCCAAGTGCCTGGACTCTGCGGCAGCCAATGCTGAGCACAACAATGAACTAAATGGCGACGAGTTGTTTGTGGCCGCTTGTTATGCCGACGAAGGCCCTACTCTAAAACGCTGGCGACCTCGTGCTAGAGGCAGAGCCACCAGGATTCGCAAGCGCACCTGTCATATCACGATGATTTTAGCTCGCTACACCGAAGAAGAAATAGAAGCCAGAGACAATCGCATGGCTCTGAAGAGCAGCGGTCGACGTGCCTCGGCCTCAGAAGCCCGACGGCGACGAGTAGAAGCCAGCAGGCAACGAGATGCCGAAGCCAGCCAAGAAGACACCGAAACCACCCAAGGATCTGAAGAAATCACAGAAAAATCTGAAGAGACCTCAGATGCTGAGGTGACCCAAGGATCTGAAGAAGAGACCACACACGCTGAACAGCCTGAACCCAATGATCTCGAACCTGAACCCAATGACCCGAAAGAAAGAGAATCCTGATGGGCCAAAAAATCAACCCCTACGGATTCCGCTTAGGAGTAACCACCGACTGGAAATCCCGTTGGTTCGCTAACCGTCGCGAATACGGCGACTTCATCATCGAAGACTGGCAAGTGCGCAATTACCTAATGACAGAACTGCCTCACGCTGCCATCAGTCGCATTGAGATTGAACGCACCCGCGACCGACTACGTGTGGATGTTCACACCGCCCGCCCGGGCATCGTGATCGGTCGCCGCGGCAGCGAAGCTGATCGACTCCGCAACGGCTTAGCTGAAATCACCGGCAACATTCGGGTGCAACTCAACATTCAAGAAATCAAACAACCCGAACTTGATGCCGCACTGATCTCTCAAGGCGTAGCCGATCAGCTAGCCAACCGCGTGGCTTTTCGGCGAGCCATGAAAAGAGCTGTGCAGAACGCCCAAAAAGCAGGTGCCCTCGGCATCCGAGTACAGTGTTCGGGCCGTTTGGGAGGCTCCGAAATGGCGCGAACTGAATGGTACCGCGAGGGTCGTGTACCCCTGCATACCCTGAGAGCCGATATCGACTATGGCTTTAGAGAAGCTCACACTACCTACGGACGCATCGGCGTAAAGGTTTGGATCTACAAGGGCGACATTTTGCCCTACAAGACCCAAGCCGAAGACAAGATCAGCCGCGAAGCTGCTATGGCGGTAGGCGAAACCTCAGGCAGCCAGATAAACCGCAACGTGGTGTCTTCAGCCGCTGCCCCACGCTCAGGCGACATAGATCGCGCAGACGAACCTGAGGAACCAGCTCCACTAATCAAAGAAGCTGATCCTGAGTTCGAAAAGCTGCTTGAAGAAGAAGAAGACATCCTCCGCAGCACTAAAGAGCACCGCGAAACCCCCCATTTCCGACCCAGCAACACAGATTGACCACGATGAACCCCCCAACCTCTATTGACTCTACTGACACCTCAAATGATCCCAACATGGCTGCTGCCATCTCCATAAACGCAGCAAAGCCGCGTTTGAACAGGGCCAAGCCATGTTGATGCCCAAGAAGGTCATGCACCGCAAACATCACCGCGGTCGCACCAGCGGCGTGGCCAAAGGTGGTACCAGTGTTTCGTTTGGCGAATATGGCATCAAGGCACTTGAACCCGGATGGCTCACCGCCCGACAAATCGAAGCCGCCCGTATTGCCATCACCCGCCATATCCGCAGAGGTGGCAAGGTTTGGATCAACGTCTTTCCCGACAAACCGGTCACCGAGAAGCCAGCCGAAACCCGTATGGGTTCAGGCAAAGGAAACCCTGAACGCTGGGTAGCCGTGGTACGACCTGGACGTATCCTCTTTGAACTCTCCTACCACGACCGTGAAGTGGCTAAAACAGCCATAGAGCGGGGTATTCAAAAGCTTCCAATCAAGGCTCGCTTCGTCGAGCGTCAGGAAGGCTGAAGGGCATGGCTCGCAACGCCAACTGGCAAAACCTAAGCGATGGCGACCTCCTTGAGCGGCTTGATGAGGCCAAAGAAGAGGTGTTCAAGCTCAGGTTCCAAATTATCACCGGTCGACTAGACAACAACGCTCGCCTTAAGCAAGCCAAAAAAGAAGTAGCCCGAGCCATGACCGAACTGCGGCTGCGTGAAATACAAGCCGCGGAGACTCAAGCACAGATGCAGGAGGCCACAGATGCCTGACGAAGCACGCCGCAACAACCGTAAAGTGCGCGAAGGTCTCGTGTCGTCGGTAGACATGGACAAGACAGCCATCGTTGTCTGCACCGACCGGGTTCGCCACCGCCGTTACAACAAAACCGTACAACGCACGACTCGACTTTACGTCCATGATGAATCAAACCAACTCACAGTAGGCGACAGGGTAAAGGTGCAAGAAACTCGCCCCCTGTCCAAAACCAAACGCTGGCGGCTCGTTGAGGTTTTGGAGCGTGCCCGATGATCCAGCAAGAAACCAGAGTAAAGGTGGCTGACAACTCAGGTGCCAAAGAAGTGTTGTGTATCAGGGTGCTGGGCTCATCACGCAAACGCTACGCCAGCATTGGCGATGTCTTCGTAGCCACGGTAAAAGATGCCATGCCCGGTGCTTCTGTCCGCAAGGGCGATGTGGTGCGTTGCGTGTTGGTGCGTGCTAAGAAGGAAAAACGGCGCAAGGATGGCTCCTACATACGCTTTGACGAGAACGCCGCGGTGCTTCTTAGCGAAACTGACAAGCTTCAGCCCCGCGGCACCCGCATCTTTGGCCCAGTAGGTCGAGAACTACGAGACAAACGCTTCATGCGCATCGTCTCACTAGCACCGGAGGTTCTCTAGCACCATGAAGATCCGTAAAGGCGACCGTGTCAGAGTACTCAGCGGTAAAGACCGAGGCAAAGAGGGCGAGGTCATGTTTGCCTTCCCTGCCGACGGCACCGTGATTATCGACGGAGTACACGTAGCTAAAAAACACCAAGGACCACGCCAAGGCATAATGCAAACAGGCATCATTGATAAAGAGATGCCCATTCGGGTATCCAATGTGGCAGTGCTTAGCCCTGCCGACAACAAGCCCACTAGGGTGGCTTATCGTTTTGATAGCAACGGCCAAAAAATACGCATCTGCCGCCGCACTGGAGTTGACCTGTAATGCCCTCTACGATGACCATTCCCCGACTCCAAGAGCAATACCACTCTGAACTGCGTCAACAACTCCAAGAAAAGCTCAACCTAACCAACATCATGCAGGTACCACGCTTTGAAAAAATCGTGGTGAACATGGGCGTGGGTGAAGCCGTATCGCAAGCCAAGCTCCTAGAAGGTGCTTTGGCCGACCTAGCCACCATCGCCGGACAACGACCAGTAATAACCAGAGCCAAAAAATCTATAGCCAACTTTAAAATCCGCGAAGGCAACCCCATAGGTGCCAAGGTGACACTGCGGGGGCCACGAATGTGGGAGTTCTTAGATCGACTCATTAACCTAGCCATCCCCCGAATTCGTGACTTCCGTGGCCTATCGCCAAAATCATTTGACGGCAACGGCAACTACACCTTCGGTGTAACCGAACAGCTCATCTTCCCAGAAGTGAGCTACGACTCCATCGACACCATACGAGGAATGGACATCACCATCACTACAACCGCAACCACCAACGAAGAGGGTAAAGCACTGCTTGAAGCCCTCTCGTTTCCTTTCCGACAAGAGGGACAGTAACCCAAATGGCAAAAAAGGCACTCGTGCAAAAGCAACAGAAAATGCCCAAGTTCAAGGTACGGGGCTACACCCGCTGCCGACGCTGCGGGCGACCGCGGGCTGTATACCGCAAGTTTGGCCTTTGTCGGGTATGTCTTAGGGAACTAGCCCATGCTGGCGAGATCCCTGGATTAACCAAGGCAAGCTGGTGAGGTGATGCGTCCATGACAATGACCGACCCCATTGCTGACATGCTCACACGCATCCGCAACGCCAACACGGCCATGCGCGATGAGGTAAAAATACCCTATTCCAAAATGAAGGTAGCGCTCGCAGATGTGTTGCAACAAGAGGGCTACATCAAAAGCTTCGGTGTGACCCAAGACGATTCCGGACCAGGGCAAACACTCAAGATCGACATGAAGTACTCCAAGCAACGTGAACGCGTCATCTCGGGCATAACTCGAGTGTCCAAACCTGGGCTGCGGGTGTACTCCAAGTCTGACAAAATCCCCCGCGTGCTCGGAGGTCTAGGAGTAGCAATCGTTTCCACTAGCAAAGGCTTAATGAGCGACCGTGAAGCGCGACGTCGTCGTATCGGCGGCGAAGTGGTCTGCGTGGTCTGGTAATAGAAGGATTTATCGTGTCGCGCGTAGGTTCAAACCCGATTACAGTTCCCGAAGAAGTGCAGATATCGATAGAGGGCAGCCACATCACCATCACCGGCAAACGCGGTGCCTTAGAACACGACCTGCCTGATACGATCACCGTTCGCATCCAAGACAGCACCTTGCTAGTCGAACGTTGCGACGATTTGCGTTTCACCAAGGCGCTACATGGGTTAACCCGATCGCTGTTGGCCAACATGGTGACCGGTGTGAGCAAGGGTTACCGCAAGGAACTAGAGATCGTAGGAACTGGATACAGAGCTCAAGCTCAAGGCAACGACAAGATCGAATTGCAGCTAGGTTTCAGTCATCCAGTAAAGGTGCAAGCACCAGAAGGCATCACCTTTGAAGTACCCGACCAAACCAGCATCCATGTGCTAGGCATCGACAAGCAGGCTGTCGGCCAAGTCGCAGCCGATATTAGAGCCCTCCGCAAACCCGAGCCTTACCGTGGCAAAGGCATCAAATATGTTGGAGAACAAATCATCCGCAAAGCTGGTAAGGCCGCCAAATGAGCAGCGTAAAGCACAAACATCAAAGCCGCATAAAACGGCATCGGCGGGTTCGCAAAAAGATTCAGGGCACCCCACAGCGCCCTCGCTTTGCGGTTTACCGATCTAATCGACACATCGTGGCTCAAATTATTGACGACACTGCGGGGCACACCTTGGTAGCGGCATCCTCCACTGAATCGAAACTGCGTTCAGGGCCAACCGGTAATATCGCTGGAGCGATAGCAACAGGCAAGCTGCTAGCAGAGCGCGCCAAAGACAAGAACATCACCACAGTGGTTTTTGACCGGGGAGGCTTCCGCTACCACGGTCGCGTAGCCGCCTTAGCAGACTCGGCCCGCGAGGCCGGACTGGAGTTTTAATGGCAGAATCGGGTACCCCGTCAACAGATTCGCAACTACGCGACTCGCGAGTAATAAACATCAACCGAGTGGCCAAGGTTGTCAAAGGTGGCCGCCGCTTTTCCTTCACTGCTTTGGTGGTTATCGGCGACGGAGCTGGACGTGTCGGGCTGGGATACGGCAAAGCCAAAGAGGTGCCCTTGGCCATCCAAAAAGGCACCGAAGAAGCCCGTCGCAACCTATTCAAGGTTCCTTTGGCCTCCTCTACCATCACCCACCCCATAATTGGCGAGATGGGAGCAGGGCGGGTACTGCTTAAACCAGCCGCTCCTGGTACTGGTGTGATTGCTGGTGGTGCGGCCCGCGCCATCCTAGAAGAAGCAGGCATCGGCGATGTGCTATGCAAATCTCTGGGTTCTGCTAACCACATCAACGTTGCCAGAGCCACTATCGCAGGGCTGCAAGCTCTAAAGCGACCCGACCAAGTGGCCCAACAACGTGACCTACCGGCTGACGAATTTGTTCCCACTGGCTTGTTGGCTGCTTATCGTGAATCTGAACGTACCGCAGCCAACGTAACTAGCGAATCCGAAGAGTAGCCATGGCGCTTAAAATCACCCAGACCCGCTCTGCAATCGGCACTCGTCCTAAACAACGCGGCACCCTGAGAGCCTTAGGGTTACGTGGCATTGGACAAACCAACACCTTGCCTGATGCTCCAGAAATCCGTGGCATGATCAACAAGGTGGCCCATCTGGTGACCTACGAAGAGATCAAAGATTCATGAAGCTGCACGACCTCACCCCAGTACCAGGATCCCGCAAACAACCCCAACGCAAAGCCCGGGGGATCGCTGGCAAAGGCGGAAAAACCGCAGGCCGCGGTTCTAAGGGCCAACGTGCTCGTAGCAAGATTCCAGTAGGATTTGAGGGCGGCCAGATGCCCCTAAACCGTCGTATACCCAAGCTAGGAGGGTTCAAGAACCCATTTCGGGTGGAATATCAGGCCATCAACTTAGATGTAATTGAGGCCACCGAACTCACCGAGATCACCCCTGAGGTATTGCACCAGCGTGGCTTGTTGCACAAAGGTGCCTTGGCCAAAGTGCTGGGCCGTGGCGAACTCAACCGCTCTGTAACGGTGAAGGCCCACGCCTTCTCAGAATCCGCAAAAGCGGCCATAGTTGCCGCAGGCGGTAGCGTAGAGGTGTTGCCGAAGCCATTTAGCGGTAGGCCACCGGCCAAGGGCAATGCCCTCACCAACCGCTAACCACCAACAACACGAACCAAAGAAGTAGGAGTCGCCGTGCTCAACAGGGTGGCAAACATGTTTCGAGTTGCCGATTTGCGCAACAAGATCTTGTTCACATTATCCATGCTGGTGATCTTCCGCATCGGTGTAGCCATACCCTCGCCCGGAGTAGACCTTGACGCTGTAGATCAGCTCCGCAATAATGCCGATGCTGGTGGGGTCACCGGGCTATTAGACTTTTTCTCAGGCGGTGCTTTATCGCAGTTCGCCATCTTCGCGTTGGGCATCTTCCCCTATATCACCGCTTCTATCATCATGCAGGTACTAGGCGTGGTCGTCCCCCGCATTGAGCAATGGCAAAACCAAGGCGCAGTGGGTCAACGCAAAATCACTCAGTGGACCCGCTATCTCACCATCGCTATTGCCATCATTCAAGCCACCTCCTTCGCCTTCTTATTCCACAACGGCGGTGGCGGGCTAAGCCTCACCGGAGGCAACGCCAACCAACCAATCGACCTTTTGCCCAACTTCACCGCTCCCCGAGTATTCCTAGTTGTACTAACCCTCACCGCAGGCACTGCATTGTTAATGTGGATGGGTGAGTTAATCACTCAAAAAGGCATCGGCAATGGGATGTCGCTAATCATCTTCGCCTCGGTTGTTTCCACCATCCCCAACCAGTTTTCTCTGGTCAAAGCCTCAGAAGGCTGGGGTGCAACCTTCGTCATTGGCGTAATGTACCTAACGCTGTTAGTGGCCATCGTGTTCGTAGAAAACGGTCAACGACAGATCCCCGTGCAATTTGCCAAAAGAGTTGTAGGACGCCGCATGGCTGGTGGCCAAAACACCTACATCCCCCTTAAAGTAAACCAATCAGGAGTGATTCCCATCATCTTCGCCAGCTCAGTGCTGTATCTGCCGATCCTGTTATCAGCAGTTCTGCCATCTGACTCCAACCCTGACCACGACACCTGGGGTGAAAAAGTTCAAAATTGGGTCAACGTTCACCTAGGCGACCCCGCAGATGTGATCTACCTAGTGACGTTCGCTTTAATGATCGTGGGGTTCGCCTACTTTTACACCGCCATCACCTTCGATCCAGTCAAGCAAGCCGATCAAATCCGCAAACAGGGCGGCTTCATCCCTGGCATTCGCCCCGGCCGGCCGACCGAGCGGCATCTAGCGCATATTTTGTCGCGCATCACCTTGCCCGGCGCGCTCTTTATCGCTGCTGTGGCTGTGATCCCCGCCATTGCTTTATCGCAGTACATCCCCTCTCAAAGCACCTCGGCTTACAGCTTTAGCGGCATCTCCGTGCTTATCGCCGTGGGCGTGGCTCTAGAAACCATGAAACAAATCGACAGCCAACTCATGATGAGAAACTATGAGGGCTTTTTGAAGTAATGCCCCTGGTCTTTGTTATTTTGGGTCGTCAGGGATCAGGCAAAGGCACCCAAGCTGCATTGATCGTAGAACGTTATGGTCTGATTCACATATCCACTGGGGACATGCTACGCAACGCGGTAGAAGCAGGCACCGATTTAGGTCTCCAAGCCAAAACCATCATGGATGCTGGCGAACTTGTGGGCGACGACATAATCAACAGCATCGTGGCCGAGCGATTAGAACAACCGGACATTCAAACCCACGGTGTTTTGCTCGACGGCTTCCCGCGTACTACCACCCAAGCCGATGCCCTAGCACGCATATTGCAAAAAGATGGCCCGAACTTGGCGATCAACCTAAATGTACCCATCGAAGAGGTAACCCGCCGAATGCTGGATCGAGGCAGAGGCGACGACACTGCTGAGGCCATTGCCCGTCGTTTAGAACTCTACGAGACACAAACCGCCCCGCTATTAACCTGGTTTCAAAACAATGGCTGCTTGCAAGTGATAGACGGCAGGGGTAGCGAACAAGAGGTATTCGCCAGACTCGTTAAGATCATCAATAATACCTACGATGACATTATGGGCTAAAGCTGTTGATTGAAAGCTAACCTGTTGAGTTTGTAAGCCTGCAAAAGGGCAAGTAGCATAACAAGACGGTTTAGTTAAAAGCTCTTTTGGCGCGGATCGCCACAAAAATCTACTGACCAAGAAACTACAAACGTAGCCTAGCAACACATCCCCACCTAGAAAACCTAAGCCAAGACATCAAGAAAGGTTGCCCTTGGCAAAAAACAAAGAAGATGCAATCATCATGGAGGGAACCGTTACCGAATCCCTACCCAATGCCATGTTTCGAGTTGAACTCGAAAACGGGCATAAAGTGCTTACTCACATCTCCGGCAAGATGCGGATGCATTACATCAGGATTCTCCCCGGCGATCAGGTTCAAGTGGAATTAAGCCCCTACGACCTGCAACGAGGCCGAATCACCTACAGATACAAATAACCCCCCGATACAAATCACCAAAGAACCAACGGGCACATCAGATAAGCGAAAGGTGCGTATTGAAAGTCCGTCCTAGCATCAAAAAAATGTGCGATAAGTGTAGGGTCATTCGACGCCATGGCAGCGTGCGGGTGATTTGCTCTAACCCGCGCCACAAGCAACGGCAGGGCTGAAGTATGGCTCGCATCGCTGGCGTTGACATTCCGCGTGAAAAGCGCGCCGTGATCTCCCTCACCTATATCTACGGCATTGGACACACCTTGGCTCGTGAGGTTTGCACCGAGGCGGCAGTAGATGAGCACTCCCGGGTACGCGATCTGACCGATGAAGAGATTGCACGCCTACGCAACTACATCGAGGGTAACCTCAGGATTGAGGGCGACCTTCGCCGCGAAACCAGCCAAGACGTAAAACGCAAGATGGAAATTGGCTGCTATCAGGGTATTCGTCATCGTCGCGGCTTACCGGTACATGGTCAGCGCACACACACCAACGCTCGAACCCGCAAAGGTCCCAAAAAGATCGTGGCTGGCAAGAAAAAGGTTATGAAGAAATGAGCCAAGAAAGGAACCGGCACTAATGCCCAGCCCAGCAGCCTCAGGACGACGACCCCGGCGTCGCGTGCGTAAAAACATCTCTTACGGAATAGCTCACATCAAAAGTTCTTTTAACAACACCATCGTGACCATTGCCGATCAACGAGGCAACGTGGTGTCTTGGTCATCTGCTGGCAACGTGGGCTTTAAGGGCTCTCGCAAATCCACCCCTTTCGCTGCACAGATGGCAGCCGAAGAAGCTGCTCGCAAAGCCATGGAGCACGGCATCCGCAAGGTAGATGTACATGTACGGGGCCCAGGCTCAGGTCGCGAAACCGCTATTCGTTCCTTACAAGGAGTAGGCATTGAGATAACTGGCATCAAAGATGTCACCCCTATGCCGCATAACGGCTGCCGCCCAGCTAAGCGGAGAAGAGTCTGAGATGTCTCGCTACACAGGTCCGAAATCCAGAATCTCACGCCGTTTGGGTGTCAACGTATGGGGCACTAAAGGTGAAACGGAAGCGCTAGAGCGGCACCCCTACCCTCCCGGTGAACACGGCAGAACGCGACGACGAGGCAACGTTTCAGAATACCTACTGCAACTTCAAGAAAAACAAAAAGCTCGTTACACCTACGGGCTGAACGAACGTCAGTTTCGCAATGTCTTCAAACAAGCAGCCCGCCAAAAAGGAGTCACCGGTGAAAACATGCTGCGCTTTTTGGAATTGCGTCTTGACAACGTGATCTACCGGCTGGGCTGGGGGGCCACGCGTCCCCAAAGCCGTCAGCTAGTATCCCACGGACACATCAACGTAAACGGACGACGCGTAAACATCCCTAGCTATCGGCTTCGTAAAGGCGACGTGCTAGCACTGCGTGAAAAAACACGCCAAATGGTGATTGTGGGTTGGAACCTTGATGTTTTAGATCGAACCCCGCCAGCCTGGCTACAGCGCACCGATGATGGGTTTGAAGCCAGCGTGCAAGAAGCGCCGCTACGCGAACAAATCGACGTGCCGGTGCGAGAACAGCTCATCGTTGAGCTATACAGCAAATAGTTGAACCCCTACTTACCCACTCAGATTTCTGAGACCAACTTGATATCCACCACTCATAAAACCGAGGGAGCCGGACCATGCTGGTAATGCAGCGACCCGCAGTCGAAACCGTTACTGATCTCGACAACCACCGCCAAAAGTTCGCCGTTGGCCCACTAGAACCTGGTTTCGGGCACACACTAGGCACCTCTTTGCGGCGCGCCCTGTTGTCATCCATTCCAGGAGCCGCGGTAATTCGGGTGCGTTTTAATGATGCCCTACACGAATTCGACACCATCAGTGGAGTGGCAGAAGATGTCACCGACATCTTGTTAAACCTGAAAGATTTAGTGCTGCGCTGCCACAGCGAAGAGCCAGTAGAACTGCATCTAGACCACAAAGGTCCAGGTGAAATCACCGGGGCTGACCTCACCACCAACCCCGATATAGAGGTGCTCAACCCAGAACTGCTGATCGCTCGACTAAATGATAAAGCTCGCCTAACCATGGATATAACGATTTCACAGGGCCGTGGCTATGTTTCCGCAGAAACCAACAAGTTGGATTCCACCATCGGCGTAATCCCCATTGATTCAATCTTCTCACCGGTTCGCCGGGTGACCTACGTGGTTGAACCAACCCGAGTAGAGCAATCCACCGAGTTTGACCGATTAGTGCTTGATATCGAAACCGACGGCTCTATTTCTCCCCAAGAAGCACTTGCCTCCGCTGGCGGCACCCTGCGAGCCCTAGTGCAACTAGTCGAAGAAATGAGCGAAGAGCCCCAAGGTCTAGCTATAGCTGAGGCCGGATCTGCGCCTACTGGTGCTCCCGATTTAGACCTCCCAATCGAAGACTTAGAGTTGTCAGAGCGTCCTCGCAACTGTCTCAAACGGGCTCAGATAAACATGATTGGCGAGCTGTTGTCGCGTACCCAAGACGAACTCTTGGCTATCACCAACTTTGGGCAGAAGTCTTTAGATGAGGTAAACGAGAAGCTAGACGAACGGGGCCTCGCACTGGCGGCTGGCCCCCGCGGCTAAAGGTTCTATCACCATGGCTGGACGACCTCGTAAGGCTCGCCGATTTGGCGGCAGCTCTCAGCACCAAAAGCTGATGATGGCCAACTTAGTGGCATCTTTAATTGCCGCTGAGGGAATCACCACCACTGAGGCTAAAGCCAAAGCCATGCGACCCCTAGCAGAAAAGCTCATCACCAAGGCTAAAAAGGGTGGTCTGCACAACCACCGCCAAATCATCTCGCAGCTAGGCGATCCTGAGATTGCTGACAAGCTTATGGTAGATGTTGGCCCCCGCTACGCCAACCGCCCCGGTGGCTACACTCGCATCCTCAAGCTTGGCCCCCGCTCAGGCGACAACGCCCCGATGGCCAGGATTGAGTTGGTCTAATCTGGAGCCAGCAAAGTCGCAAGAAACCACGACAAACCTCAAAAACAAACCTGAAGACCACTGAACCAAGCATGCGCATCAAAGCAACAGTGGCTTATGATGGTGCATCGTTCCACGGTTTTGCAACCAACCCCGGAGTACGTACCGTAGGTGGCGAACTAAGCGAAGCTCTTTCCCGCTGCTTGCGTCAAGTCATCAAACTAACCTGTGCTGGCCGCACTGACACCGGTGTCCACGCTCAAGGGCAGGTCGTGAGCTTTGATGTCTGTGATAACAACACCGCCAACAACAACCTGACCACTCTCCGTAACTCTGTTAACAAGATGTTGGCACCAACCATCGCCATACGCGAGATGTCACAAGCCTCCGATACCTTTGATGCCCGCTTGGATGCTCAAAGCCGCACATACCGCTATACCTTGCTCAACTCCGAAGTACACGATCCCCTTTTAGCCAACACCACATGGCACCATCCCCGGTCCCTTGACATAACCGCCATGAACGAGGCTGCGCAACACCTGTTGGGAGAGCACGATTTTTCCTCCTTTTGCCGTCGTCAACACTCCCGCGATGGAACCGACAAATCCCGAATTCGCCAACTCCTCAGAGCTCAATGGGCTGACATCGGCGGTGAGCTATTGCAATTTGAAATTGAGGCCTCTTCATTTTGTCAGCAAATGGTGCGCTCCATCGTCGGCACCCTTATAGACATTGGCACCAAACGCTGGCCACCCGAAACTATGTCCTCAATTTTAGCTGCAAAAAACCGTTCTCATGCTTCCAACCTCGCCCCTGCTCGGGGGCTCTGCTTGTGGGCAGTTACCTACCCGCAGCCTTAATCGCCTCAGTTGTCGTGAACCCCCACAAGGCCGTATCATTATGATCTTGGTACCGCATCTACCGATGTAGTTCCTGTCAAGGAAAGCTAATGCCCACTTTCAGCCCTAAAACCAAAGAGATACAACGCGCATGGCATGTCGTAGATGCCGAAGGTCTCGTGCTAGGTCGTATGGCCACTGAGGTCGCCCGCTTACTGCGCGGCAAGCATAAACCCGAATTTGCCCCTCATATAGACACCGGTGATCATGTAATTATCGTGAACGCCGCCAAAATAGTACTAACCGGCAAGAAAACTACCAACAAGCAAGTATACCAACACTCTGGCTACCCCGGTGGCCTACGTCAATTTAGTTACGGAGACTTGCTCGCCACCCAACCTGCTGAGGCTGTGCGCAAATCCGTGAAGGGAATGCTTCCCAAGAACCGCCTAGGTCGTCAAATGCTTGGCAAGCTCAAGATTTATGCTGGTCCTACTCATCCTCACGAAGCTCAGCAACCACAACCCCTAAAGATTGCTGCGGCCCGAGTCCACACAGGAGATTCCTGATGTCTGCTCCCCTTACTCAAGCCACCGGCAGACGCAAACGCGCCGTAGCTAGGGTGTGTTTGCGGCCGGGAACCGGTCAGGTCACAGTAAACGGTCGCTCAGCCGACGATTACTTCCCCTCCCGCAGCCATCGCATGGCCTTTATGGGGCCGCTGCAAATCACCGATACCATCGACAAGTACGACATCACAGTGAACATGCACGGAGGCGGTGCTAACGGCCAAGCCGGTGCTCTGCGCCTCGGTCTCGCACGAGCCCTAGTCGCTCTAGACCCTGAACTACGCGAAATCCTTAAACAGGCCGGATTTCTCACCCGAGACGACCGCAAGAAAGAATCCAAGAAATACGGCCTCAAAAAAGCGCGTAAAGCTCCTCAATACTCCAAGCGCTAGTGGTGGGTTCACAACCTTTAGTCAGACAACGCTAAGTGTTGCGCTTCGGCACAGACGGAGTTCGAGGTCGAGCATATGAGAACCTCTTTCCCGATGATTGCATACGATTAGCTCAAGCTTTTACCCGCGCCCTCACGCCTAGCAGCCCTATCATAATCGGACGCGACACCCGCGACTCCAGCCCCGATTTTGCTCATGCCCTGTGCGCAGGATTTAACGCCATGGGGATTCACACCATCGACCTAGGCGTAGCCCCCACCCCTGCTGTAGCCTGGGTTGCAGCAACTCAAGCCGCGCCTGGAGTTGTGGTATCAGCATCACACAACCCTTGGCACGACAATGGCCTCAAACTGTTTAGCCCTAAAGGACTCAAACTAGACAACGAAATACAAGCCACTTTGGAGTCCATCCTAAGCGATCCCGACTGGCAACCTATTCCCACGCTAGGAACACCCAATCGCACTTCCGACGGCACAGGCTTATTACAACAATACCAACAAGCACTAACAGCTAGCGTGAACTTTGATGCCAACGGGCTCAAAGTTGTGGTGGATGCAGCCAACGGTGCCGCCACCGCTGTGTTGGCCCAACCCCTGCAAGCTCACAACTTAATAGTGACCGTGATTAATGCCAATCCCGATGGGCGAAACATCAACCGCCAATGTGGTTCTACTTACCCCGACACCGTGGCTGAAGCTGTCGTGCGGCACAACGCTGATCTCGGTCTCACCTTTGATGGAGATGCCGACAGGGTGTTGGCCGTAGATCACACCGGCGCTGTTCTAGACGGCGATCAGATCATCGCTATCTGCGCCACCGACCGCAAACAACGTAATAAATTAGCTGGCAACACCGTAGTGGTAACCGTGATGACCAACCTAGGGTTTCACAGGGCAATGGCAAAACAACAAATCAACGTGGTGACCACACCGGTAGGCGACCGCAACGTGTGGACTGCACTAGAAGAAGGCCAATGGGCATTAGGTGGCGAACAGTCCGGTCATGTGATTTTTCCTGAGCTGACTACCACCGGAGATGGCATGGTTACTGCCCTGCAATTGCTTGAAGTGGTAGTCCGCCGCAGCGTACCACTGAAGGATTTAGCCGCTGAAGCTATGACCAAAATGCCTCAGGTTCTTCACAACGTAAAAATGGGGCCCGCATCGCTAGATGAACAGCACCTTAACTCAGCCGTAGCTGCTGCCGAAAAAACTTTGCAGGGCAACGGACGTCTGCTAATCAGACCCTCGGGCACCGAACCGGTAATCCGCATCATGGTAGAAGCCGAAACATCGCAACTAGCCCAATCAGTAGCCGCCGATCTAGCTTCCGCATACACCGCTGCTGAACAAGAGAACGCAAAATGGCAATGAGCGATGATTTGTTTGCCACTGCCGCTGCTAAGCGCTTAGCTAAAACCGCACCTCTAGCCGACCGCCTCCGACCTCAAAACCTAGACGAGTTGGTGGGCCAAAAACACCTGCTCGGCCAGGGCAAACCACTGCGCAGCCTCATCGAATCTGACCGGTTATCATCAGCCATCTTGTGGGGACCTCCTGGCACGGGTAAGACCACCATTGCCCGGCTAATGGCCAACACCACCACCCGGGCCTATGTTCAGCTCTCCGCTGTCGCTGCTTCAGTCAAAGATGTGCGAGAGGTCATGTCTGAGGCACGCGATCGCCTCGGCCAACGCAATCAAGGCACGATCTTATTCCTCGATGAAATTCATCGCTTCAACCGAGCCCAACAAGATGCTCTATTACCCGCAGTGGAATCTGGACTTATCACCCTGATAGGAGCCACCACCGAAAACCCATATTTTGAAGTGAACCCACCGCTGCAATCCCGCTCCACCCTGTTTCGCCTCAAGCCCTTAGACATCAATGCACTAGATGAACTACTACGCCGAGGGCTGCAAGCCGAAGGAGTAAAAGCCGACAACAACGCGCTAAAGCATTTAGCAACCCAAGCCACAGGAGACGGCCGTCAGGCCCTTACTAGCCTAGAAGTGGCCATTGCGCTAGCTTCAGCTCGTCTCGACAACCCTCCTCAGGTCACACTGTCTGATGCTGAGAACGCTCTAGGTACCAGCGCAGTCCGCTATGGTCGCGACGAGCATTACGATATCATCAGCGCTTTCATCAAAAGCCTGCGAGGATCCGACCCTGATGCCGGGCTGTACTGGATGTCACGAATGCTAAAAGCGGGAGAAGAACCCCGATTCATAGCCCGCCGCATGGTGATTTTGGCTTCAGAAGACATCGGCATGGCCGACTCTCAAGCACTGCTGGTTGCCAATGCAGCAGCCAGAGCGGTGGAATATGTCGGGCTTCCCGAAGCGCAGCTCAATCTAGCCCATGCAGTTGTATATCTGGCTACCGCCCCTAAGTCGAACACCGTCACCACTGCACTGGCAAAAGCTCATCTCGACGCTGACAACGGCAGTGGCGAGGTGCCGCGCCATCTACGAGATGCCCACTATCAAGGAGCGGCTAACCTAGGACACGGCAATAACTACGCGTACCCGCATGATGATCCACAAAACTGGGTACAGCAACAGTATCGTCCTGATCGCTTTGAGAACCAACGCTATTACCATCCGTCAAAACACGGTGCCGAAAAGGAGATTCGCCAACGAATGATGGGCCGAACAACAAACAACAACAACGAGAAAAGTTGATGACCCACTGGTGGGGCGCAACCAAACAAACCCTGCTGCCATGATTCCCATCGTCACTCCGACAGAAATGGCTGCAATTGATGCAGCAGCACCAGAATCTGTCGAAGAACTAGTTGATCGCGCTGGATCCGCTTTAGCCGTAGCTGCCCGTACCATGCTGAAGGGCAGCTACGGGCGACGTGTAACTGTGTTGGCTGGTCAGGGCAACAACGGTGCGGACGGACGAGCAGCAGCCTACTACCTGCGCCGTAATGGTGTGCGGGTAGCGGTGGTAGATGCTGCTGATTCTCCCCAAACCCTGCCCCCTTGCCACCTCACCATTGATGCCGCCTATGGTACCGGGCTGAGCCGCGACCATTGCCCCGCGCCGCCACCATTATCTCTGAACACTCGACATGATACGCCAAACCAACGGGCACCCATTTTGGCAGCCGATATCCCATCGGGCGTTAATGGACTAACCGGCGAATTGCATGGGAACCCCTGGCATGCAACACGCACCCTTGCCTTCGGTACACTCAAACCTGGTCTGGTGCTAC
Organism: Acidimicrobiia bacterium; assembly: GCA_009843865.1. Taxonomy (GTDB): domain Bacteria; phylum Actinomycetota; class Acidimicrobiia; order Acidimicrobiales; family Bin134; genus Poriferisocius. The sequence goes on from VYCQ01000003.1 coordinate 45,971, forward strand.
ATCCAGGAGCAAGGTACTGCGGCCCCATTTCTGTGGCCACCCTCGGGCTAGACACTTCACAAGCCAAAGCCCACCTACTCACCGCATCAACAGCAGCTAACTGGCTGCCTGGCCGCCCCGCCGCAGCTCACAAGTGGCATGCTGCCTGCTGGATAATCGCCGGATCGCCGCACATGACTGGTGCCGCCCACCTTGCTGCTTTGAGTTCGCTACGAGGCGGAGCGGGCTACGTGCGTCTAAGCACGCCCGGTACGAACAACTTCTCAGGTGGACCCATCGAAGCTGTTAGACATGCCTTGCCCCAAAAAGGCTGGTGGCAGCACATGGCCAACCAAGACCTGCCCCGATTCAAAGCCATCCTGATCGGACCAGGACTAGGCCGCCAACCCCACTTCAACTCCGAAATTCGCGAGCTACTAACCCACGCCCCATTACCACTAGTGATAGACGGCGATGGCCTCAACGCGTTAGGATCTGATGTCTTCAAAGTGCTGGCCAGCCGTCCCGCAGCCACCATCCTCACCCCTCACGCTGGCGAATACCGCGCCTTAACTGGCAGCCCACCAAGACCCGATAGCTTCGATGCGGCCCGTTCCTTAGCCACAAGCACCAACGCGACAGTACTGCTAAAGGGGCCCTGCACCATCGTTGCGCAACCCGACGGCACCACAATAGCCATACACAACGGAGATGCCCGTCTGGCCACCGCTGGCACAGGTGATGTTTTAGCTGGCCTCATCTGCGGTCTACTCAGCGCCGGTGCACCACCTCAGCAAGCAACAGCAACAGCAGCCTGGCTACACGGCCAAGCCACCCAAGCCCTACCACACGCACCCATAACCGCTAGCGACCTACTGCCCGCACTAGCGCATGCTTGGGAAACTACAGCCGCTCATCGCAGCTCGCAGCGAGTGCCTGACACACCAAAAACAGTGGAAAGGCCACATCAAAAAAGCACGCCATGAGACCCACCTGGGCTGAAATCAATTTAGCCGCCATCGCCCACAACGTGAAGCTGCTAGCCCAACTGGCGCAGCCTGCCAAACTTTGTGCTGTTGTAAAGGCCAACGGCTACGGTCACGGCATCATCCCCGTAGCCCGCACAGCAATACACGCAGGTGCTGACATGTTAGCCGTGGCCCTGGTGGAAGAAGGTGCCCAACTGCGCGAGGCCGGACTCCAAACCCCTATTCTAATGCTGTCAGAACCAACACCTAACCAATTTGGCGAGGTAGTGGAACTCGGCCTTACCCCTACGATATATCAGCTTGAAGGTCTAGCTGCTGCTAACGCAGCAGCAGCAAAAGCTAAGGTGAGTTTGCCAGTACACCTCAAGATTGACACTGGTATGGCTCGAGTGGGTGCCTCAGCAAAAGATGCAGTCAGCCTGGCCAATGCCATCGTCGCGCATGAGACACTAGATCTGGCTGGCGTGTGGACTCACTGTGCTATGGCCGACAGCCCCGATCACCCCTTCACCGCCCAACAAATCCAACGATTCAACCAAATCATCGCTGAGCTAACAGCCGCTGGTCACAACAATTTTTGCGCTCATCTCGCTAACTCAGCAGCTTGCATGGCCAACCCTGAAAGTCGACTAAACATGGTGCGCTGCGGCATCTCTGTCTACGGCATCGCACCATCTAGAGCATTAGAAGGCTGTGTTGCACTTAAATCAGCCATGACCATTCGCACCAAAGTCTCAATGGTCAAACAAATCCCCGCCGGAACTGCCGTATCATACGGCCACCATTACACCGCTACACACGACACACAACTTGCCTCTATCCCCATTGGCTATGCCGACGGGTTACCACGGTGCCTCGGGCTAACCGGCGGCGAAGTGCTGATTGGCGGACAGCGTCGCCCCATCGCTGGAGTGGTCACCATGGACCAAACCATGGTGGACTGCGGTACTGAACATCTGGTCGCAGTAGGCGATGAGGTAGTCCTGCTAGGCAAACAAGGAAACCACGAAATTACCGCCACCGAGATCGCCGACCACGTTGACACCATCGCCTACGAGATCATCACCCGCCTAGGCCCCCGCCTGCCCTTGCACTTCACTAAACACCCGTACACCACAGCTACAAGTGACTTAAATTAAAAAAACGGCCATTACGACCAAGGACTATTAAAGCCAACAGCCATTAAAGGCGCGTATCCTTAACAAGTGGCTTTGACAGTACGCGAAACGTTGAATCAATGATTCACGCCCATACAAAGTCGCCCGCTCAGACCAAAGACATAGGCGCAGCTCTGGCAAAGATCGCCAAACCCGGAGATCTTTTAATCTTAATAGGCGATTTGGGAGCCGGTAAAACAACCTTCGCTCAGGGGTTTGCTGCTGGTCTAGGCATCACCAAGCAAGTAAGTAGCCCAACCTTTACCTTGGCTAGTGAATACCAAGGACGGCTACTACTGCATCACCTAGATGTATTCCGTCTGGAGCACCTCTCAGAGGTGCTGGACTTGGACTTGTTCGAGTTATTGGATGGAGACAACGTGACCCTCATCGAATGGGGCAACATGATACGCCAAACCCTGCCCACCGATTACCTTGAGATTGCCTTTACCTTTACCAACTCCCTTGAAACCTCGCCCGATGAACGCACCATAATCCTGCAACCAACAGGCAACCGTTGGCAGAACCGAGCCAACACCCTCAGCGAAACACTGCAACCTTGGATAACGCGGTGAGCAGGTTAAGCCTAAGACGTTTGAGCCTGGGGCCTTTAAACCTAGAGCAGGGCCTTATGAACTGGTGCTGTCATGTTAAAGCTACGATTGCAGCCACCAAGACCCTGCCATGTTGATCTTGGGCATTGAGTCGGCCACTCAGCAAGTGGGCTGCGCCCTTGGCGGGCACGAAGGTGTGCTGGCATCAGCTCATAGCGCGCGAGGTCGCCGCCATGCCGAAGCAATCGCTCCTCAGGTGCAGTTTGTCGCCCAACAAGCCCGTGTGGAACTGCAAGATGTGAGCTGTGTGGCAGTAGATCTCGGCCCGGGTCTTTACACCGGTCTACGGGTGGGTATATCTAGTGCGATGGCTATCGCTTACGCTCTAGGAGTGCCGATGATTGGTGTGTCTAGCCTTGATCTCTTGGCATTTGCAGTGCGCCATACGAATCGGCTGATCGTGGCGGCTATTGACGCGCGGCGCAGTGAGCTGTTTTACGCTTGCTATCGGCAAGTGCCGGGAGGCATCCAGCGAATAACCAAAGCACAAGTTGGGACACCTCACGACCTCGCAACGGAACTCTCGGCTGCCAACGAAGAAAAACTGCTAGTTGGCGACGGTGCAAGACGCTATTGCGAAGATTTTGATCGCCTACAAAAAACTGAAATCGCTGAGCAGGGATTGGCCCATCCTTCGGCTTCCTCACTTGTGCAACTAGCCCACGCACGGGCTTTGCGCGAAGAGTTTGTGAAACCCTGGGAACTAAAGCCAATTTACTTGCGAATGCCCGATGCCGACATCAACTGGAACACCCACAATTCGTAACAACTTCTAAAGATGACTTGCTCCACTCACCCACAAACCACCATGAAACGCCACCAAATCACCATTAAACAAATGCAAACAACACAGCTCAACGAGGTGATGGCTATAGATGCCGCTTGTTATCGGGTGCCCTGGCCCAAAACTGTTTACGAGGCTGAACTTGCCTGCATCAGCAATCGCTGTTACCTAGTTGCTTATCTACAATCGCAGCAACCCCAATCAAACAACACGCTTGGCACCATAGTTGGCCACGGAGGTGTGTCGTTTGAAGCCGACGCAGCTCATATAACGACCCTTACCGTGGCCCCACAATGGAGAGGCCACGGTGTCGGCATCCGCTTGTTCTTAGCCCTCGCAGTGGCCGCCCGCAAACACAAAGAATCGCTAATGCTAGAAGTGGGTGCCGACAACCCAACCGCGCAATCCCTCTATCGACGCTTTGGGTTAGCCCCTGTAGGCATTCGCAGGGGATACTACGCCAAAATGGGGTTAAGCGATATAGGTTTATCTCCCGATGCAGTGGTGATGCGCGCCGATAACATCCAAGAACCCGACTACGCCAGCCGCTTAGCCAAAATCGCGCTTGAACTAGAACACACATGATAGACCAAAAACCCCCGAATAAGATTGTCCACCACGCTACGCCTGGAATCGCTGAGGTGCAGTTTGTTTTAGGCATCGAAACTTCCTGCGATGAGACCGCCGCCGCCGTAGTGTCAGGATCCAACAACGTGTTGTCATCAGTAATCAGCAGCCAAGTTGACCTACATGCTCGCTACGGCGGAGTAGTACCAGAAGTCGCTAGCCGAGCTCATGTTGAGATGCTCACACCCGTGATTGCTCAAGCTGTAGTTGAAGCAGGTCTCAATGATGGTGACATCCAAGCAGTAGCCGCCACAGCAGGCCCCGGTCTGATTGGTGCGCTGCTAGTTGGAGTGAGCGCAGCTAAATCACTAGCACTGATTTGGGATGTGCCATTTGTGGCGGTTAACCACCTTGAAGCCCACCTGTACTCTTCGTTTCTTGAAGAACCAGACTTAGAACTACCAATGGTTATCTTATTGGTATCGGGAGGCCACACCCTGTTGGTGCTAATGGAGGCATTCGGGAAATACCGTCTCATCGGTCAGACCTTAGATGATGCCGCAGGAGAGGCCTTTGACAAAGTTGCCCGCTTTATGGATTTGGGCTACCCGGGCGGACCCGTAATCGATCACCTAGCAATCACCGGCAACCCCGTAGCGGTGGCCTTTCCTCGACCTATGCACGACGACGGCTACGATTTTTCCTTTAGCGGCCTCAAAACGGCAGTAATAAACCATATGCGCAAAAACCCCAATTCAGATGTAGCCGACGTGGCTGCTTCTTTCCAAGAAGCCGTGGTGGACGTGCTCATCCATAAAGCACGCAAAGCAGCTCAGCAATTCGGAGCTAAGGGTCTATGCCTCTCCGGCGGAGTAGCCGCCAACTCCTTGTTACGAGAACGTCTGTTGAACGTATGCAACGAAGACAGCATCAGGGGATTTCTCCCCAGCCGCTCTATGTGTACAGACAACGCCGCGATGGTGGCTGCGGTTGGGTGGCATCGTCTGCACCTAGACGGACCATCGCCGTTGGACTCTGGAGCCGACCCTAACCTTGCTCTGCCACTGCTCACTTAATCTCGCTAATCAATTCGTAACTTTTAGAGTTGCTATTTCTCTAACTCACCCCGTATCCTTAGCACTCGCGTATCGAGAGTGCTAAAACTCAAACTCAACCATTGGGAGGCCAAAATGGCACTACAGCCCCTTGATGATCGAATTGTTGTCCGCCCAGGCGAATCTGAAGAGATGACCGCCAGCGGCTTGGTCATCCCTGACACTGCTAAAGAAAAGCCCCAACAAGGCGAGGTTATAGCCGTTGGTCCGGGCAAACGATCTGAAAACAGCGGTGATCTGATTCCAGTAGATGTATCTGTGGGCGACACCGTTGTCTACAGCAAGTTTGGTGGCACCGAGATCACCGTAAACAGCGAGGATCTGTTGATCCTTTCGGCCCGTGACGTGCTGGCCATCGTTAAGTAACCACGATGACGAAAATACTCAAATTCAAAGAAGATGCTCGCCAGGGGCTTGAATCTGGGGTCAACCAGCTCGCCGATGCAGTTAAGGTGACACTAGGGCCCAGAGGCCGCAACGTGGTACTAGACAAGAAGTTCGGTGCCCCCACCATAACCAATGACGGTGTCTCCATCGCTCGCGAAGTTGAGCTGGACGACAAGTTTGAGAACATGGGTGCTCAGCTCATGAAAGAGGTGGCCACCAAAACCAACGATATCGCTGGCGATGGCACCACCACCGCCACCGTGTTGGCTCAAGCCATGGTACGTCACGGCCTGCGCAACGTAGCTGCTGGTGCTAACCCCATGGGCCTGAAGCGAGGCATCGAAAAGGCAGTGGCAGCGGCGGTGGAATCCCTAGCCGAGCAATCGCAAGAGATTTCCGAAAAAGAAGAGATCTCTCAGGTGGCCTCTATCTCAGCCGCAGATAACGCCATCGGTGATGTGCTGGCCAACGCTATTGACAAGGTTGGCAAAGACGGCGTGGTCACCGTGGAAGAATCTAATACCTTCGGCATGGAACTAGACTTCGTAGAAGGCATGCAGTTCGACAAAGGCTTTTTGTCGCCCTACTTCGTGACCGATGCTGAACGTCAAGAAGCTGTGCTAGAAGAACCCTACATCTTATTCAACCAGGGCAAAATCACCTCAGTGCAAGACCTCCTCCCCATATTGGAAAAGGTCATGCAAACCGGCAAGTCACTGTTGATCATCGCTGAGGACATCGAAGGCGAAGCACTAGCTACTCTAGTGGTGAACAAGATCCGCGGCACGTTTAACTCCGTAGGAGTGAAAGCTCCGGGCTTTGGCGAGCGACGCAAAGCTATGCTGCAAGACATGGCCATCCTCACCGGCGGGCAAGTAGTGGCCGAAGAAGTTGGTCTCAGCCTTGACGGTGTGACCTTAGACCTGCTGGGAACCGCCCGCAAGGTGATCGTCACCAAAGACGACACCACCATTGTGGAGGGTGCAGGGCAGCGTTCTGATGTAGACGGGCGTGTAGCTCAAATCCGCCAAGAGATTGAAAACACCGATTCCGACTGGGACCGCGAGAAACTCCAAGAACGCTTAGCCAAACTGGCTGGCGGGGTAGCTGTGGTACAAGTAGGTGCTGCCACCGAGGTAGAGCTCAAAGAAAAGAAGCATCGCATTGAAGATGCTCTTTCAGCTACTCGTGCTGCCATTGAAGAGGGCGTAGTCGCTGGTGGCGGCACTGCTTTATTGCGCTCTAAACCAGCAGTTGCCAACGTGATTGAGAGCCTAAGCGGTGACGAAGCTACCGGTGCTCGAATAGTGCTTGACGCGCTCTCGGTACCGTGCTCACTCATTGCCTCTAATGCTGGTTTTGAAGGTTCGGTAGTGGTACGAGATATAGAAGGCACCAAAGGCACCGTTGGGTTCAATGCCGCTACTGGTGAAATCGAAGACCTTGTAGCCGTAGGTGTGATTGACCCTGCCAAAGTAACCCGTGCTGGCTTACAAAACGCGGCCTCCATCGCCGCCATGTTGCTAACCACCGAAGCTTTGGTGGCCGACAAGCCCGAGCCGCCCGCCCCACCCATGCCACCCGGTGGCGATCCTATGGGTGGCATGGGTGGCATGGGTGGCATGATGTAGGTCTATAGTGAACACAGGTGGCTGAGCTTGAAATTGGACTAGGCAAAACCGCACGACGGGCTTATGGGTTTGATGACATCGCCATCGTTCCCTCGCGTCGCACTCGCGACCCTGAAGATGTAGACATCTCTTGGGAAATTGATGCCTATCGTTTTGAGTTGCCGCTTATGGCCTCGGCGATGGACGGCGTGGTCAGCCCTGAAACTGCAATAGCTATTGGCCACCTCGGCGGGGTGGCGGTACTCAACCTAGAAGGGCTCTGGACTCGTTACGAAGATCCTGCACCTATCCTAACTGAGATCGCCTCTCAACCCCCTGAAAAAGCCACTTTAGGCTTGCAAGAGTGCTACACCGAACCCATCAAGCACGAGTTGATTGGTCAACGTATCCGTCAAATCAAAGATGCTGGTGTGGTGTCATGCGCTTCAGTCACGCCGCAACGCACTGAAGAATTCGCGCCACACATGCTGGCAGCAGAGCTAGATCTCATGGTGATTCAGGGCACGGTGATCACAGCCGAACATAAATCCAAAACGCAAAAACCACTCAACCTCAAACAATTCGTGCGCCAACTAGAGATCCCTATAATCGTAGGGGGATGCGCTAGCTATGATGCTGCACTTCACCTGATGCGCACCGGAGCAGCTGGTATATTAGTAGGAGTTGGGCCAGGCCAAGCCTGCACAACCCGCGGTGTGTTAGGTATCGGAGTGCCTCAGGCAACAGCTATCGCCGATGCTAGAGCTGCGCGCATGCGGCATCTAGATGAAACCGGCGTTTACGTCCACATCATCGCCGATGGAGGAATAGCCACTGGAGGTGATATAGCCAAGGCCATAGTGTGCGGAGCCGATGCGGTGATGATCGGCTCTCCTCTAGCAGCCGCCCACGAAGCCCCCGGACTCGGATACCACTGGGGCATGGCTACCTTCCACCCCACCCTGCCTCGAGGTGCCAGAGTGCAAACCACTCCTCGGGGTACCCTACAAGAAGTGCTCTTAGGGCCTGCTCAAGAAAATGATGGCCGCTTAAATCTCTTTGGAGGACTTCGCACTTCAATGGCTACCTGTGGGTACGAATCGCTAAAAGAGTTTCAAAAAGCCGAGTTGATGATCGCCCCGGCACTACAAACTGAAGGCAAATCGTTACAACGCTCTCAGGGTATCGGCATGGGCAGGTGACCAAGCCACAACATCCGGTCTTGGTGGTAGATTTTGGTGCTCAATACGCTCAACTCATAGCTCGACGGGTGCGAGAAGCCCACATCTACAGCGAGATCGTACCCCACTCAATCAGCGCTGAGCAGTTGGCTGACCGCCAGCCCGGGGCACTCATTTTCTCAGGGGGCCCGAAATCAGTTCACATAGACGGATCACCACGCATCCATCCCGACATCTACAAGTTAGGCATCCCTACATTGGGAATCTGTTATGGGGCTCAGCTCATCGCCCACGATCTTGGCGGCAAAGTAACTCACACCGGCATTGGCGAATACGGGCGCACCCCCCTGAGTCTCCATAAAAAAGGAATGCTGCTCACTACTTGGGCCAGCGCTTCAAACACCCCAAACACCGAGCAGCAAGTATGGATGAGCCACTTTGATTCCATCACCCACCTACCTGAAGATTTCGTAATAACCGCTCATACGCCACAAGCCCCTATTGCCGCTTTCGAAAACACCCAGCAACGCATTTTCGGCGTGCAGTTTCACCCCGAAGTTGCTCACACTCCCGCTGGACAAAAGATCCTAGAACAGTTCCTTTATGAAGGAGCAGACTTATCGCCTAATTGGACCACTAAGTCATTTATTGATGAGGCCATCGTCGGCATACAAACCCAAATCGGTCAAAACCGCGCAATATGCGGGCTGTCAGGCGGTGTGGACTCAGCGGTTGCCGCAGCCCTGGTTCATCGCGCTATAGGCAATCACCTAACATGCGTGTTCGTAGACACCGGCCTGATGCGTCAAAACGAAGGCCAGCATATAATCAATGCTTTCCGCCGCTCTCAAGGGATTGATCTGATCGCCGTTGATGCTTCCGAACGATTCTTTGCATCTCTTGCGGGGATTACCGAGCCCGAAGAAAAACGCAAAATCATCGGCGAGCTGTTTATTCGAGTGTTTGAGGACACTGCCGAACAAATGAACAAAGCTAACTTTTTGGTTCAAGGTACGCTTTACCCCGATGTAATTGAGTCTGGCTCTCATACCGCAGCAAAGATCAAAAGCCATCACAATGTAGGTGGCATCCCCGAAAAAATGAACTTTGAGCTTGTGGAACCTCTGAAAGATCTGTTCAAAGACGAGGTACGCGCTATTGGTACTGAGTTGGGCTTGCCTAATGAAATTGTTTGGCGTCACCCCTTCCCCGGCCCAGGTCTCGGCGTGAGAGTGATAGGAGAAATAACACCCCACAAAGTTACGCTGTTAACTAAAGCCGATGCCATAGTCCGAGCAGAGATCACCGCTGCGGGGCTAGAACAGCACATTTGGCAAACCTTTGCTGTGCTGCCCGACATCCGCACCGTAGGTATCATGGGCGACGAGCGCACCTACGGGCACCTTGTGGTGATCAGAGCCGTCACCAGCGAAGATGCCATGACAGCAGACTGGGCTCGACTGCCTTATGAGTTACTAGAGAAGATGTCTAACCGCATCATCAACGAGGTGAAGGGCATCAATCGAGTGGCTTACGACATCACTTCTAAGCCTCCGGGCACAATTGAATGGGAATAGCTGGTGAACAAAACCAAACACACCACTAGACCCAGACAATGAAAAGCTCTCTACACACTGATCTACAAGTGGGGGGGATGACCTGTGGTGCCTGCGCAGTTCGGATTCAAAGTCGGCTGAACACAGTTAGCGGGGTCACTAGCACACAAGTAAGCCTCGTTACTGGTCGCGCCAGCATCACGCACGACCCATCGGTGAATGAAGCTGCTCTAGTACAAGAAATAACAGCCCTCGGTTACGAGGTGCTAGATAAACGCACCGCTGAACAAAGCGCAACAAAACACCAAACAGATCTGTACCAACGCTTGTTGATAGCTACGGCCCTGACGCTTCCGGTGGTGCTCATCTCAATGATTTCAGACCTGCATTTTGAAGGACACAAGTGGGTGGTGGCAGGGTTAACCACATTGGTGGTTGCCTGGTCGGGTTGGCCGTTCCACCGAGCTACTTGGTTAAACCTGCGACATGGCACTACCACCATGGACACGTTAATTTCACTGGGTTCACTAGCTGCGTTCATCTGGTCGACTGTGGTGCTGATAGGCAACATAGGCGATGGTCACCTCTACTTTGAGACCAGCGCGGCCATCATCTCGCTGATTCTTTTGGGGAAGTGGCTTGAACTTCGAGCTAAGCACATCTCTGGAGATGCAATCCGAGCCCTAGCTAGCCATGCCGCCAACACCGCCCTTCTGACCGACGGCCGTGAAGTTGCTCTAGACAACCTCGCTATAGGGATGCAGTTCGTAGTACGTCCTGGAGAAAAGATTGCCACCGACGGCATTGTGGTGCAAGGCCGCTCAGCGGTGGACATGTCAATGATCACCGGCGAACCAATACCAACCGATGTGGCTGTAGGCGATGAGGTGATCGGTGCCACCATCAACCTAGATGGCTCTCTTGTGGTGCAAGCAACCAAGGTGGGTGCCGACACGGCTTTGGCACAGATCATCAACCTGGTGAACCAAGCACAAAGCAACCACACCAAGGTGCAACGCTTGGCTGACCGGGTAGCGGCGGTGTTCGTACCGGTGGTGATGCTAATTGCATTCTTATCGCTTGGCACATGGTTGTCGTTAGGCCACGACACACAAGAGGCCTTTACTGCTGCGGTCGCAGTGTTGATCATCGCCTGCCCTTGTACCTTAGGACTAGCAACCCCTCTAGCCATGATGGTAGGTACTGGCAAAGCTGCGCAAATGGGGATAATCATCAAGGGTGGCGATGTTCTAGAAGACACCCGTGCAATAGATATGGTCGTATTAGACAAAACTGGCACGGTCACCGAAGCAAAAATGTCAGTAACCGGCGTGGTTGCCCCGGGGTTGGATGATGATGCAAGGCAACACCTAATTAAAATTGTGGCAATCGCAGAGACCCGCTCTGAGCATCCCATAGCGCGAGCCATCACCAACTTTACGGACACAAAGCCATCCGACCAACACGATATTTCGGCTTTTGAAAACCTACCCGGTGCTGGGATTTTAGCAACCGTCAACGGCAAACAAGTGCAAGTGGGTCAACGTCACCTCTTTGAATATTTGCCTAATGCGCTTAAGGCCGCAGCCCTTGATACCGAGACCAGGGGTGCCACCACAGTGTTCGCTGGGCGCGAAGGCGCTGCGGAGATGATTATTGAGTTAACCGATCCCATAAAAGCGACCTCAAAAGAAGCAGTTGCAACATTGCAACGCCAAGGCTTAGAGGTGATGCTGCTAACCGGTGACAATGCCAGCACTGCTCGGTTTGTGGCCAGCGAGGTTGGCATCAGCACGCAGCCAGATGGCGGAATGCCAAACAACGGAGTAATCGCCGAGGTGCGTCCCGAAGACAAGACCGCGGTGATCCAGCAACTGCAAACCAAGGGTAATCGAGTAGCAATGGTGGGTGACGGCATAAACGACTCGCCCGCCTTAGTGCAGGCTGATCTGGGCATCGCCGTTGGCACCGGAACAGACATAGCAATCCAAGCGTCAGATATCACAATTGTTTCTGGTGATCTGCGAGCCGTGGCCGATGCCATCGGGCTGGCGCGACGCACCTTAGCAACGATCAAAGGCAACTTGTTTTGGGCCTTCGCCTACAACACGGCTGCCATCCCACTAGCTGCAATAGGTGTGTTGAACCCCATAATTGCGGCAGCAGCCATGGGTCTGTCCTCGTTATTCGTAGTGTTCAACTCCCTACGCCTACGTTCTACACATCTCAACAGACCCAGCAAATAAACAATCCTGATACAACGAAAAATGTCAGTGCCCCAAAAATCAAACGGCCAATTGCCAAATAGAACCAACAAGTCAGTTGTTCCAACTGTCATACCCCGCCGCTAAGATGGCAATTAGGCCATACGACGCTTTGAATCATCAAGGTGCATTGGTCCAACCCACTGGGGCCCGCAAATTGCGGGTCCCAGTCGCGTAGAACCGCTTACTTCTCAGCCTTCTAACTCGGCCATCTATCTCGCCAAGTAACAACACGAGGACATATCCACCTCATATACAATCGTTGAATTTCTCTAGCTGATGGACGGTTGTCGTTGCTATCCAAGCACCGATCACGTCTATTAATAATAAAAGCCACGAGATCGGCCAACTGAATACCACGATTTCTCTCAGACGGAACAAAATACACGTTGTCAACAATGTGCTCTGTCGTTCTGGCAATACCGAAAACAGAACCTATAGGACCGCCCGATTTCTGCATCTCACGAACAAGTTCAACAGCATATTGCTCCTCTTGATGATTCTGATCAGCAACAAGAAGCCCTCGTCGACACAATGGATCTGAGTTTGACGCTATCCATCCATCAATTTTCTCTGTCAGAAATTGCAATGCATACAAATGCGGACTTGCCCATGGTCCGCGCTGTGCCAGATCGGGCTTACTGATCGAAGCATGAGCAATATACGCATCAACCTCGGTAATCACAGTAAGAGCCTTCTCATACTCAGAAATCCGGGCATGAGACTCCACCCCATTCCACGGTCCACTACCCGAAAACAGCTCTTGGCCATGGTACTCCACAAGCTTAGCTGTTGTTGCTGCGCCTGCTGCTAATTCGTCAAGCAGCTTAGACAATTGAGACACCTTGTCCTCCCGAACCATGACCGCGACAAGATAGTGATACGGCTGATAAGGGTCATCGAGGCGTGACCCAGTATTCCCCGATTCATCCAAGTAACAAAGCAACATGAACTATGCAAGATACCCAGACACACATCAAATTGAGCTGATCTGACCCAACCAGATTGATTTGATAACCTTCGCACGACATGACTGATAAAAACGGTGTCAATGAGTAAAGCTGGCTGGGATCCAGCGACTGATCCGATCCTGTGCTCGCCATATGACCCGCCCGATCGGCACTGGGCGCTAGACGATTTCGGACGAGCAGAGCGGGGCAAAGCACCCATTGCAGGCCGGCGCCAACCAGTAAACATCAGCGTTCCCGAAGATCAAAAGGCCGGTCGCCAGCAGATAATGGGCCTGAATGACCGCAAAGTAAATCAGACAGTACAAAAGATCAGAGCCGAGGTAGCTCAATGGCGGGCCGACAACTACCAGGGCATAACAGCCACCACCCGGCGGTTACTCCAACATTGGACCGACCCTCAGGCCATGAAACACCGGCTGTTCTTCGCCCAAGTAGAAGCAGCAGAAACGCTCATCTGGCTGCGCGAGGCAACCACCCGCCAAAATCCGCTCCGCCGGGAGCTAGAAGCCGAAGCCCGAAAACATAACGACGGACTGGTGCGGCTATGCGCCAAGATGGCCACCGGCACGGGCAAGACGGCGGTGATGGGCATGGTCATCACCTGGCAAACGCTGAACGCAGCCCGCTCCACCCGTACCCGCAACGTTCAACACACCGACCGGTTCGTTGTGTTCGCCCCTGGACACACAGTGCGAGAGCGGCTCGGAGTACTCCTGCCTTCAAATCCAAACAACGTGTACGACGACATGGGCATCGTCCCCCACGACATGCGCTCAATGCTCAACCGGGCCAAAGTGCGCATCGTGAACTTCCAAGCATTCACTTCAAAAGATCTAATAAACGATGGCCCGGCCCGCAAGCTCTTGGGCAAGGCCCGGAGCGAAGACATCGAAACCTGGGAGGCAGCGGTGCGCCGAGTGTTAGGCGACCTCATCGCCAGCGCCGGGCGCAATGGAGTGTGCGTGATAAACGACGAGGCCCACCACTGCTATCTGCCACCAGAGCAAAAGCGGGCCCGGGCCGACAAAGATGAAGACCGAAGAGCAGCGGTGTGGTTCAACACCATTCGAGCACTGCGCGACATGAGGGCATTAGGCCGATCTGACGCGCAAAGCGGACAAGCTCATCCGGTGCTGGACTTCTCAGCCACGCCGCTGTGAATCGACACCGCCAGCAAGTCCGAGCCCGAGCAGTTTCAGTGGGTGGCCTCGGATTTCGGGCTCATGGATGCCATTGAATCAGGACTGGTAAAGGTGCCGCGGGTACCCATCGACGACGACAGCACCCGAGACGAGACGGTGTGGAGACGACTGCACCAGAACACCAGGCCCAAAAACCTTAAAGAGTGGTTCGCCGATCCCGATAACATCGGACAGCTTCCTCTGACTCTGAACAACGCCGTGGTCGCGGTGATCGAAGACTGGAAACGCACCCTGGAGG